>CAYZCV010000103.1:0-13281 GCA_964476965.1 uncultured Opitutus sp. | reverse complement strand
AGGATCATCGGCTCTGGGGCTGATTGAAGGGGCTGTGCGAATCGGCCTGACGGCAAAGGGTGTGAAAGGGGAACCCGATGCGCTAGCGTCGATTCCGCTGCCAGCGATCGCCCACTGTCTCATCAACGGTCGCCACCTTCACTTTATTGTCCTGACACGCTGCTCCGGCAATCAAGTCGAGGTCATGGATCCCGCTTTGGGCCGGGTCGAGCGCTGGAGTCGCGAGCGCTTCATCGAAGCCTGGTCGGGGGTCATGATCCTCGTCGCGCCTTCCGACGAAATCGTTTCCAGCGCAACCACCCACTCACCCTGGCTTCGTTGCGCCCACCTTCTCCTCCCGCACCGGGCCTTGGTTTTACCGGCAATCGCGGGGGCACTGGTGGCAACCGCGCTAGGGGTTGCCATGTCAGTATACGTCGAACAAATTGTTGATCGCGTTGTTCCAAACGCGGACCGACGCCTGTTGAATCTTCTCGGTTGGGGGATGTTGGGTATCCTGCTCTTCAAGCTCAGCCTGAACTGGCTTCAGGGTATCGTCTCACTCACTCTGGCTCAGAGGATCGATGCCGCGCTGATGCTGGCGTACTTTCGCCATTTGCTGCGGCTCCCACAGTCCTTTTTCGATACCATGCGGGTCGGTGAAATCACCTCGCGGGTCGCCGACGCCGCGCGGATTCGTCATTTTCTCAACAGCACGCTGCTCAGTCTCCTGATCAATCCCTTGATCCTTGGTTTTGCGCTCACCTTCATGGTCCTCACATCCTGGAGGCTTGCGCTCATCTCCCTCGCGCTCCTTCCCCTGAATGCGGCAGTCTACTGGTTGGTCGATCAGGGAAATCGCCGATGCCAGCGCACCCTGATGGAGCGGGGAGCTGATTTCGCGGCCCATCTCGTAGAATCGCTGAACGCCCAGCCCCTCATTCGCCGATTCATGCTGGAAAGCCACATCGCGCTCCAAGCGGAAACGAAATTGGTCCGCCTGCTGCGCGCCGTCCGCCGCACGGGCTTGTTGAGCTTGGGAAGCAGCACGGTCACCACGCTGATCGGTCAAGTTTACCAGATCGCCATGCTTTGGATCGGCGCGGGACTCGTACTCGATTCCCAACTGACTCCGGGGCAGATGATGTCCTGTTACACCTTGGCTACCTACCTCAGTGATCCCTTTCATGCGCTCATCGGCCTGAACGCTTCGGTTCGCGAAGCACTCGTCGCGGCCGACCGGCTCTTTGAGATCATGGATCTTGAAAGGGAAAAAGACGAGGGAACCGTCGAATTCGGCCCGCGCCACGTCGCCGATCTCCACTTCGATCGGATCACCTTCAAGCACCCGGGCCGCCTGCCGACCCTTCATAACTTCACGACCACCATTCCCCGAGGCAAGATAACCGCCCTGGTCGGCGAGCCCGGCTGCGGCAAAAGCACCCTTCTCGCGTTAATCCAAAGGCTCTACCTGACGGAACAAGGACGCATCTTGATGGGGGCCCATGACCTGCGCTATTTTCGCTTGGACAGCCTGCGCAGGCATCTCGCTGTGCTGACGCAGCAGGTGCAGTTCTTCCCCGGCACAATCCTCGCCAACATCACGGTCGGCGCGGCCGAACCCGACACGGAGCGCGTCCTCCGGCTTTGCCGGGAACTCGGAGCACTCGCCTTCATTGAAAAGCTACCCCAAGGGATCTTGACCCACCTGACAGAGAACGGCTCGAACCTTTCCGGAGGCCAACGCCAGAGCATCGGTTTGGTCCGCGCGTTCTACCTCGACGCACCGATCCTGCTTTTGGACGAACCCAGTTCAGCGCTCGATTCACCCGCCGAGGCACGTTTGATCGCGCTGCTTCGGCGGCAACGCGACGTCTTTGGACAGACCATCGTGGTCGCGGCCCACAGCAAAGACCTCGCGGCAGCTGCGGATATCGTTATTGAACTGGGCGACAGGGCCATCGCCTGAGCGAAGGGAAAGGCCAGAGGTCAGCAGCGTGGACGTTTACCGCAATCGGCTGCAGTTAATCGTCGCGCAGGGGGGGCGTTATCTCGCTTGACGCTAGGTTTGGCGGACCTTTATTTCATCCCCTTTAACTCGCTACAACGGACGTTCTTTCAACGTTCTCCACACTCTAAACCGCTCCCACCATGGCCAATCCGAAACGCAAGCAGTCCAAACGCCGCAGCGCTAACCGCCGCGCAGCCAACGCCTTCAAGGCTCCCCAGGTCGCCAAGGATCCGACGGATGGCAGCGCTTTTCGCCCGCACCGGGTCAACCCCAAGAACGGGATGTACCGCGGTCGCCAGGTGCTCGACGTCACCGTCTGAGCGCTCTGCGCGCTTTTTTTAACGCCATCCGCCTGTGATGGTTAACAAAACCGGCGTTTCCGGGCGCATCGCGTTGGACGCGATGGGCGCGGATTTGGGCCCGTCCGAAGTCGTCGAGGCGGTAAAACTCGCCTTCGCCGAGTTTCCCGAGCTCAACCCGGTCACGCTGGTTGGCGATCAGGCCATCCTCCTTCCCCTGCTTGCGAAGGCCGGGCTTGAGGGCCATCCCTCCCTCGATCTGTTCCATGCATCGGAAGTCATCACGATGGATGACAAGCCGATGCAGGCACTTCGTCGCAAGCGCGACGCCTCGATGGTGAGAGCCATTGAGCGAGTCAAGGAGGGCGAGGCCGGCATCGTCGTCAGCTGCGGCAACACCGGCGCCCTGATGGCCGGTGGCACGCTCCGGCTTCGCACCATGGAGGGGGTCGATCGCCCTGCCCTCGCCGCAATTATCCCGCGCGACAACGGGCATTTCGTCCTGATCGATGCTGGTGCCAACCCGGAAGCCCGCGCCGAGCATCTCGTGCACAACGCCATCCTCGGGACCCACTACGCGCGGATCGTGCTCGGAATCGCCCGGCCCCGCGTAAGCCTGCTCACGATCGGCACCGAAGAGGGCAAGGGAAACAATCTGACCACCGAGGCTCACGAGCTCATGAAGCGTGTCGGCGATGTCATCAACTACGCGGGACCGACTGAGGGCTTCCAGGTCTTCACCGACCACTGCGATGTCGCCGTCTGCGACGGCTTCACCGGCAATCTCCTGCTCAAGAGCTGGGAATCGTTGGCCAAGTTCATCTCCGGTATTTTAAAGGATGAGTTGAGCGCGGATCCCATCCGCGCCGCCGGCGCGTTCCTCGCCCGCGGCGCGTTCAATGCGCTCAAGCAGCGGATCAATCCCGAGCGGTACGGTGGAGCCCCCCTCCTCGGTCTGCGTGGCAACGTGCTCAAGGCCCACGGCTCGAGCAATCGTCATGCGATCAAGGCAGCCCTGCACATCGCCAGCGATGTGGTGAAGGCGGATATGAATCACCTGATCGAGGCCGATGTTGCCCGGGCCAACGAAGCCATGCGGCCCGAACCCGCTGATTCCTCATCGGAAGACTGACGTCTTCCCTCCCACACTTCATGGGTTCTCCCGCAATCGCCATCCTGGGCACCGGCTCCTACACGCCGGCCCGGATCATGACCAACGACGATCTGTCCAAGATTGTGGACACCTCCGACGAGTGGATCTTCACCCGCACCGGAATCCGCGAGCGGCGGATCGCCGCGCCGGATGAGGCGACCTCCGACCTGGCCGCGGCCGCAGCCACCAAGGCCCTGACCGACGCCGGCCTCGAAGCCAGCCAGATCGATCTGCTCATTGTTGCGACCATCACACCCGATCTGCCGATGCCGGCGACCGCGTGCATCGTGCAAAAAAAATTGGGCGTTCCGGCCCATGCCGCCTGCTTCGACCTCAATGCGGCCTGTTCCGGATTCATCTTTGCCCTCGATACCGCTTGGGCGATGCTCAGCTCAGGGCGCTACCGCCATGCGCTGGTGATCGGGGCCGAAAAACTCTCCTCCGTGCTGGATTGGAAGGACCGGACCACCTGTGTCCTGTTCGGTGATGCCGCCGGGGCCGTTGTGCTCGGCCCCTCTCGTACGCCTGGCGCCCAATTACTCGGGGCCAAGCTCTACACCGAGGGTGGTTATACGGATCTCCTCTGCATTCCGGGTGGCGGCAGCCTCCACCCCGGCCCCGAGGGCCCACCGAAGGTGATCCAGATGAAGGGCCGCGAGATCTTCAAAGTGGCGGTACGCGAGATGGAGGATGCCGCCCGCGATATTCTGGAACAACATGGCCTTCATGCGGATCAAATCAGCTGCGTGATTCCCCATCAGGCCAATCTCCGCATCATCGATGCGATCGCCCAGTACCTTGAGCTACCGCTGGACCGGTTCTATATCAACCTGGAACGCTACGGGAACACGTCGGCTGCCTCCATCCCGCTCGCGATCGACGAGGCCCGTCGTTCCGGCCGGATCCAGCCCGGCCAGATCACCCTGCTGGTCGCATTTGGGGCGGGCTTGACCTACGGTAGCGCGTTGGTTCGCTGGTAATCACTTTTATGCCCCTTCCTGTTGTCCGCGCGTGCCGCGCCCTCGTCTTTGCCGCCTTGGCCCTCATTTTCTCGGCTGGGCTGGCTCGCGCTGACCTCGTCTGGACCCCGCAGGGCGGCTGGCGCACCGAGGGAGGCGTGCTGTCCGGTCTGGTCGGTGAAGATGCCGGCAATGCGCTCGAGCTCATGAATCGCGCCCGTTCGGCGGAGGAGGCCGGGCGCGCCCGGGCCGCCATCAAGGACTACGACCGTGTCACCCGCCGCTACGTCAACTCGCTCTACGCGGCCGAGGCCTACTACCGCATGGCCCACCTGCGTCTCCGTCGCCAGGAGTACTTCAAGGCGTTCGAGGCCTTTCAGATCCTCGTCAGCCGCTATCCCAATACCCCGCGCTTCAATGAGATCGTCGGCGAACAGTACCGCATCGCCAGCGCCCTGCTGGACGGCGCACGGAACCGCATGCTCGGCTTTATCCCGGGCTTCAAGGCGCCCGACCGGGCCATCATCTATTTCGAGCAGATCCTGGTGAACGCTCCGTACAGCGATTACGCGCCGCTGGCGCTGATGAATATCGCACGGGCCCATCAGCAGATGGATTCGGACGCCGAGGCCATCGACGCGCTGGACCGCATGATCAATTTCTACCCGCAGAGCCTCCTGGCCCCCGACGCCTACCTGAAGCTCGCCCAAACCCATGCCTCGCTCGTCGATGGTCCCGCTTACGACCAGGCGGCCACGCGCGAAGCAATCACCTACTTTGAGGATTTCATGATCCTCTTCCCCAGCGACACCAATGTCGCCGAGGCTGAACGCGGTCTCGGCAACATGAAGCAGATGCTGGCCGAGAGCAAAATGCGGATCGCCGACTTCTACTTCAACCGTCGCTCCAACTACAAGGCAGCCCGGGTCTTCTACAACGAAGCCATCACGGTTTACCCGGATTCGACCATTGCGGCCGAAGCCCGCGAAAAGCTGGCTGAACTGGATGCCGTGGAAGCCCGCCGCGCCAGCGCAGCCCCGGCCGACGGCAGCGCTCCGGCTCCCCGTCGCAAGTTCCTCGGTCTCTTCTAGGCCGGTGCCCCGGCCTCCGTCGCCATGAGGCTTGGCCTTCTTTGCAGTTGCCTGCTGGCTTTCGCGCTTCTCTCCGGGGGGTGCGCCCACTACCAGCTGGGCACCGGGTCCGAACTGACGTTCCGCACCCTCTACGTGTCCCCGGTCAGTAACACCACGGCCCTACCCCAGGCCGTGGCCCTGGTCAGCACCCAAATCCGCGAGCACCTGCTGCGCGACGGGCGAATCACCCTCGTCAATTCTCCGGAGGAGGCCGACGCCACGCTCGTGGTGGTCCTGACCGACTACGGCCGCGAGGTCGCCACCGTCCGACCTGACGACACCGGACTCGCCCGCAAATTCAACCTGACGTTGTCCGCCAAGGCGACCCTGCGCAACGAACGCAACGATCGCGTACTCTTTGAGGATCGCCTCCTGACCTCAAAGAAGCAGCTGTTCACCGACAGTGGCCAGCTGCAGGCCGAGTATCAGACGCTCCCGCTCCTGGCTGAGTCGCTGGCGGAAAGCGTACGCCGGGCCGTGCTCGATACTTGGTAGAGTCGCGAGCGCTTTACAGGAGCGGGCCCGCCCGTCCATGATTTCGGCGTGCCCCTCACCCCGATCCTCGCCCCCTCGCTTCTCGCCGGCGACCATGCGAATCTCGCCGCGGCCACCGACCTGGTCGGCCAACTTGGCCTCGCCTGGATGCACATCGACATCATGGATGGCCATTTCGTGCCGAACCTCACCTTCGGACCGCAGACGGTAGCCGCACTGCGTCCGCACTCGAAGCTTTTTTTCGACACCCACCTGATGCTCGACGAGCCCCACCGCTACGTGGAAGCCTTTGCCAAGGCCGGCTCGGATCTGATCAGTATCCACATCGAACCCGCCTTCGACCACGCAGCGACCCTGGCGCGAATCCGCGCGCTCGGATGCAAGAATGGCATCGTGCTGAACCCGGGCACGCCGGCGTCGGCGATTGAACCGTTCATCGATCAGGTTGATCTTGTTCTGGTGATGACGGTCCAGCCCGGCTTCGGCGGACAACCCTTCCGCGCCGACATGCTCCCCAAGATCGAACAGATCGCCCGCTGGCGCAGCGAACGGAGGCTTTCATTCCGCCTCGAAGTCGACGGCGGGGTCGACCTCGCCACGGGAGCCCAATGCCGTCAGGCCGGGGCCGACACGTTTGTCGCTGGCACCTCGTTTTTCCGGGCCAGTGACCGGGCTGACTTCGCGGCGAAAGTCGCGCGCTGGTAAGGCTGGGCGGCCACGCCCTCAGCGCGTTCCGGCCTGGGCGATGCGCTCGGCCTCCGCATACTGCGCACGAAATCGGTTGCCCAGATCGCGGGCCAGCCGGATTTCCTCCGCCTTGTCGCGCGAGTTCAGCGCCTGCTTGATCGGGCCGTTCACCTGCTCGTACGTCACGGCGTCCAGATTCTGGAGCACGGCCAGCGCCGCTTCACGGGCACCCGCCGGAGCGGCATTGATGGCCCGCCAGGCCCGGGCCAGCTCAACATGGGTATCGAGGCACATGACCCGGATCACGAAGGACATCTCGCGAAAGATCGCACTGGTCCAGGCCGCCCGATAAACCAGCTGATCCTCCTCAGCGTAGGGGGCCGACTCCGGATCGGACCGGTGGACCTTGAACTCATCGCGGTAAAAATCCCGCCGCACCGGCATTCGCCGCAGCGCGTAGCGCTCAGGGCCGCCCGGCGTTCCCGGGCGGAAATTCCAGAGCTTCTGGCCCTCAAGCGACATCACAAATTCAATGAAGGCGATGGCCGCCTCCCGATTGGGTGCCCCCCGCATGAGGGCAATCGGATCGACGGAGCTCACGCTGCCGCCAATCGGGGTGGCATAACCAATATGATCCCCGTTTCCCCGCCGGCGGATGGCCTCCTCCTGCTGGCGACCGTAAAAATCAATGCACATGCCGACCGCACAATTGCCCGCCGCAACGTCGATCGGAGGCTTTTGCGACGTGTCAGTGAAGTAGCGACCATTGGCCCCGATCAGCTGCATCAGCGCGAGGCCATCACGCCAGCCCTCGCTCACCGCTCGCGCCTCGATCGCCTTCGCATCGCCACCGCCGCCCGCCTGCAGGGCGACCAGACGACGCTGCATCTGCTGCTGGATGACGTTTTCGAAGGCCTTGGCGATGGACCCGCTCTTCGTCGGATCCGCCAGGGCCACCTCGCCGGCCAGGCGGGGATCCTTGAGATCATCCCATTGCCGCGGAATCGCCTCGACCCCAAGTCGCGCGAGGGAATCCCGGTTGAAGATAATCCCGTAACTGCTCAGGACTGTGCCGATCCAGCGGCCCTCCTGGTCCCAGTACTCCTCACCGGCGAAGCGCCGCGGGATGACATCATCGGTAAACCACTCCGGAAACCGGCGAATGATCCCGCTGTCAACGATGCGGCCGGCCTGCGCCTGACGCACAAAGTCATAGGTCCCGCCGCCGAAGAACAGGTCGATGCCGGAGCTGACGTCAGAGGCCAGAAACGCCTCGCGGGCCGCACGCGCTTCGGCCGTGGCGTCCGGTGCCAGACGCGGATTGTGGAATCCGGCCAGGACTTCGGAACTCCACGGCCGCTTGAGTTCATTGGTCCAGAAGTTCTGAAACGCGGCGACGTATTCGCCCTCCAGGAAGCGGGCAATTTCGCTGGTCCCGCCGATCACACGCCAGTCGATCGTGATCGAGCGCCCCTTCTTCGCGGCATACCAGGTCCTGAAGGCCGCGGCGAATTCCTGGCGGATGGCCTCGTTGTGGGGCGTGATCACCACCAACGTCTCATCTGTTCGCGCCGCCGCCGTATGCGAAGGTCGCAGGGCAAACGGGAGGGCGACCGTTGCGATCAAGGCCAGAATGATGATCGCCTGTTTCACGCGAAGACGGGAATCAATCAGCCAGCACGACAACGTCCTCAACCGCCACCTGCGCATGGAGCTCGCCAGCCGAGCCCTGACCCACGTGACGCGGATTAAGTTCGTAGATCTTCAGCGTCGTCCCGCCCGCGACAAAATCGTACTGCGCAACTTCGCCGAGATAAACCGACTCACCAATCCGCCCGGCAACCGAGTTGAAGGGTTTCGTCACGGTCCCCAGCGACCAGCACTCGGGCCGGATCGAAAGGGTCACGGTTGCGCCGGTTGCGGGCTTGACCGCGGGATCGCCCATCACGCCCTCGAATACGCCAATCGCCGTGTCGACCACGGCCCGGTCTCCGGCGACACTCCGCACCTTGCCGGGAATGAAATCCGTCTCCCCGATAAAATGCGCGACCGTCTTGCGCCGCGGGCGACGGTAGACCTCCCGGGGGGATCCCACCTGGAGAATGCGACCACCCTCAAGGATGGCCATGCGGTCCGAGATCGACAGCGCCTCCTTCTGGTCGTGCGTCACATAGACCGTCGTCAGCTTGAACTCCTTGCAGACTCGTCGGATCTCCGCGCGCATCTCCAGCCGGAGCTTCGCGTCCAGATTGGACAGCGGCTCGTCCAGGAGCAGGCAGCGCGGGCGAATGACCAGTGCGCGGGCCAAGGCGACCCGTTGTTGCTGGCCACCGGAAAGCTGATTGGGGCGGCGCTCGGCATACGCATCCATCCGCACGGACGTCAGCGCATCGCCCACGCGGCGGCGGATCTCTTCCTTTGAGACCTTTCGTTCCTGCAGGCCGAAGGCGACATTCTCCGCCACGGTCATGTGCGGCCAGAGCGCATAGCTCTGAAACATCATCCCGGTGTTCCGCTTGTGCGGGGGAAGTTTCGTCACATCCTCGTCACCGAACAGGATCCGCCCCTCCTCCGGAATATAGAAGCCCGCCATGCTCCGCAGGAGCGTCGTCTTGCCGCAGCCGCTGGGCCCAAGGAGAAAAAAGAGTTCGCCCGGTTCGATGGTCAGATCAAGGCCATGGAGGGCGACCACAGAGCCGAACCGCTTCGACAGTTGCTGGATGCGGATCGAAATCATGCGTGCAGGTGCACGCTGAGGGAAGAATTCGGCCCCGGTCGAGTCAAAGGAAATAACGGGTTCCGCCCGCGGAAACCTTGCAGAAGCGGCCGGCTTTCTGCTTCCGTACCGTCATTCGCATGGCCTCCTCCACGAAGCTGCACCCCGCCCACGCCGATCTGGATTCGATCCTTGTGACCGAGGACGCCATCAAGCGGCGGATCCGCAAGCTCGGTGCCGATGTCGCCGCCGCCTATGGCGACGAGGAGATCACCGTGGTGTCGATCATCAATGGCGCGATCCTGTTCACGGCCGACCTTGTGCGCGCGATCGCCAATCCCATCCGCCTGGATTGCATCCGGATTTCCAGCTACCGCAACGAGACCCGCTCACTCGGAAAACCCCAGCTCTTTCACAGCCTCACCCTCGACGTGGCCAACCGGCACGTGCTGCTGATCGACGACATTCTTGATACGGGCAAAACCCTCTCGATGGTGGTTGGCCTGATCCAGAAGCAGAGTCCGGCCAGCGTGAAGACCTGCGTGCTGCTCGACAAGAAGGGCCGCCGCGAGGTCGAGTTCGAGGCCGACTTCGTCGGATTCCAGATTCCCGACAAATTCGTCGTCGGCTACGGACTCGATTTCGCTGAACGGTACCGCAACCTGCCCTGCATCGGTGTGCTCAAGCCGCACCTGCAGAATCCGCCCGAGTGGGCGTGACCGCCCTTCCGCCCGGGCTCCCTTCGGCGATTCCGGCCCCTCCTCTTTCATGAAGCGCACCGCCCCGACTGTGTTCGCCCTGTTCCTGCTGACGTCCCTCGCGCTGCTCGCGCAGCCGGTGTTTCCGGACGCCACCCAGCGCATCCTCACGCACCGCGAGCAGAACGAGCTGATCACCCCCTGGATCAAGAAGCGCTTCGACACCGTGCTCCCCGGACTGATGACCCGTGAGGGGATCGACATGTGGATCATCCCCACCCGGGAGTACAACGAGGACCCGGTCTTCGGGTCCATGTCACCGATCACCTACTACGCCTCACGGCGGCGGACGATTCTGGTCTTCTTCAATCCGGGTGGCGGCAAGCCCGTCGAGCGCTACTCGATCGGTCGGTTCGATTACGACCGGATTTACACCCCGGTCCAGGTCGAGAGCACCCCGGCCGCGCAGTACGGCGCGCTGCGCAAACTGGTGGAAGAGAAGAACCCCCGGACCATCGGAATCAATGAGTCCGATGCGTGGAACCATGCGGACGGGATCACGGCGAACGAGAAGCGCCGCCTGATGGAGGCGCTCGGGCCGGATCTCGGCGCTCGCGTCAAGTCGGCCGAGATGCTCGCCGTCGGATGGCTCGAGGTAAAGATGGCCGAGGAAACCCAGGCGTATCGTCATGTCATGACCGTCGCCCATCTAGTCATCCGCGAGGCCTTTTCCAATCAGGTCATCACTCCGGGCAAGACCACGACGCAGGATGTTGTCTGGTGGATGCGGCAGCGGGTCGCCGAAATGGGCCTTGGCCAGTGGTTCCATCCCTCAATCACGATCTGGCGGCAGGGCGGAACGCCCGCCACGGCGCAGGGCGTGATCCAGCCCGGTGACATGCTGCACACCGACTTCGGGATCGTCTATTTGGGCTTTTCGACCGACACCCAGCACCTCGCCTACGTGCTCAAGCCTGGCGAGACCGACGCGCCCCAGGGACTGAAGGATGGTCTCCGCGCCGCGAACCGCCTGCAGGAAATCACCATGCTGCAGGCCCAGCCTGGGCGAACCGGCAATCAGGCCTTGGCCGCGGCGATCGAACAGGCGAAGCGTGAAGGTCTGGTCCCGCACATCTACTGCCACGCCATCGGCTATCACGGACACGCGGCCGGACCGCCCATCGGCATGTCCGACAACCAGGTCGCCATCCCCGTACGGGGCGATGCCATCTTCCGACCCAACACCTGGCACTCCATCGAGCTCAACGCGACCCACCAAGTCCCTGAGTGGGGCGGTCAGGCCGTTCGCTTCTCGCTCGAGGAAGATGCGGCGATCCTGGAGGACGGGCGCTGGGACTGGATCAATGGTCGTCAGACGCAGTTCTACCTGATCAACCCCTGACCCGAGGGAACGGATCCTGGCCAAGAAAAAGGCCGCCCCTCGCGGGACGGCCTTTGAAGTTTCTGCGGCGTGAGGCCGGTCAGGAGGCCACGCCGGTGTCGGCCGCCGGCGTCGTTGGCTCCTTCTGCTTGAACTCAAGCTTCTCGCCATTGCGGACGACCAGGACGGCTTCCCCTTCCTTGACGTCGCCGCGCAGGATGGCTTCCGCCAGCGGGTCCTCGAGGTAGTGCTCGACGGCCCGGCGCAGCGGACGTGCGCCGTACTTCTCGTCGTAGCCCTTCTCGATCAGCAGCGTCTTGGCCTCGGGGCTGAACTCGAGGGTGATCTTCCGTTCAACCAGCCGCTTCGAGAACTTCACCAGCTCGATCTCGATGATCTTGATGAGATCGTCCTTCCCGAGCGGGCGGAAGAAGATGATGTCGGAAATACGATTGAGGAACTCGGGCTTGAAAACCCGCTTCGCCTCCTCGAGCACCTTCTCGCGCATCTTCTCGTGGTCCGAGAAGCTGCCCGTGGCGGCGGCGAAGCCCATTGACGTCTGGCGCTGGAGCAGGGCCGCCCCGACGTTCGACGTCATGATGATAATCGTATTGCGGAAGTCGACCGCACGACCGAGCGAGTCGGTCAGGCGGCCGTCCTCGAGGATCTGCAGCAGCAGCTGAAGGACGTCCGGATGCGCCTTCTCGATCTCATCGAAGAGGATGACCGAGTACGGACGACGGCGCACGGCCTCCGTCAGCTGGCCGCCCTCCTCGTAGCCGACATAGCCGGGAGGCGAGCCCACCAGCCGCGAGACGGCGAACTTTTCCATGTACTCGCTCATGTCGATCTGGATGAGCGCGTCCTGGTTGCCGAACATCTGGGACGCCAGCTGCTTGGCGGTCTCCGTCTTGCCGACGCCCGTGGGGCCGACAAACATGAAGGAGCCAATCGGACGGCGGGGATCCTTGAGGTCAGCCCGGGAACGGCGCAAGGCGCGCGCGATCGAGATGGACGCGAGTTCCTGGCCAATGACGGCCTTCTGGATCTCGGCCTCGAGGCCCAGCAGCTTCTCGCTTTCCTTCTTCTCCATCCGGGAGAGCGGGATGCCGGTCCAGTCAGCGACGACCTGCATCATCAGGTCCTCGTCGATGCTGACCCGCTTTTCGTCACGCGACTTCTTCCACGACTCGGTCACCTGCTCCTGCTTGGTGCGGAGCTGCTTCTCCTTGTCGCGGAACTTGGCGGCCTCCTCGAAATGCTGCTTGGCGATGGCCTCCTCCTTCTGCGCGCAAACCTGCTCGATCTCCTTGGTGAGATCCTCGATGTCAGGCGGACGGTTCAGCGCGGCGATGCGGGCGCGGGAGCCGGCCTCGTCCATGACGTCGATCGCCTTGTCGGGCAGGAATCGGCCCGTGATGTAGCGGTCGGACAGCTTGGCCGCGGCCTCGATGCCCTTGTCGGTGAAGATCGCCTTGTGGTGATCCTCATACTTGCCGCGGATGCCCTTCAGGATGGTGATCGTGTCGTCGACCGACGGCGGCTCGACCTTGACCGACTGGAAGCGCCGGTCGAGAGCGCTGTCCTTCTCGATGTACTTGCGGTACTCGTTGAGGGTCGTCGCACCGATGCACTGGAGCTCGCCGCGGGAGAGCGCCGGCTTGAAGATGTTGGACGCGTCCATGGCACCCTCGGCCGCGCCGGCTCCCACGATGGTGTGGAGCTCGTCGATGAAGAGGATGATGTTCTTGGCCCGCTTGATCTCGTCCA
>CAYZCV010000102.1:0-13334 GCA_964476965.1 uncultured Opitutus sp. | reverse complement strand
CTCCATGTCGAAACCGGACTACCGCATGCCACCCGTGATGCCCACTCGGCGTTCCAGATCTCGGAGTCCCCGCTGAGGCATTTTTACCGCAACCGCTATCTGCACGACCTCAACCGCGCCGCCCCGGCGTGGTTCGTCGATGCCACTGGCCCGGGGGCCTTCGTGTTCGATAACCGGTCGTACTTCGGCCACGAGACCCTGCCGGAACTGGCGGAGTATGTGGCACGCCACTACACGCCGGTGGCCGAGTTTGGCCACCGGCGGATTTACCGGCGCACCGGCGACGCGCCGGCTCCGGTCAAACCTGCGCCAGAATCTGATTGAGCGTCGGGCTGGGCCGCAGCGCCGCCGCCGCCTTGGCGTCGTCCGGTTGGTAGTAGCCGCCCACGTCGACGGGCTTGCCTTGGACGGCGAGCAGCTCGGCCACGATCTTTGCCTCCTGCGCCGCCAGCTGAGCCGCGATCGGCGTGAAGCGTGCCTTCAGCTCGGCGTCGCTCGACTGGGCGGCGAGGGCCTGGGCCCAATAGAGGCAGAGGTAGAAGTGGCTGCCGCGGTTGTCGATTGTCCCCAGTTTGCGGCCGGGGGACTTGTCCGTTTCGAGGAAGCGACCGTTGGCCTGGTCGAGGGTGTCGGCGAGCACGCGGGCGCGGGCGTGGTTCTGGGTCACGGCAAGATGCTCGAATGATGCCGCCAGGGCGAAGAATTCGCCGAGGCTGTCCCAGCGCAGGTAGTTCTCCTGCTGGAACTGCTCGACGTGCTTCGGGGCCGAGCCGCCGGCGCCGGTCTCGAACAGGCCGCCGCCGTTCATCAGCGGGACGATCGAGAGCATCTTGGCGCTGGTGCCCACCTCGAGGATGGGGAAGAGGTCCGTCAGGTAGTCGCGGAGCACATTGCCCGTGACCGAGATCGTGTCCTGACCGGCCTTGAGGCGGACCAGCGTCGCCTCGCAGGCGGCGGCCGGAGCCAGGATCTTGAGGTCGAGTCCCTGCGTGTTGTGCTGGGCGAGGTATTTCTTCACCTTGGCGATGATCTGTGCGTCGTGGGCGCGCTGCTCATCGAGCCAGAAGATGGCGGGCGTATTGGACAGACGCGCGCGGTTCACCGCGAGCTTCACCCAATCCTGAACCGGGGCATCCTTGGTCTGGCAGGCGCGCCAGATGTCGCCTTCCTCCACCGCGTGCTCCAGCAGCACCTGACCGGAGGAATCGGTGACCCGAACCTTGCCCGGCGCGTGAATCTGGAACGTCTTGTTGTGGGAACCGTACTCTTCGGCGGCCTGGGCCATGAGGCCGACATTGGGCACGGAGCCCATCGTCTTCGGATCGAACGCGCCGTGCTTCTTGCAGAAGTCGATCGTGGTCTGGTAGACGCCCGCGTAGCTGCTGTCCGGGATCACGCAGAGCGTGTCCTGGGCCTTGCCCTGGGCATTCCACATCTGGCCCGAGGTGCGGATCATCGCCGGCATCGAGGCGTCGACGATGACATCGCTCGGCACGTGAAGATTGGTGATGCCCTTGTCGGAATTGACCATCGCGAGGGCCGGCCCATTGGCGTAGGCGGCGGCGATGTCGGCCTCGATCGCGGACTTCTGGTCTGCGGGGAGGGTGGCGATCTTGGCCAGGAGGTCGCCGAAGCCATTGTTCAGGTCGACCTTGAGCGCGGCGAGGGTGGTGGCGTGCTTCGCGAGCACGTCCTTGAAGAACACCCGGACGAAATGACCGAAGATGATCGGGTCGGAGACCTTCATCATGGTGGCCTTGAGGTGGACCGAAAAGAGCACACCGTCGGCCTTGGCCGCGGCGACCTGCTGCTCGATGAAGGCGACGAGCGCCCGCTTGCTCATGACGGTGGCGTCGAGGATCTCGCCGGCCTTGAGCGGGGTCTTCTCCTTGAGGACCTTGGCCGACCCATCGGCGCCGATCCACTCGATCTTCACCGTGGTCTCCGCGGGGACGGTGAGGGACTTCTCGTTCGAGAAGAAGTCATGCTTGCCCATCGTGCCCACGCGGGTCTTGGAGGACGGCGACCAGGCGCCCATGGAGTGGGGGTGCTTCTTGGCGTAGTCCTTCACGGCCTTGGGCGCGCGGCGGTCGGAGTTGCCCTCGCGGAGCACGGGATTGACGGCACTGCCCATCACCTTGGCGTAGCGGGCGCGGGCATCCTTCTCGGCGTCCGTGACCGGATTCTCGGGGAAGTCGGGAATCTTGCAGCCCTTGGCCTGGAGCTCGGCGATGGCGGCCTTCAGCTGCGGCACGGAGGCGCTGATGTTCGGCAGCTTGATGATGTTGGCCTCGGGCTTGAGCGTCAGGGCGCCGAGCTCAGCCAGGTGGTCGCCCACGCGCTGCGACTCGGTCAGGAGTTCGGGAAACTGGGCCAGAATGCGACCGGCGAGCGAGATATCCCGGGTCTCCACCGCAATCCCCGAGTGCTTGGTGAAGGCCTGCACGATCGGCAGGAGCGAATAGGTGGCGAGCGCCGGGGCCTCGTCGGTCTTGGTGTAAATGATGGTGGGATTCGCGGGCATGATGATAAAGAGGGGGCGGAGGGTAAGGGGAGGACACAAGTTGACCGGGGCCGGACGGTCAAAAGCAATTACGGACCCTCGGGGTATTCCTGACCGGATCCGTGGTCTAATTAGGCCGAAAACTGGCGCATATTCCGCCCTTTTGCATTTCGGCCGGGTGGGTATCCGCTGCTTGCCGGACCGCGGACGGTTTCCCATAAACCGGTATGCGTCTCCTTATCCCTCGCCCCCGTTCCCTGCTCACTCGCGCCCTCGCCACCGTCGGCCTGGTCGTGGTCCTTTTCTCGCCCGCCGCCCGGGCGGTCGGCGATCCCGCCGTCCTGATCAACGACCCGACGGTCAAGGCCGCGCTCGAGGCCGCCAAGCGCAACGAGCCGTGGACGCTCGACGAGCAGGTGCGCATCAACGAGATCCCCGCGCCGCCGTTCAAGGAGGAGGTTCGCGCCCGCGAGATGGAGCGCCTGTTCAAGGAACTCGGCCTGAAGGACGTTCGCATCGACAAGGAAGGGAATGTCATTGGCGTCCGCCCGGGCGAGAAGCCCACGCCGAATGTCGTGATCTCCGCCCACCTCGACACGGTCTTCCCGGAAGGGACCGATGTGAAGGTCAAGCGCGAGGGCAACATCCTGCGCGCCCCCGGCATCGTTGACGACACCCGCGGCCTCGCTGCCCTGCTCAACATCATCCGCTCGATGGATGAAGGGAAGGTCCGCACCGCGGGCACCATCACTTTTGTCGCGACCGTCGGCGAAGAGGGCCTCGGGGATCTGCGCGGGGTCAAGGCGCTCTTCCGCGACACGCTCAAGGATCAGATCGATTTCTTCATCTCCATCGATGGCACCAGCGTGAACCGCGTGACGAGCGCCGGCGTCGGCAGCTATCGCTACCGTGTGACCTTCAAGGGCACCGGCGGCCACAGCTACGGCGCCTTCGGCCTCGCCAACCCGATCCACGCCCTCGGCCGGGCGATCGATGGCATCGCGGACATCCAGGTGCCGCGCCAGCCCAAGACCACCTTCAATGTCGGCCGCATCGGCGGCGGCACCTCCGTCAACTCCATCGCCTTCGAGGCCTGGATGGAGGTCGACATGCGCTCCGAGACGATGGTCGCGCTCGAGGCGGTCAAGGAGCAGTTCATGACCGCGGTGAACAGCGCGGTCGAGGACGAGAACAAGCGCTGGGGCGGCCGCGGCAATCTGAGCGTCGAACTCGAACTGGTCGGGCTCCGTCCGGCCGGCGAGACCTCCCAGCAGTCGCCGATCATCACGGCCACGAACGCCGCGATTGTTGCGCTGGGCATGCAGCCCATCCACAGCGCGGGATCGACGGACTCCAATGTGCCGATGAACCTCAATGTGCCCGCGGTCACCATCGGCGGCGGCGGCGCCGGTTTCGGCGCCCATGCGCTGGACGAGTACTTCGACTCCACCGATTCGCACCTCGGTCCCCAGATGGCGATCCTGCTGCTGGCCGCGTTGACCAAGTAGGGCTTCGCTGCTTCCCCCTCAAATCCAGCCGGTCCCGTGTACGCGGGACCGGCTTTTTCGTGGCCCTTGGTCCGGTTCCGCCCCGACAGGGCATCGAAAGCGGGTTTAATTCCCTATTCCGGGAAGAAACCGCTGGGACTGGCCTTCATTCATCCAGGCCGCGGTAACATTTGTCCCGGGCATGCGTCTTGCAGAAAGAAGTGGCGAGTCGCTTGAAATAATCCCCCCATCAGCCCACTCTTTCGCATGCCGGTCACCCCCGAGGTCCCACGCACTGGTTCTGTGTCTGCGTGGCTCCGTCGTCCCCTTTTGCTGGTCTTGGCCCTGTTGGGGCTGGCCGTCGCGCCGGCCGCCGCGGCCGAGGTGTCGGCGGCCTGGTCCCAGCTCCGGCAAGGCGAGTATGAGGAGGTCATTGATGATGCCCTGGCCCTGGTCGACGATCCCGCGACGCCGGCCGACTGGCACCTGCTGCTCTCGGAGGCGCTCCTGACCGTGGGACGCTACGCCGAGGCGGAGGCCGCGGCGGTCCGTGGCCTCATCCGCGAGCCCGGCAGCATTCGGCTGCGCTGGGTGGCCCGTGCCGCCGCGCTGGCCCAAGGCCGCAAGGCGCAGGCGGAGGAGTGGCTGAACGAGATCGGATCGACCGTGCGCTCCCAGCCGTGGATGTACCGCAATCCAGAGAACCTGATCATTTTCGGCCGCGCGGCCCTCGAACTGGGCTCCGACCCCAAGGAGGTGCTTGACCGGATCTACTCGCCGCTGGCCCAGGCCAACCCGGATCTGCGCGATGTCTACCTCGCGAAGGGGGAGCTCGCCCTCAGCAAGCATGACTTTGCCCTCGCCGCCACGACCTTTGCCGAGGGCATCAAGCGGATCCCCGATGACGCCGATCTGCACTACGGCCTGGCCAAGGCGCATGAGAACGGCGACCGGGGCGCCATGATCGAGGCGCTGCAGGCCGCGCTGGAGGCGAATCCCCGCCACGTGCCCGCGCTCTTGCTCATGGCCGACCATCGCATCGTGGCGGAGCAATACGGCGAGGCCGAGGACGCCCTCGCCGAGGTCCGCGCGATCAATCCCGCGAGCCCCGAGGCGTGGGCCTACTACGCGGCCGTCGCCCATCTGCGCAACCAACCGTCCGGCGAACGCGCCTCCCGCGCGGAGGCCCTCAAGCCGTGGGAGGAGAATCCGCTTGTCGATCACACCATCGGACGCGTGCTGTCGCAGAAGTATCGCTTTGCGGAGGGTGCCGCCTACCAGCGGAGCGCCCTGGAGCTGGACAAGGACTACCTCCCGGCCAAGGCCCAGCTCGCCTCCGACCTGCTGCGACTGGGCGAGTCGACCGAGGGCTGGATGCTGGCGCAGGAAGTCAGCGTGCGCGATGAGTTCAATGTCGAGGCCTTCAACCTCGTGACCCTGCAGGAGACGATGCAGAAGTACACCACGCTCACGAGTGGTGACTTCATCGTCCGCATGACCAGCCGCGAGGCGGCCGTCTATGGCCCGCGCGTGCTCGCGCTGCTGACGCGCGCCCACCGCCAACTTTCGGAGAAGTATGGCTTCCAGCCGTTCAAGCCAACCACGGTCGAGATCTTTGCCGACCAGCGCGATTTCGCCGTCCGCACCTTCGGCGTACCCGATGTCCCCGGTTATCTCGGCGTGTGCTTCGGTCGCGTCGTCACCGCCAACAGTCCGGCGGTCAACGTGGGCACGCCGGTCAATTGGGAATCCGTCCTGTGGCACGAGTTCTGTCACGTCATCACCCTCCAGATGACAGGCAACAAGATGCCGCGCTGGCTGAGTGAGGGCATCTCGGTCTACGAGGAGCGCCAGGCGAATCCCGCTTGGGGGGATCAGCTCAGCCCGCAGTACCGCGACCTCATCCTGAAGGGGCGCATGACGCCCGTCTCCGAGCTCAGTTCCGCCTTCCTCGCGCCGCCCACGCCGCAGGCGCTGCAATTCGCCTACTACCAGTCGTCACTGGTCGTTGAATACATCATCGAGCGGCACGGGCTCGATTCCCTCAAGGCGATCCTGCGGGCGGTGGGCCTGGGGATGGATATCAATGGGGCGATTGCGGCCAACACGACCTCGATGGCCAATGTCGAGCGGGAGTTTGTCGCCTTTGCCCGCGAGCGCGCCGAGGGGCTGGGCCGCGGGCTGGACTGGACGCCGCCACCCGAGTCGTTGGTCGAATCAGGCGACGAGACCCGGTTCTCGGCGTGGGCCGAGGAGAATCCCGACAATTACTATGCGCTCACCTGGCGGGCGCGCCGTCTGGCCGAGGCGGAGGCCTGGGCGGATGCGATTCCGGTCCTGACCCGGCTGTTGGAAAAGTATCCGGAGCAGACCGGGGCCGACAGTCCGTGGAAGCTGCTGGCCGAGGCCCACCGCGCCCAGGGCAATGCGGCGGGCGAACGCAGCGCGCTTGCCGCGTTGGCGCGGGTGGATCCGGCGGCGTCCGATGTTTACCTTCGTCTGATGGAGATGGCCGAGGCGGCGCAGGACTGGGCGGCCTTGGCGGAGAATGCCGAGCGTTTTCTGGCGGTGAATCCGCTCGTCGCCCCGCCGTACCGCCAGCTGGGGGCCGCCAGCGCGAAGCTGGCTGACCTGCCGGCCGCGATCGGAGCTTATCGCACGCTGCTCGAGCTTGATCCGCCGAATCCGGCTTCCGAGCACTACCAGCTCGCGTCGTGGTTGCACCAGACCGGCGAGTCCGAGGCGGCGCGGCGCCACGTGCTGCGGGCTCTCGAGGACGCGCCGCGTTTCCGCGAGGCCCTGAGTCTGCTGCAGGAGATCACCGGCTGCTGCGAGCCGACCGAGTCCTCACCGTCATCCCCGCCGGCCGCCGCGGCCGAAACCCCGCCCACGTCATGAAGCGCGGAGTCCTCCTTCTCTCGGGCCTCGGCCTGCTGGGCGGCCTGGTCATGGCGCAGATGAACGCCAACTGGCCGTCCTGGGCCGGCGGCCGGGGACAGAGCCGCTACGAGCGGGCGGAAACCGCGCGCGATGTCCCCTCGGATAGCACAGGCACCCCGATGTGGGAAAATCCGTCGGACTTCAGCCGCGATGTCTTCACCTTCACCCGCATCCGCTACTCCAATGGCAGCAGCGGCTACGGCGGGCGGCGCAGTCGTGGGGGCTGGAGCACCGACTTGCCGGACAGCGACCTCAATCTCTCCTACCGGGTGCAGCAAATGACGTCGATCCGGGTCGATCCGAGCGGACGGATCATTACTCTGACGGATCCGCGGCTGAAGGATTTTCCCTTCATTTACATGGCCGAGCCGGGGCGGATGGCGCTCGATGAGGCGGAAACCGTGGCCCTTCGGGATTACCTGCTGAACGGCGGCTTCCTGATGATGGATGACTTTTGGGGTGAGGCTGCCTGGGACCACGTGGCCTACGTTTTCAAGGAGGTCTTTCCTGACCGCGATTTTGTCGAAGTCCCACTCGACCACCCGCTTTATCGCGGTGTCTTCGAAATCAAGGCGAAGGGCCAGGTGCCGAATGTCGGGCTGGGCGTTGCGAGTCAGGACCACGGTATCACTTGGGAAAGTGAGGACGCCCGCGAGGTTCACCACCGCGCCATTTTTGACGACAAGGGACGCATCATCGTGCTGGCCACCCACAACACCGACAACGGTGACGGCTGGGAGCGCGAGGGTGAAAGCGACTACTACTTCCACAATTTCTCCGAGAAAATCGCCTATCCCCTCGGGATTAATATCATCTTCTACATCATGACCCACGAATGAGCTTCGCGACCCCACCCAACGATCCCGCCGTCCCCGCAACCGCCACGCCTCCCCCGATTCCGCCCCCGAGCGAGAAGGAGGTCGTCGAGCGTCTCGTCGCGGGACGGGCGCGCATCGAGCAGGAGCTCTCCAAGGTCATCGTCGGCCAGCGCGACGTGATTGAGCAGATCCTGATCGCCCTCATCGCGGGCGGCCACTGCCTCATCACCGGCGCCCCCGGACTTGCGAAGACGCTGCTCGTCAAGTCGATCGCCCAAGTCTTCCACCTGAAGTTCCAGCGGGTGCAGTTCACCCCCGATCTCATGCCCGCGGACATCACCGGCACCGAGATCCTGCAGGATGTGGAGGGCGGCGGGCGCAAGCTGACCTTCGTGCCCGGTCCGGTCTTCGCCAACATGATCCTGGCCGACGAGATCAATCGCACGCCGCCGAAGACGCAGGCCGCGCTGCTCGAGGCGATGCAGGAACACCAGGTGACCGCCGCCGGCGTGCGCCATCCGCTGCCCGAGCCGTTCTTCGTCCTCGCCACGCAGAACCCGATCGAGATGGAGGGCACCTATCCGCTGCCCGAGGCGCAGCTCGATCGTTTCATGTTCAATGTGGTCATGGACTACCTCCCGATCGACGACGAGGTGAAGGTCGTGACCCAAACCACTTCGGTCCGCCCCGCGGCGATCTCGGCGCTCTTCACCGAGGCGGATGTCCTCCGCTTCCACGAGCTCGTCCGCTCGGTGCCCATCGCCGAGGAGATGGTCCGCTATGCCGTCCAGTTGGCCGCCTCCTCCCGGCCCAAGCAGCCGGGCACGCCGTCCTTCGTGAATGACTGGGTGGGGTGGGGGGCCGGCACGCGTGCCGGCCAGTGCATCGTGCTCGGGGCCAAGGCGCGCGCGCTGCTTCAGGACCGCGCCCACGTCACCCTCGACGACATCAAGGCCGTGGCGCAGCCCGCGCTGCGTCACCGTGTCCTTCTCAACTACCGCGCCGAGGCCGAGGGCATCCGCGTCGAGGAGGTCATCCGTCGCCTCATTGAGGGCACCAAGGCTCCCGTCGCCTGATCCCGCCCATGGCTGTCTCCGGTCCCGCCGCGTCCGCGTCGCTCATCTCGCCTTCGGCGCTGATGAGCATCCGCAACCTCGAGTTGCGGGCGCGCGCCGTCGTGGAGGGATTCTGGAATGGTCTGCATCGCAGCCCCTATCACGGCTTCTCGGTCGAGTTCACCGAGTACCGCCAGTACGCGCACGGCGATGACCCGCGCTATGTCGACTGGCGTGTCTTCGCCCGCAGCGACCGCTACTACATCAAGAAATTCGAGGACGAGACCAATCTGCGCTGCTACCTCGCCGTCGACCAGAGCCGATCGATGACCTACGGCTCGACCGGCTACACCAAGGCGGAGTACGCCGCGACGCTGGCGGCGACCTTGGCGTATTTTTTGCACCGCCAGGGGGACGCGACCGGGCTGGTCACTTTTGATGAGACCGTGCGGGACTACCTCCCGGCCCGCAACCGCGCGAGCCACCTGAGGGCGCTCATGCTGACGCTCGAGAAGCCGGCCGGCGGCCAGTCGACCGATCTGTCCGCCCCGCTGGATCGTCTGGCCACGCTGGTCCGCAAACGGGGACTCGTTGTGGTGGTCTCCGACTTCCTCGCGCCGGTTGACCGGCTCGAGCGCAGCCTCCTCGCGCTGCGGGCCTGCGGGCATGAACTCAGCCTCTTCCAGGTGCTCGACCCGGTCGAGCTGAGCCTCGCGTTTGCCGGACCCGCGGTCTTCGAGGATGTGGAAACGGCGCGCACCCTCTACATTGATCCGACTGCGGCGCGCGACGGCTACTTGAAGAAGCTCCAGGCCCACCGCGCGGCGGTGCAGGCGCTGTGCGCCCGGCTCGGCGCGGGCTTTCATCCGGTGGCCACGGATCAGGCGCTGGAGCTCGTGCTCTTTGAATTTCTGCAGGAGCGCATGCGCAAGGGGCGCGCCGTCCGCAACCAGGCCCACGCGTCATGAATTTTCTCGCCCCGCTCTTCCTGTTGGGTGCGCTGGCCATCGCGGCCCCGTTCATCTTCCACCTGATCCGGCGGACCACGCGGGAGCGCACGCGCTTTGGCTCCCTCATGTTCCTCGAGCCGTCGCCGCCGCGTCTGACGAAGCGCAGCCGGCTCGAGCATCTGCTGCTCCTTTTGCTGCGCTGCCTCGCGCTGGCCCTGCTGGCCTTCGCCTTTGCCCGTCCGTTTTTCCAGGAGACCTCCGTGCAGGAGTCCGAGTCCGGCCTGCCGGCGCGCACCGTTCTCCTGATCGATGCCAGTGCCAGCATGCGTCGCGAAGGCCTCTGGGCGCAGGCCCGCGAACGGGCTGCCGACCTCGCGTCCCAGGCCGGTCCGTCCGACCAGGTCGCCGTGGTCACCTTTGGCCGCGGGGTGAACACGCTGCTGAATTTTGAAGACTGGTCGGCCGCGCCGCCCGCCGCGCGGCGCGCCCTCGCCGACGAGCGCCTCGCCAGCCAGTCGCCCGCCTGGGAGTCGACGGAGCTCGGCGGTGCCGTCGTCACCGCGGCGGAGATGCTGCTCGATCACGACACCCCCAACCCGGGCCCCCGCCGCATCGTCCTGATCAGCGACCTGCAGGCGGGCAGCCGGGTGGATGCGCTGTCCGCCTTCGAGTGGCCGAAGGGCGTGCAGCTCCTGCTCGAACCCTTGACCGTTCGGCCGGGGACGCAGGCCAGCGTGCAACTGGTCGCGGACGCGGCCGACAATGAGCAGACCCGTGCTGAGCCGGTCGTGCGGGTGCGCGTCACGAACGCGAGCGACTCCCGGCGCGAGGCGTTCAAGCTGGGCTGGGATGAAGCCGGCGGGAGCGGCGCGGCCGTGAATCCCCTCGAGATCTATGTCCCGCCGGGCCAGAGCCGCGTCGTGTCGCTGCCGGTCGGGGACCTGACCCGACCCCGGACGGCCATCGTGCTCGAGGGCGACGACGAGACCTTTGACAACCGCCTGTTCATCAATCCGCCCGAGAAGCGCCAGGTGCGGGTCCTCTACCTCGGCAGTGAGGCGGCCGGGGACTCGCGGCAGCCACTGTTCTTCCTGCAGCGCGCCCTCACCGGCACCGCGCGCATCGACCTATCCGTCGTCGCACGTGCGCCCGAGGCCCCCGCGAGCGCCGATGAGGCGGGCGCGGCCCTGGTGTTCGTGACCGATCCGCTGTCGGCCGCCGCAGCCGCCGGGCTGCGCGCGCAGCTCCAGGCGGGCGCCACCGTGGTTGCGGCTCCCAAGGCGGCGGCCTTCGGCCCGACGCTGGCGGCGCTCGTTGACCGTCCGGGATTGGTGCTGAGCGAAGCCAAGCCAGCGAACTACGCGCTGCTGTCGGACATCGACTTCCGACACCCGCTCTTCGCCGCCTTCGCGGATCCGCGGTACAGCGATTTCACCAAGATCCATTTTTGGGCGTATCGCCGCCTGGATGCCGCGTCGCTGCCGGAGCATCGCGTGGTGGCGCGCTTTGATTCCGGGGACCCGGCGCTGATCGAGATTCCGGTCGGGCAGGGGCGCCTGCTGGTCCTGACGTCCGGCTGGGTTCCGACCGACAGCCAACTCTCGGTTTCGTCCAAGTTTGTGCCGCTGCTGTACTCGATGCTCGAACTGGGGGGCGCCCTCCCGACCGCCTTCGTGCCTTACGTGGTTGGTGACGCGCTGCCGCTGCCAGCGGGGTCCGCGGTCGCGGCGACCGTGACGGCGCCGGATGGCTCGACCCAGACCCTCGCCGCGGGTACGCGGGCGTTCGCCGGCGCGGCCGCACCGGGACGTTATCGGATGGAGGCCGGCGGCGCGGCCGTGGCTTACGCCGTGAATCTCGATCCCGCGGAATCACGGCTGCAGCCGCTGTCACCCGACGAACTGGAGCAGCTCGGACTGCCCCTGGCGCTGGCCGAGCCTGACGCGGCCAAGACCGCCGAGCGGCAGATCCTCCTGCGGGGCGTTGAAACCGAGGGTCGTCAGAAACTTTGGCGCTGGTTTGTGATCGGCGCGCTGCTGATTTTGCTCATCGAATCGGTCCTCGCGGGTCTCACGGCGCGCCGGGCCTCACCCCAGGGAGGGACCCCGTCATGATCCACGATTTTCTCGCGTCCCGTCTGAACCGGGTCCTCCGCCGCCAACGCCAGCTCGAACTCTGGCGCGGACTCACCGTCGTCTGGTCCGTGACGGCGATCGTGGCGATCGCCTTCGTCTATTTTCACAGCCGCACCGGCTGGGCCTCCTCCCTGACGCTGCCCGTGCTGGCGTCCCTCGCGGTCAGCGTGTCGGTCGCCGTGGTCGCGCGCATCTACTCCCGCCGACCCGACTACCGCGCGGTGGCGGCGAGAATCGAGACGCGCTTCCCCGAGCTCAACGGGGTGCTGCTGACCGCGGTGCAGCAGCAGATCGATTCGCCGGGCGAGCTGGGCTATCTGCAGCAGCGTCTCCTGCAACAGGCGGTGGGCAAGGCCCAGGAGCGCGACTGGCGTCAGGTCGTCCCGGCCCCGCAGCTCGCCGGGACTCATCTGGTTCACCTCGCCACGCTGGCGGTGCTCGTGCTGGTACTGCTTCGCCTGCCGTCCGCCGGCCCGACCGATTCGACCGTGTTTCCGGTGATGAGCGGTGGCGTCGCCGTGACCCCCGGCAACACCAGCATCGAAAAGGGCGAGAGCCTCGTCGTGCTGGCCAAGTTTGCCGATGATCTGCCCGCCGCCGTGACGCTGGTGGCCCGCGCGGCCGACGGGACGGAGCGCACGGTGCCGCTGGCGCGCAGTCTGGGTGATCCGATCTACGGCGGCAGCATCGCCGATGTCGCGATCGATCTGACCTACCGGCTGGAGTACGAGGGCAAGCGGACCGACGATTTCAAGGTGACCGTCTTCGAGCATCCCCGCCTCGAGCGCGCCGATGCCCAGCTGACCTTTCCGGCCTACACCGGGCTGCCCGAGAAGCGGATTGAGGACACGCGGCGGGTCAGCGCGGTCGAGGGCACCCAGCTCGGCATGGAGTTTCAACTCAACAAGCCGGTGAAGTCGGCGGTGCTTGTCGCCCGCGATGAGGCGAAGACCGAGCTGCCCCTCACGGTCACGGCCGGAAAGGCGAGCGTTTCGCTGCCCCCGATGACGCTGGCGGAAAGCCGCACGTATGATCTCAAGCTGGTGGATGCGGACGGCCGCGCCAACAAGACCGCCGCGCCGGTGGTGGTCGAGGTCGTGCCGAACCGCCCGCCCGAGCTCCGCATCGCTTCGCCGCGCGGCGACACGCGGCCCTCGGCCATCGAGGAACTCACCTTTGGCGGAACGGTGTGGGACGACTTTGGTTCGCCCGCCTACGGACTCGGCTACGCGGTGGCCGGGGGCGACACGACGTACGTTGAATTGGGCAAGGACGTGCCGGCCAAGGAACGCCGCGCCTTCGAGCACCTGATTGGGCTCGAGACCATGGGCCTGGAACCCGGCCAGTTGGTCTCCTGGTTCCTTTGGGCGGATGATGTCGGGCCCGATGCCCAGGTGCGGCGGACGACGAGCGATCTCTACTTTGCCGAGATCCGGCCCTTCGATG
>CAYZCV010000101.1:7685-13396 GCA_964476965.1 uncultured Opitutus sp. | reverse complement strand
CGAGCTTGCCTTCCTGACCGACGAGCGGGCCGTCGTTGACGCAGAACTGCATCTCGAGGGTCGGCGGATCGATCTGAGTGAAGGGGAGGGCGTGGCCGGCCTCGTCGGCGGTGAGGGTGTCGCCGATGTCGACGTCCTCGAACCCGGAGATGCCGACGATGTTACCCGCGACCGCGGAGTCGACCTCACGCTGGCCGAGGCCGGTGAACTCGAAAACCTTGGTGATCTTGGCGCGGACGCGCTTGTGATCGGAGTGACGGATGACAAACACGGGGTCGCCAACTTTGGCGGTGCCGCCGAGGATCTTGCCCACCGCGATGCGACCGACGTAGTCGCTCCAATCGATATTGGAAACGAGCATGTGGAAGGCATCATTCGGCTTGGCGAATGGTGGCGGGATGTGGTCGATGATCGTCTGGAAGAGGGGCGTCATGTCCTTCTTCTCGTCGCCGAGCTTGTACATCATGTAGCCGTCACGACCCGATCCGTAGACGACCGGGGCATCGAACTGCTCGTCGGTCGCGTTGAGCTCCATCAGGAGCTCCAGAACCTTGTCATACATCTTGGCCGGCTCGGCGTTCTCACGGTCGATCTTGTTGATGACAATGACAACCTTCAGGCCGTGCGTCAGCGCCTTGCGGAGCACGAAGCGGGTCTGGGCCTGCGGCCCGTCGTAGGCGTCGATCACAAGAAGCACGCCGTCGACCATGCGAAGGGCGCGCTCGACCTCGCCGCCGAAGTCAGCGTGGCCAGGGGTGTCGAGAATGTTGACGATCTTGCCGTTCCAGTGAACGGAGGTGTTCTTGGCCTTGATCGTGATGCCCTTCTCCTTTTCGAGATCCATGGAATCCATGGCGCGCTCCTCGACCTGCTGATTGGCGCGGTAAACGCCACCTTCCTTGAGCAGCTTGTCGACGAGCGTGGTCTTGCCGTGGTCGACGTGAGCAATGATGGCGATATTACGGATGTTCTGATTCATAGCGCGGGCACAGGTGTACTTCGGAAAAAGGGAGAACGTGCGGACCGCGATGGACGATGGCAAGGCCGAAGGTCGGACCATCCGACCTCGCCGCCGGAATGTTACCCAGCGGGAGAATCAAATTCACCGATCGCGGGCTGCCTTAGGGCAGGAAACCGCGGGTGCGCAGCCAGAAGCGAAAGTCGACCGCCCAAGGTGGCGCTTCCCGGCCAGGACGGCCGAAACCGAGGCCATGGGGCCCCTTCTCGTAGATGTGGAGGTCGAAAGGGACACCGGCTTTCCGCAAGGCAGAGGCAAACAACAGGGCATTCTCCACCGGAACCGTCGCATCCTCGACGGTGTGCCAGATGAACGTCGGCGGCGTTTGGGCCGTGACCTGGAGTTCGTTCGATAGCGCCGTCACGAGATCCGCGGGCGCATCCTTGCCCAAAAGATTGTTGCGCGAGCCGTTGTGGCCCAGCGGGCCCATGGTGATGACCGGGTAACAGAGGACGCCAAGGTCAGGGCGCGAGCTCTCCCGCTCGAACGGATCGGCGTGGTCGGCCCGACCGGAGTCGAACCGCGTGAGCAAGGTTGAGGCGAGGTGACCGCCGGCCGACGACCCCATGACACCCACCCGGGCCGGATCGAGCCCGTCCCGCTTGGCAAAGGCGCGGACCATGCGCAGACCGCGGGCCGCGTCCTCGAGCATGCGCGGATGGCGATAGCCATGGCTGCCCAGGCGGTACTGAAGGACATAGCAGGTGATGCCCTGCTCGGTCAGCCATTCGGCGTAGCCGGCACCCTCGTGACCTGCCAGCGCGCCGTAGCCGCCGCCCGGAAGAATCAGCATTGAAGCGCCGGTTCGCTTGGCCGGATCCGGCAAATAGGCGGTCAGCTTCGGAACGTCATTGGCCGAGGTGCCGAGGGCTCCTGGGGCGCCTTCCGGCCAAAGGGCAAGCGGTTCGCCCGCGGTAGCGCCGGTCAGGCGGCTCGCGGCCACAAGGAGGCCGAGACTGATGAAGAGGGTACGGACAGGTGAAGGGGTAGCGAGAAACATGACGTCGGTGGGGTGGGGTGATAGAGAGGACTAGCGGCCTGTGGCGGCGTAACAAGCCCAGGTGATCCGAATCCGGGAGCAAGCTAAGGTGGGCCGCACCTGATCGGGCGGGTGGCCTGCTCACGTGCGTCGTTCGGAGGGGGCTGGCGGGACGGCCAGCAGCCCATAGGGACGGTTGTCCCCTGAAAACCAAAAAGGCCCGTGGAACCGAAGTTCCACGGGCCAAATAGGGGGTTGGAGTTCGCCACGCTCTCTTTCCCAGGTGCCTGCGTTGGGCGCTCTCGCTTTCGCGGGCCGCAGACTCCCCGACGCCACTCCGCACGGCATGCGCGGCTTTCGGTCTCATGGCGGGACCGCCCTGACCGTTGCCGGTCGGGGTGTATTGAGTGAGGCCTCTTTGCCCGGTTCGGTCGCTCTCTGCCGAGAACGGCACGCCGGACAGGGTGCTGACACGCTTGCAATGGGCTTCGCGTCGGCACCGTTACCACAGGGACGGCCCCGGCTTGTGGCCGGGCGTTGGCCCCGTGTGACGGGTCTGACCTCTTAACTCTCAGGCTGCTTTTGCTTTGCAATGGGGTGACGCGTTTTTCGCCCCGCCCCAAACAGGAACGTTTACGAGCTTTGCCAGACTCGTTCGTTCCCCACGCCCTGATCTCCTTTGCGCGCTCCTCCTTGCCGGAGGAGCCTTTTGACGGGGTGGACCCGCCGGAAGACCTGGACGCGTGCTGGTGCTACTGTAGCAGCCATGACCCTCTGGGTCACAGTATCAGTGCGGGAGTCGAAACTACTCCCGGACCTGACTCGGCTCGCTCCGCGGTTTCTATTTCGCGGCTCGCCGCTCAGCTCCTGATCGTGAACAACTGGACCGGGCACGACCCCGGCCAGAGGAACTGGTGATAGATGCCTGTCCGGGCGATCGCTCGCACACAGAAGGGGAGGGTCGAACCAGCTTCGACCATCCTTTCCCCGGTTGCCCGGGATTATCCCAGCCCTCGCTCTCGACAGGTTTTTCAGGCCGCCGTGCGCTTGGCTGTTCTATCAAGGAACGAGGAAGACCATGGTGTTTTGTTACCGCAAAGTCACGGCATTCTTCTCCACAACTTATTCACCATCAGCGGTATGGTGAATAACTGGTGAATAACTTTCGCGGGACTTCCGGGATCCAGGAGGTCTCGCGAACGCCTCGCGTAAGGCGCACCAACCATGGGCTTGCGTCAGCGGGACGGGTCGCGACGCTCCATCTTTCGGATACACCATGGCCGCGCGCGATCTTCCCATCTACGAACTCGAGTCCGCCCTCATCGGCGCGCTCCAGAGCTCCGGGCGAGTGGTGGTGCAGGCGCCGACCGGATCGGGCAAGTCGACCCAACTTCCGCAGATGATGCTTCGCCACGGACTGCTCGATGGCGGCGAGGTGGTCGTCCTGCAGCCGCGCCGTCTCGCCGCCCGCATGCTGGCCCGGCGGGTCGCGGAGGAGGTCGGGGTGCCGCTCGGCGATGTCGTGGGTTATCAGATACGTCTCGAGGCGCGCGTGTCCAAGGCGACCCGCATCCGTTTCGTCACGGAGGGCATTCTCCTCCGGCAGATGTCCTTCGACCCGACGCTGCGCGGCGTGGCGGCGATCGTCTTCGACGAGTTTCACGAGCGCCATCTCTACGGGGATATCTCCCTCGCGCGCGCCCTGCAGATCCAGCAAAGCACGCGTCCCGATCTGAAGATCGCGGTGATGTCGGCCACGCTCGATGCGGGAACCCTGCGCGACTACCTCGCGCCCTGCGACGTGCTGGTCTCGCAGGGCCGCAGCTTTCCCGTACGCATTGAGTACCTTCCGCGGCCGGTGGATTTCGACCGCGAGCCCGTCTGGGAGGTGGCCGCGCGGGAGTGCGCGCGCGTCGCTGCCGCGACGGCGGGGGATGTGCTCGTGTTCATGCCCGGGGCCTACGAGATCGGCCGGACCGTCCAGGCGCTCCAGGCCGAGCGCGAATTGCGGGGCTTTGTCGTCATGCCACTGCACGGAGAGCTGCCGCCCGAGGCGCAGGACCGCGCGGTGGCGCGCTACGACACGCGGAAGATCATCGTCTCGACCAACGTCGCCGAAACGTCCCTCACGATCGACGGCGTCACGATCGTGGTCGATGCCGGTCTGGCCCGCGTGGCGCGCTTCGACCCCAACCGCGGTATCAACACCCTGCTCATCGAGAAGATCTCGATCGCCTCCGCCGACCAGCGCGCGGGGCGCGCCGGGCGCACGGCGCCCGGCGTCTGCGTCCGACTCTGGACCGAGCGGGAGCATGCCCAGCGGTCGCCGCAGGAGCTGCCGGAAGTCCGGCGCCTCGATCTTTCCGAGGTCGTACTGACGTTGAAGGCCAGCGGGATCGACGATGTTTTCGCTTTCCCGTGGCTGGAGAAGCCGGAGCCCAAGGCGCTGGCCCGGGCCGAATCCTTGCTGGCAGATCTGGGCGCGCTGGAGCCAGGCGGACGGATCACGGAGGTCGGACGCCGCATGCTGCGCTTTCCCGTTCATCCGCGCTACGCGCGCATGCTGCTGGAGGCGGATGCCCGCCGCTGCGTCCGCCCGGTCGCGTTGATGGCCGCGCTGACGCAGGGTCGCAGCTTTCTGCTCCGCGGCGTGCCGCGTGAGGTGGAGGATGCGCGGGACGATGTGCTGGGCGAGGAGCACGAGAGCGACTTCTTCCTCGCGATGCGCGCGTGGACTTACGCCGAGCAGGCGAACTATAGCCTCGACGCCTGTCGCCGACTCGGGATCCACGCCCAGGGCGCGCGTCAGGTTGGCCCGCTTTTCCGGCAATTTCTGGAGATTGCGGAAAAGGAAGGACTCGACCTCACCGCGGGCGAGGGCGATGGCGTGGCGATCCGCAAGTGCGTGCTCGCCGGGTTTTCCGACCACCTGGCCAAACGACTTGATGCCGGAACGCTGCGCTGCGAGCTGGTGCACCAACGCCGGGGCATGCTGGCGCGCGAAAGTGCGGTCCAGAAAGCCCCGCTGTTGGTCGCCGCGGAGGTCAGTGAGATCGAGGGGCGGGGCGGCGAGGTCAATGTTCTCCTGTCCTTGGCGACGACCATCGAGGAGCCCTGGCTGAAGGAACTGTTTCCGGCGGATTACCAGGACGCCGTCGGAGTCGTCTATGATGAAGGCGTTCGTCGGGTCATCGCCCGGCGCGAGCGCCGATTCCGCGATCTGGTGCTCGAGGCCAAGCCCACCGCGGATGAGCCTCCCGCCAGTGCCGCAGCGGCCTTGCTGGCCGCGGAAGTCATGGCCGGGCGAATCGTCCTCACGGAGTGGAATGAGGCGGTCGACCAGTGGATCGTCCGGGTCAACCGGCTGGCCGAATGGTTCCCGGAACTCGAAGTCACGCCCATCACCGACGCGGATCGCGCCACGCTGATCGAGCAGATCTGCTACGGCAGCTACGGTGCGAGGGAGCTCAAGGACAAGCCCGTGATGCCCGCTCTGCGCGACTGGCTACGTCCGGAGCAACTGGCCGTGCTCGACGAATACCTGCCGGAACGGCTGGTGATGGCCAACGGACGCAAGGCCCGGCTGACGTACCGGAAGGAAGGGCCGCCCATCATGAGCGCCCGCATTCAGGAACTCTACGGCGTCGACGGGCGATTCACGCTCGGCCACGGGCGCGTCGCGGTGAAATTTGAGATTCTAGCTCCCAATCAGCG
>CAYZCV010000101.1:0-7585 GCA_964476965.1 uncultured Opitutus sp. | reverse complement strand
CGCACGCGAATGGGCGGGACGCGCGGAGGAAGGGCGGGGGCGGGATCAAGAGCCCATGCGCGGCAGGGAAGGGTGCGGCGGCCCTCGATCACCACGCCGGTCGCCAGGGCTCTGAGATCGGTGGCATCGGGGAGCCCCTCAACCTGGACCCAGTACTCCCGACGGTGGCCCTGCGCCGGATCGAGCAGCCGGTGATTGAGGCCGGGCTCGTCGCTCAGCAGCAGCAGCCCCTCGGAGTCAGCATCCAGCCGCCCCAGGGGATAGACACGGGCAGGCAGGTTGAAATCGGCGAGGGTGCGCCACCGAGATCCAGGCTCGGGGGTGAACTGGGAAAGCACCCCGTAAGGCTTGTGCAAGGCGATCAGCACGGAGACAGGTAACAGGGAGCAGCGTGCTGCGCACAAGCCGGAAGGGCGCATCACTTGCCAGCGCAGGCTGATGCGGTACCCTGCGTCATGCGTTCCGCCCAACTTGCCGCCATCAATCAGCTCACCGTGGTCGACCTGCCCGATCCGACTCCGGGACCCGGCGAGGCCGTCGTGCGCCTCCAGGCCGCCGCGCTCAATCATCGGGATCTGTGGATCAAACTGGGACAGTACGCGGGGCTGAAGTTCCCGTGCACGCCCGGTTCCGATGGGGCCGGTGTGGTTGAGTCGGTGGGGGCCGGGGTCGATGGTTCGTGGATCGGCGCGGACGTGGTCATCAACCCGTCGCTCGGTTGGGGTGCCCACGAGTCGGCGCAGGGACCGGAGTTCTCCATTCTCGGCCTGCCCCGGGCCGGCACGCTCGCGGAACGTGTGGTGGTTCCGGCGATACAACTGGCCGCGAAGCCTGACCACTTGTCGTGGGAGGAGGCGGCCGCGCTGCCGCTGGCCGGCCTGACGGCCTACCGGGCGCTCTTTTCCCGGGCGCACCTCAAGGCGGGAGAGAAAGTTCTCATCACGGGCATCGGCGGCGGGGTGGCCCTGTTTGCTCTGCAGTTTGCCACGGCGCACGGGGCGGAGCCGTATGTGACATCCAGCTCCGAGGAGAAGCTCCAACGGGCGGGCGGGTTGGGCTCTCGCGGCGGCTTCAATTACCTGAAACCCGATTGGAAGGCAGAGGCGTTGAAGGCGGGGCCGTTCGAGGTGGTCATCGACAGCGCCGGTGGCGAGGGCTTCGACGCGTTGCTCGACGTCGCTGCGCCGGGCGGGCGACTCGCGTTCTTTGGCGCGACCCGCGGCAATCCCCCGGTGTTGCCCCTGCGGAAGGTCTTCTGGCGCCAACTGTCGCTGCTGGGAACCACGATGGGCAGTCCCGCGGACTGGGCGGCGATGAACGCCTATGTCGCGCTGCACCGGATCCGGCCGGTGATCAGCGAAGTCTTTCCGTTGGCTGAGGTCAGCGCGGCTTTTTCGCTGATGGAACGCGGCGGGCAGTTTGGGAAGATCGTGATTCGGATGTGACTTGGCTCCGCTCGTGGTCGAGCAACCACTGCTTTCGACCGAGTCCGCCGCCGTAGCCGGTGAGCGAGCCATCGGCACCGATCACGCGATGGCAGGGGATGACGATCGAGAGGAAGTTCATGCCATTCGCGCGCCCGGCGGCCCGGGCCGCACCGGGGCGTCCCAGCGCCGCGGCCATCTGCGCGTAACTGCGGGTCTCTCCCGGCGGGATCGTCTGGAGGTAGCGCCATGCCTCCTGTTCAAAAGGAGATCCGACGGGTGCGAGCGGAAGATCGAATTGAGTGCGCCGGCCGGCGAAGTACTCGCCCAACTGAAGGGCGGCAGCATCCAGGTGGCCGTGAGATCCCGGGACCACGGCGCAGCTGAGCCGTCGGCGCAGTTCAATCAGTTTTCGCTCGAGCCCCCGGCGATCCACGAAGTCGAGGACCACCAAGCCCTCGTCACCCGACAGTGCGAGCATCAGGCCGAGTGGCGTGGGGATACGTTCGGCGTAAAGCACGCGGCTCGTCGCCGCCTCGCGGGGTGGTCGGCCAAAAATGCGCGCGAAGGCATCCCGAAATCCGCTGGCCGACTCAAAGCCCCGGGCGAACTGGGCCTGCGTCACGCCGCTCTGTTGCACGTCGCGGAGGGCCAGCCCCATGCGCCGGGCCCGCGCGTAGGCGTGAAAGGTCAGTCCGTGATAGCGCTGGAACTGGCGGCGGGCGGTCGAAGGTTCGATCCCCATCGCGGCCAGTTCCTTGTCGGTCAGCCGGCCGGCCGGGTCGCGCTCGATGGCCGCGCGGAGCTTGGTCACGAGCGGTGGTGGCGGCAGGACCGCGTCCATCGGGCGGCACAGTTTGCAGGGACGGAATCCGCCATGCAGCGCGGCGGAGGGATCCGGAAAAAATTCGACGTTTTCCGGTTTGGGTTTTCGCGCCTTGCAGGTGGGCCGACAAAAGATGCCGGTGGTGCGAACACCCACCAGGAATCGTCCTTCCGCGGCGGCGTCGCGCGCGTAGAAGGCGCGGAGCATCGCGGATTTTGAGGGGAGCGAGGGCATGATGGGAGGGCGTTGGCTCATGCCGCAGAGTGTAGCAGGGAAGCCGGCCTCACCGCCGCCGATTTTCGGGCAGGATTGTCAGCCCGAGACGGCATTGACGATCTCACGCACGCACACCGCGCCGAAAACCAGCAGGCAGACCACCAGCGCGACATTCCCCGGGAGGCGATTCACCAGGGCGCCCATCCAATCGCGACGATTATTCATATAGAGCAAGGTTGCGGCGAGGAAGGGCATGAAGAAGGCCCCGACAATGGCGAAGGTGACGACAACCGATACCGGCTGGCGGTACCAGAGCAGGATCAGGGGCGCGAGGGCGAGGTAGGCGAGGGAGATCAGGTACACGCGACGGTCGCGACCCGGCGGCGTCGGGTGATGCCGCCGCCACGAGGAGACGAGGTCGACGTAGACGGAGGGCACGCCTTGCCAGACGCCGAGCATCGCGGTGAAGACGGTGCACCAGAAGCCGCCCAGGAAGATCCAACGTCCGGCCGGCCCGGCCACCGTTTCGAGGCGGGCCGCAATTTCCACGGCGATGCGCGCCCCGGACACGGCGTTGGCCTGGACGCCGGCCGCAATGATGCAGAGGGCGATGGCGAAGGCGCCGGTGAAGGCATAGGCAAGGCCGACATCGTTCCGGACGGCCCGGAGGCGATCGCCGCCGGACACGTCGGCACCCGCGGCACGCAGCCAGTAACCGTAGCAGATGACGGTGAGGGAACCGCCGATGCCGCCGAGCAGAGCGAGCACCGCAGGTCCGCCGCCCTCGGCGGGAACCAAGGGCAGCACGAGCCCCTTGATCACCTCGGCTGGCGGCGGTTCGAGAAGGAGCGCGCAGGCAAAGACGGACAGGGCCATGAATGCGATCAGGGCCTTCATCACCTTCTGAAAGGACTTGAAGCGATTGAGGGCGACGATCAGCGCGGCGAGGACGGCGTGGATCGCGCCCCAGACCGGAACCGGGAGGGCGGGGAAAAGGCTGGCCCCCGCCAGTCCGCAGGCGCTGCTGAGAGAGCTGCCGACAAAGAAAGTCCAGAGGACGAGGTAGAATCCGAAGTAAACGGTGACGACTTTGGGCAGGCGGGTAACCCAACCGTACACCACGGTCTCGCCGGTGGCGACTTGCCAGCGGGCGAGCCCCTCGGTCAGGACGAACTTCAATGCCGCGGTGAAAACGATGGCCCAAAGCAGGGTGTAGCCGAACTTGATCCCCGTGACCGAGGCGACCACCACGTCGCCCGCCCCAATGCCGGCGGCCGCAAGAAGGAGGCCGGGTCCGAGGGTGCGGATCCGGCCGAGAAGCGTGGAAGCCATGGGCGAACGTGAGCAGTTCGCGTTCTCAGTGGCAATATTATGCCTAAATTCCCGTTGACGCCGCCCGCGGGCATCCTTTGCTCTGACCTTTCGTCAGGGGCCAGATAGCTCAGTTGGTAGAGCAGCAGACTGAAAATCTGCGTGTCCTCGGTTCGATTCCGAGTCTGGCCACCACTTTCGCCGCGGCTTGCCGGGCGTTCTCTTGGCCGGATGAATGTACCCTTCATGGCTTTCTTTCTCGGGCTAAGCACCGCTCGCTCTTCTCGCTCTCCGGGTGCCAGGGGTGCGGCAACAATCTGGGCCTTGCTGGCTTCGGGTGCCGTCCTTTCCGGCGCGGCGGGCAGCGCGAGTCCGAGTCGCATCGACCGTCTCGAGCGCCGCCTTGAGCGGATCGAGCAACAACTGGGGCACGCGACCGCGGCGGGCTCGATGACCACGCCGACAGCCCCTCCATCGGCCGCGACCCCGGTCCAACCAGCCGACGTCGAGATCGCGCGGCTCCGCGCGGACATCGACGATATCCGGCTGCTGCTGCTCGACCTGCAGATGAAGGCCGGACGCTAGGCGTTGAGCAGATCCCGCAGATCCCCGAGACTGAGCTTGGCGGATGCAGCGTCGCTCGCCTCGAGCACACCGGCCAGCAATGCCCGCTTGGTGTCCTGAAGGGCGAGGACCTTTTCCTCAACGGTGCCGGCGCAGATCAGCTTGTAGCTCGTCACGGTGCGGGTCTGTCCGATGCGGTGGGCGCGGTCCGTCGCCTGGGCCTCGGCGGCGGGATTCCACCAAGGATCAAGGTGCACCACGATATCCGCTCCGGTGAGATTGAGGCCGGAGCCGCCGGCCTTGAGCGACAGGAGGAAGACGGGCACCTCGTCGCTGCCTTGAAAGCGATCGACCTCGGCCTGTCGTGCCTTGGGCGTCATCGAGCCGTCGAGATAGCAGGCCTCGACCCCGCGAGAGGTGAGTTCCTCCCGGATCAGCGCCAGCTGCGAGGTGAACTGCGAAAACACCAGCAGCCGGTGTCCCTCGTCGAGCGCCTCGTCGAGGATTTCGCGGAAGGCCTCGAGCTTGGCGGAGTCGTCCGGGCTTGCGTCCGGGTCGACCAAGCGTGGATCGCAGCAAATCTGTCGCAGCCGCAGAAGCTGCGTGAGAGTGGCGAAGCGCAGGGCGCCCTCGTTGGCTCCGCCCGCCGCGAGGTCGATCAGGGCGCGTTCCGCGTTTTCCTGCTGTCGCTTGTAGAGTGCGGCCTGCGCCGTGGTCGGTTCGCACCAGATGATCTGCTCGATCTTGGGCGGCAGTTCCTTGGCCACCGCGGCCTTGGTGCGGCGCAGCAGGTAGGGCGCAGCCTGAGCGCGCAGACGTTCGTCGTACCATTCGCGCTCGTCGCTTTTCAGTCCGGACGGCAGCCGCGTGACCAGACCCGGCATGAGGAATTCAAACAACGACCGTAGATCATCGAGCGAATTCTCGAGCGGCGTGCCCGTGAGAACGAAGCGGCCGTGGGCGTGTAGCGTGCGGAGCGCCTGTGCATTCTGACTCTTGCGGTTCTTGATGTGCTGCGCCTCGTCCGCGATGATGCAGGCGAAGTCGATGACCGAAAAAAGCTCCTGATCCCGCGCCAGCGTGGCGTAGGAGGTGATGATCAGGTCGTGTGACTTGAAGGCGTCCTCGGACCCGAGGCGGTTCGCGCCGTGATGGAGGAAGACGCGGAGGGACGGGGCGAAGCGCGCAGCCTCGCGCCGCCAGTTTTCGACCAGGGACGCCGGGCAGACCACGAGGCTGACGGCGGCTGGGGTGTGTTTTGCGGCCGGCAAAGCCGCCAGCACCGCGAGGGCCTGCAGCGTTTTGCCCAGGCCCATTTCATCGGCGAGGACGCCCCCCAAGCCATGGCGATGGAGATGCCAGAGCCACGCGACGCCGAGGCGCTGGTACGGCCGGAGCAGGGCATCCAGTTCGCTCGGGATCGGCGCGGGGGGCAGGGTGGAGACATTGCGGAGCGCCTCGCCCCGTTCGCGCCAGGCTTCGGGTGGCTTGAAGTGCGGCGCCAGCTCGGCGAGGACGTCCTGGACCTCCGTCAGGCGAGCCGTGGGAATTCGATGCGTGCGCCGTCCGGACGCAGCCGCGCCCAACTCGCCGGCAAGGGCGCGCTGGGCGGCGGTGAGACGTTCGAGTTGGACGGGGTCGATGAGGTAGACCTCACCCCGGTCCTCGACGTAGCCGCGGTTGGCGGCCACGGCGGCAGCGAGCGCGGCCCCGTCGGCCTTGCCGGCCTTGAGACCCAGCGTGACGGCGAACCCGTCTTCGATCGGTGAGGTCTCGACGGAGACCTCTGCCTGGTGAAGCCGTTCGGTGTTCTTCTCGAAATTGGCGGTGAACTCGGCGTGGAATTCGTCCTCCAGCGTGGTGCGATGCGCCGCCAGAAAATTGAGGACCTTGTGACGATCCCGCAGCCACCACTTTCGATTGGAGGGCTCGAGGGCAAAGCCGTGGGTCTTCACCAGATCAAGGGCCGCGCTGTAAAGGGCGGACTCCCGCGAAGGCAGAGTCAGTGCAAGGAAGTTTTCGCTGCCATCGATCGTCAGCGGCGTGATTGAAGCCGGAGCGGGGCGAGGACGCGGCGGTGGGCTCGCCACCGGGACTACGTTGGGCGCTAGTCGAAGTGACGGGGCCTCCGCGGGCGCCGGACCGAGGTGTTCGCTGACGCCCCGCAAGATCGGCCCGACCCAGAGCAGGGGTTTGGTCGGTGCCTCCAGCCGGAAAAAGACCGATTGCCCGCGAAGGGCCGCCATCAGTTCCCGCAGTTGTGCGCGGTCAACCTGAAGGAAGAGGACGGAGAGGGGTTTTGCGCCAAATCGTTGCAACAGGGCGAGCGCGGGCAGCCAGGCCGCCGGAGGCGGAGCCGAGAGATCGAGTTCCACCTTGAGTCCAATGGCATCGCGGGGTGCGGCCGCGGCCAGATTCGGAGGAAGGTAAAGGCGGATCACGCCTCGAAAAGTCATTCCTGTCGTGCTGGACGCGAGGCGAAAATCTTGGAATAAACGCGGCAATACAGATGTCTCACCCCGACATGAGCAACGCGGTCTTCACCCAACTGGTCGACGCCCATTATGAGGCATTGTACCGGTTTGCCCTCAGTCTCGCGCGGCGTGAGGCGGACGCCTGCGACTTGGTGCAGCAGACCTTCTATATTTGGGCCACCAAGGGGCACGGATTAAGGGACGCGGCCAAGGCGAAGACCTGGCTGTTCACCACGCTCTACCGCGAGTTTCTGCGGGGACGGCGACGCGATGGCCGGATCACGGCGATCGAGGATCTGCCGCCCGAGGAACAGGACACAGCGGCCGAGAGCGTCGATCACGTCCGCCGGCTCGATGGCGTTCAGGTCATGGAAATGCTGCAGGAGGTGGATGAGGTTTTCCGGGCGCCGTTGACCCTGTTTTACCTTGAGGATCTTTCGTATCAGGAAATCGCGGACGCGCTCGAGGTGCCGATCGGCACCGTCATGTCTCGCCTTTCCCGCGGAAAGTCGCAGTTGCGCTCGGCGATGGCCCGCCGCGCCAGCCACAGTGCCGAAGTGGTCCAATTTCCCGGCATGCGCAAAGGGGCAGCGTCATGACCAGCGAGCAGGCGAAATTCATTCTGCAGGCCTGTCGTCCAGGCGGTCAGGACTCCGCTGATCCGGCGTTCCTCGAAGCGCTGGCCCAAGCCGAGCGCGACCCCGCGCTCAAGGCCTGGCTGGAGCGCGAGCGCGCCTTCGATTCCCAGGTGATTGCCAAGTGCAAGCGGA
>CAYZCV010000100.1:0-13408 GCA_964476965.1 uncultured Opitutus sp. | reverse complement strand
TGAACCCATCTCAGCCCCAATACATCCACCAAATAGGCCTTGTCCCATAAACACACTCAATGAAAAAGTCCTACTTTACGTTCTTCTGGCACCAAGTAGATTTGCTAAGGGTTGTGATTTTCCCTGATCACGGAAGATTGACATGGTTGTGTGGAGTGTTTTTCCACCGTACATATGATTTCTGCTACAGATACATCTCTGATTTTTACCTTATATTCCCTTAGATGTACATCTGATCCTACTGAGCCCAATCACTTCCACCAAACAAGCCTCAACCCATTACATACACAATGGAGATATCCCAGTTTCTATCACCTGGCATTTAGGACTAAAATCTGCTATCTGGTCGTAATTACCACAGGGTACGGGGATTAGGATTGGTTGTGCTGAGTACTTTCCACTTGATATATTTTAGGATGCAGAACATAGAGCTCTGTCCCGATCTCTGGTTTACCGTTGTCATTAAGTAGGTCAGAACGGGGTGCTCTTTCGGGATAGATGTCCAGATAGATGATGACTTGATCTTTCTGAGCAATCTCCTTTACCATTAGTAGTTCTAGCGAGCTGCTTGCTCAGTATACAGTTCCAGTACTTTTGATGAGATATTATTTGAGCCACCACATACAGGACATGATGAGATCTAGCTTGGGTACTTGTGATTCTTTGTGCATCAGTTTTGATTCCCTTGGTTCGAAATGACCTTTTGAACTTTGGGGAGTTTTGAAGTTCAGTCTTGCTAGGGACTAGCAAGATTCAGGCATGGGGGAGTGATGAATCTCTGATTCATTACGATCCTAGACCTATATCTATGCTAAGTATACACATAGCATCCGCCAGTTGCGCCACTCCGCCCGCGTCGCAGGCTGTGCCGCGGGAAGGCGCCTCGTGGGGTGCGGACCACCCCACCCTGCGCCGGCGCTACACGCCGGCGGGATAGAGGCAGTCGATCTCGATTCGCTCGCCGCAGGCGCAAGTGACGACGAGACGGGTAACCTTGTCACCCTGCTTGATGACCTCGACCTGTGCGCCCTCGCCGTGCGCATGCGGCGCCGGGGAGCCGGGGCGTGCGCCCGGCCGGATGGCCGGGGCGGTCAGGGGGGAGACGGCCGGCCGGAGGGCGGCCTCCGTGATGGTTTTGCGGCCTTGGAGAAAGGGCTTCATGGCTTGGTCGGGGTATCGACCACGACGCCGTCCTTGAACTTGGAGGTCCCGGCGAGGGTCAGGCTGAGCGTGATGCGGTCATTGGCGGGGTCTTCCCGCGGCTTGCCCTCGAGCGGCTTGGTGTCGGCATAACCGGCCACTCGCTCGACCAAGGCCGAATCAACCGCAAAGAAAACGAGTCGACGCCGGGAGGCGTTGGCGCGGTTGGCGGAGAGATCCCAGGCCGAGTCATCGGCCAGCGGATCATTCGGATCGAGGTTCTCCTTGCGGTGCGTGTGGCCGTCGATGGTGACGCGGAAGCGATGCCGGTCGATCATCCATGCCAGATTCTGCATCGCGAATTCGCCCCACGGGGTGAACTGCGTGTTGTCCGGCTCGAAAAGCGGCCGATCCGGCCGGTCGAACAGGGTGATCCGCATCCCCTCGCTCGTCACCTGGATGTCGATCGGGGCGTCCGCGAGATCCTGGTCGAGATTGAGCAGGCGGTAGAAATCGGCGGCGACCGAGTTGAGGAAAGTCATTGAGACCGCGCTGGTCTTGGCCGATTCGGCCTCGGTGCCGGCATCGTCGCCCTGGCTCTGCTTCGTCTTCTCGCTATTGAATGGAAGCACGCCCGAATGATTGTTCATCGGGGAGTTGAACGGATTCTGAAAGTACTGCGACGTCGCGATCAGGATCTTCTCATCCTGCGCGGAGATCCAGAGCACCATAAACAGCGCCATCATCGCGGTCACGAAGTCCGCGTAAGCCACCTTCCATGCACCACCGGACATGTTGGGTCGTGCTCCTTATTTGCCCGTGCCGAGGTTCTTGACCGCGGCCTCGAGTTCGGCGCCGCCCGGCTGGACGGAGCTGTCGAGTGAGCGCCGGGCGATCTCCACCGCGGTGAGCGGGGCGAGGCCCTTGGCGAAGCCCACCACCGCCTGCATGATGCAGCGGAGGAAAAGGGCGTCGGATTGGTTGTTGAATTTGACGCGGTCGGCCAGCGGGTTGACGAAGCCGTAGGCAACGAAGATGCCGAGGAGCGTGCCGGTCAGCGCGGCCGCCACCTTTTCACCGACCTTCTCCGGACCTTCCGAAATGGCCGCCATGGTGTTGATGATGCCCAACACCGCCGCGACGATGCCGATACCCGGCAGCGAGTCACCGACGAGGTGCAGGATGTGCACGGGGTGCTCGTTCTCGTTCGATTTGGCATCGAGCTCGGCGACCATGAGGTCCTCGAGCTGGTCGGGCTTGATCTTGCCATCGATCACCGGCTTCAGGCCGTTGATGAGGAACTCGAGCCTTTCCTTGTGCGCGAGCACGGAGGGATACCGCTGGAAGATGCTGCTCTTCTTCGGATCCATGACGTGCTCCTCCAGGGCGATCAGGCCGTTGCGGCGGCCGATCATGAAGATCTCGTAGAGGAGCTTGAGCAGCTCGTTGTACTCGTTCTTGCCCGGGGACTTGCCCGCCACCGCGACCTGCAGCTTGTGGACGATCTCCTTCAGCACATGGCCGGGGCTGGCAATGATGAGCACGCCGAACGCAACGCCCAGAATGACCACGAACTCCGACAAGTGCAGCAGCACCACCGGCTTTCCGCCTGCGATCATGAAGCCCCCCAGAGTGGAGGCGAAGACGATCACGATGCCGACGATGATGAGCATGGCGGAGGGAGGAAATCAGGCGGGAACCGTTAGCGGTTCCGGACGCGTTGCAGATGCGCGCGCAGGCCAAGGATGGTCTGGGCGTGGATCTGGCAGATGCGCGACTCCGTCAGACCGAAAACCGCAGCGATTTCGGCCAGGCGCATATTTTCGTGGTAGTACATGGCGAGGATCTTCCTCGGGATATCGGGCAATTCCGCGATTCGTTGAGTGAGAAGTTGCAGCAACTCCTCCTTTTCGAGGTTATCGCGGCCCGTGACGTCGTTTTCGTCAGCCAGCAGCTCGTGCAGGGAGGCACCTTCGCCCTCCTCGCCGTCTGCTGTCTGGTCGATTGCAATAAAGGTGACCGGGCGGGACTCCTCGACCCACTTGGCGTATTCCTTGGGTTCGAGGCCCAGGGCCTTGCACATCTCCTCGTCCGTGGCGGCGCGGCCGAGCGACTGCTCCACCTCGCCAATCGCGGTCTTGAGCTTGCGGGCGCGGGCGCGGGCGCGGCGCGGGCACCAGTCCATGCGACGGAGCTCGTCGAGGATGGAACCGCGGATGCGCATCGCGGCGTAGCTCGCGAAGGTGCTGCCCTGCTCGGGGTTGTACTTGCGCACAGCGGCGATCAGGCCGGTGATGCCGACGCTGTAGAGATCGTCCGCGTCGACATGCGCGGGAAGGTTGAGTTTGACGCGATCAACGACGTTGCGGACCAGGGGGAGGTACCGTTCGATCAATTCCTTTTCATCGACGGCGCTCGGAGTGACTCCCTGATACGCGCGCCAGGCAGTGGCGGGCGTGGCATCCATGCCAGGGACAGGTGCAGTGGCGGTATTCATGGCTGAAGGTGTGTTCACTTGGACTTGGCCGGGGCGGCGGCTTCCGCGGCGGCGGTGGCGGCGGCATGGCGGCTGACGATGGTTTCGCGGATCCCGTGCACCAGCACGGTCCAGAACCAGCGGAAGAGGAGCGCGCCGGCGAGGCAGCCCACCGCGCCATCCAGAAGGATGCGGTCGGGATTGCGCCCGGACCAGAAGGCCGTGCCGGCGGCAAGGGAGAATCCGGCGGAACCGCCGGCAAGGAAGATGAATTTCATGGGTCGGGAGGGGTCAGGCGTCAGGCAGGGTGCGACGAACGATTGCGCCGGGGACATCTTCCTCGATGTCACCGGTCAGCGAAGGACCGGTGCCGAGAAAGAGCGGCTCAACCTGCTCATCAAAAAGGTAGTCCCACAGGCGGCCCCACTGAGGGACCTCGTCGAGATGGGTGAAGACCAGGTGCGTGGCACCCAGGTCGCGGCCCGCGGTGTAGGCGTCGCGCAGCGAGGCCCGGTCATAGGCGGCATTGAGCACCAGCACGCGCTCCTTGATCTCCTCGCGGTCGAGCCACTCGGCCAGCGGGCGATTGTCCGCCGGACGGCGAACGGAGAGACCGGGGAGGTCAAAGTAAACGAAGCCACCCGGCACCGCGGGCCGCGTGCCGCAGGGGAAGTGCGCGAGCGGGACGCCCAGCGCCTCCGCAAAGACCGGCAGGGGTCCGGAAGGATTGGGCCGGTCGAATTCAACCGTGACGACATGGCCGAGGCGTGCGCGGCGGAAGACCTCGGCGGAAAGCCATTTGCAGAGCGCCGTCGTGCGTCCCACCCCCGCGGTCCCGAGGAAGGCGGCGCGGGACAGCGGCGCGCGGCCCGGGCGGGCCTCGATCTGCTCCCGCAGTTGGCGAGCGGTCTCAGCCAGCGCACGGTGCAGCGGCATGGTGTTGAGTTCGCCCCAATTCGCTCCGGACTGGAGGCGGCTGAGCGCGCCCTCCCCGAGACCGGAACGGCGGAGGAGATTCGCGAGGCCGATCGACGCGGGGGGCGTGAGGCGGGCGGCCACCAGCGGGGAATCAGCCGAACCGGCGGCGTCGGAGTCGGCGGAGTACGCCGGCAGCGCATTCGCGTAGCCGGACGGGACCGCCACCGTCGGAGCGGAAACCGGGGCAGCGGCCGCCGCGGGAGCATCGATCTGGGCGATGACCTCAAGCTGGGGCGAACCGACGAGGCGCCGCCAGCCCTTGGCCGGGACGGCGCGAACCGAGAGGACCCGCGCCGCGGGCCCCAGGCGTTCCCGGATCAGCTCAACCGCCTCGGCCGCGGAACGAACGGTGAACTTGTAGCAGGCGCCGGGAAACTGGGAGGAGTCAGGGGCGTTCATGGCGATCAGGCGGCGGCCTTGAGGGGTTCAGCGGTGCGCAGGACGGTTGGCATGGGGGCCGTGATGATGCCGGCGTTCTCGATCTCGGTGGCGGACGGCAGCTCCTGGAAGGCGAGCACGGCCAGCCGCGGGCAGGACGATTCGAAGAAGCGGCGGAGCGGCAGACGGATCTCGGTCGAGACCACGAGCACGGCCGGCTGACCGGCGGCCACGAGTTCGCCCGTGCGGCGGTTGATCTCGTCGAGCACGTGGCGGGCCGTGCCCGGATCGAGCGCGAGGCCAACCTCAGTCGGGGAGCGATGGACCTTGCTGGCGAGCCACTGCTCGAGACGCGGGTCGAGCGTCACCGCACGGATCACACCGGGGCGGCACTCGTATTCAGGCACAAAGTACAGGCCGAGGCGGCGGCGCACGAGTTCGGAAAGGTCGTCCGGATTCTTGGAGAGCGACGCGAAGTCCGCGATACCCTCGAGAATGAGGGGCTGGTTCACGATCGCCACGTTCTCGCGCAGCAGGTTTTGCATCACGCGCTGGATGATGCCGAGGGTGACGAGATCCGGGATGAGCTCGGCGATCAGGGCGGGCTGGGCCTGCTTGATGTGGTCGACCATCTGCTGGACCTCCTGGCGGCCAAGGAGGTGGTGGGCGTTGACCTTGAGGGTCTCGGAAAGATGCGTGATGAGGACGGAGGCGGGGTCGACCACGGTGAAGCCGTTGAGCTCCGCATTCTTCTTCTCGGCCTCGTCGATCCAGGTGGCCTCGAGATTGAAGACGGGTTCACGGGTCGGCAGGCCGCGGAGGCGGACCTTGCTGCCGGAGACATTCATCGCCAGCCAGCGGCCGGGGACCAGCTGACCGCGGGCGACGGGCTTGCCCCGGAGGAGGAAGCGGTAGTCGTTGGACTCGAGCTCGAGATTGTCGCGCACGGACACCGGAGGTACGACAATGCCCTTTTCGCGGGCGAGCGTCTTGCGGACACCCGTGACGCGGCCGAGCAGTTCGCCCCCGGTCTTGGAGTCGGCCATCGCGAGCAGGCCGTACCCGATCTCGATCGCGAAGACATCAATGTCGACCAGCTTGCGCATGTCCTCGGCGGTGGCGGACGCGACTGGAGCCGAGGCCGTCGTGCCGGCGTTCGCGGAAGCGGCCTCGCCCGAGCCCGGCTTGCCCGCCGAAGGGGCGGACTTGCCGCCCGCGGCAGCCTTGCCGGGACCGGCGGCGGCTTCGACCTCCGCATCACGCTCGCGCAGGATGCGGGCAACGAAGAAGCAGACCCCCGCGAGGCCAAAGAACGGCAGAATCGGCATGCCAGGCATGAGGCCAAACATCCCCATCATGATGCCGCAGATGGTGAAGGCGCGCGGGTACTTGAGCAGCTGTCCGGCCACCTGCGCGCCGAGATTGGAGTTCTCAGAGGCGCGGGTGACCAGAAGACCGGCACCCACGGAGAGGATGATGGCTGGGATCTGGGAGACGAGACCGTCACCAATCGACAGCAGGGTGAACTTCTGGAGCGACTCCCCGAGGGAAAGACCCATCTGGAGGACACCGATGGCAAAGCCGCCCAGCACGTTGACCAAGGTGATGATGATGCCGGCGATGGCGTCACCGCGGACGAACTTGGACGCACCGTCCATCGCGCCGTAGAAGTCGGCCTCCTTCTGCACCTTCAGGCGGCGGGCGGTGGCCGTGACCTCGTCGATGATGCCGGCGTTGAGTTCCGCATCGATGGCCATCTGCTTGCCGGGGAGGGCATCGAGGGTGAAACGGGCGCTCACCTCGGCAATGCGGCCGGCACCCTTGGTGATGACCACAAAATTGATCACCACGAGGATGAGGAAGACGACCGCACCGACGACGTAGTTGCCCTGGATCACGAAGTGGCCGAAGGCATCGATCACCTTGCCACCGTAGCCGGTCACGAGGACCTGGCGGGTCGAGCTGATGTTCAGCGCGAGCCGGAAGAGCGTCAGGGTCAGCAGCAGGGTCGGAAAGCTGGAGAACTCCGGCGGATCCTTGACGTAGACGATCGCGAGCAGGACGAAGAGCGACAGGCCCATGTTGAGGGCGAGCAGGGTGTCCAGCAGGAAGACCGGAATCGGCAGGACGAGCAGAATGACCGTCCCGAAGAGTCCGAGCGTGAACAGGAGGTCCGCGCGGAGCAGCAGGGAGGCTAGAGTCTTCTGGTTCTGAGTCTGGATCATGACGCGGCAGCCTCGAGGCGACGGGCCTTGAGACGGTGGAAGTAGTAGCGGTGGGTGCGGTAAACGACGGCGAGGATGCCGGCGACCGCCTGGTAAAGTTCGGCCGGGATGGATTCGCCCACCTTGCCCATGGCGAAGAGGAGGCGCGCGACGGGCTTGTTCTCGACCATCGGCACGCCGTGCTCGGCCGCGATCGCCTTGATGCGGCGGGCCATGCGGTTATCGCCCTTGGCGAGGATGACCGGCGCCTTGTCGAGACCGCGCTCGTACTTGAGGGCGACGGCAAAGTGGGTCGGGTTCGTCACGACGACATCGGCCGTCGGCACGGCGGAAAGCATCTGCTTCTGCATCAGGCGGCGGGCCATGCGGCGCATGGCGGACTTGGTGCGACCGTCACCCTCGGACTGCTTGTGCTCATCCTTCACCTCCTGCTTGGTCATCATCATCTCACGATGCGTCTTGAACTTCTCGTAGGAGTAGCTGATCGCCGCGACGACGCTCAGCGCGATGAGCAGGCGACCAAGGAAGAGCAGCGTGGAATTGTGCAGGAACTGGCCGAGGTACGCCGACTCGACCGGTGCGGTGAAGAGCGGGTCGTAGATCAGATTGCGCGTGCCGAAGTAGAGGGTCGCGGCGATGCCGACCAATTTGAGGATGTCGATGCCGGCGCGAATCGCGGCGTCCTTGGAAAAGATGCGGCCGAAACCGGCAACCGGGTTCAGGGACTCGGGCTTGAAGGCGATCGCCTTGCTCGCGATCCGGAAGCCACTCTGGATTCCGCCCGAGATCACGACACCAATCACGCAGCCCACCAGGGCCGGGACGAGGGCGAGGGCGGACACCTTCATCACGCCGCTGATCTGCACCGGAATCGTGTCGATGTTGACCGGCGTGGAGGCGAAACGGGTGAAGATCGAAATGGCGTACTCCGCGACATCGCGCGCCACGGCCGGCAAGGTCATCGCCAACACGCCCAGGACCGCCGCAAGGGGAAACAGAATGCCGAGCTCAGTCGACCGCGCGAACTGACCGCGCTCCATCGCTTCCGCGAGGCGCTTCCCGGTGGGTTCTTCGGTTTTTTGATCTTGGTCGGTTTCTGACATGGACATCCCGCAAATAGCACTGGCGATGCCATCGACATTTGTAATGTCATTACTCGTTACTGGTAAGCGTTTTAAAACTTTTCTTTTCTGGCGGACCTCGGTCGGCGAGAGGGAGGAAATTTCGGCGGGCCGACTTCGGCAAAATTTGCCGCAAGGAGCGTCTGAATCGGGCGCCCGGGAGTCTGGCGCAGCCCATCGCGGCACGTGCAGCGCCCTGGGGGCACACCCCTTGCCTGTCGCCCAAGGCTAGCTGCCCCGCCGCGCCTCAGCGCGTCGGCAGCAGTTCAAGCAGGCGGACCGGCATCTCGCCGAACTCCACGTAGAGGTAGCGGGCCATCAGGGCGCCCGAACCCGCCAGCAGCGCGATGCCCGCGAGGGTACGCGCCGAGAAGCTGACCACGAAGACGCTCATCTTCGGCACCGCGCGCGAAAGCGCGGCAAACGCCAGCGTCACCAGAAAATTCAGGGCGATGAACGGCGCGGCCATCCGCAGGCCGAGGTCCAGCACACCGCCCGTGACCACAATCAGAAACTCGCCCGAACCGCTGTCGAGGGCGGGAGCGCCGGCGGGGGCGAGAGCGAAGCTCCGCGCAAACGCCTGGATCAGGGCCAGGTGACCGCTCCAGAGGAAGAACATCACAATCGCAAAATTTGAAAGCAGCGCAGCCAGCGGCTCCGAGGCGGGCTCCGGCACGCCCATCCCCGGGCTGCCACTGAGACCAATTTCATTGGAGATGAGACGACCGGCCATTTCGACGGCGGCGAAGGCGATGCGCCCCACGAAACCCAGCGCCAGGCCCAGCACAATCTCGCCGCCCGCGGCCCAGCCCAGCGCGGGAAGGGTCAGCGGAACCTGCGCGGCGCCAATGACCGGGGCCACCAGCGTGGCGAGGCCAAGCGACAACGCCACGCGGATCGTCATCGGTAGCGGGCGACCCGCCACCACCGGCAGCTGGATCACGACCCCGACCGCGCGGAACGTGACCATCAGCCACGTCACGAGCATCTCGGTGGTCATGGGGAGAATCCCGGCGCCGACGGGCTCACTGCCCCATCGTACCCATCCGCGTCAGCAGCGTGATGGTGAACTCGGAAATCGACCGGAGCAGCCAGGGCGTCAGCAGGAGCACGAGCCCCGCCAACGACACCAGTTTGGGAATGAAGGTCAGCGTCTGCTCCTGCAGGCTGGTCACCGCCTGCAGCAGGCTCGCGAGCAGACCGACCACGAGCGTCAACCCGAGAAAGGGCGCCACAATGTAGAGGGCGAACATCACGGTCGTCTTGAAGATATCGATGGCGAGATCCGGATTCATGGCGGCAGCAAGGCGCTAGACGGTGAAACTCTCGACCAGGGACCGCACCACGAGGTGCCAGCCATCCACCAGCACGAAAAGGAGCAGCTTCAGGGGAAGCGCGATCGTGACGGGCGGCATCATCATCATGCCGAGGGCCATCAGGACGGAGGACACGAGGAAATCGATGACGAGGAAGGGCAGAAAGAGGAGGAAGCCCATTTGGAACGCGGTCTGGAGTTCACTGATGACGAACGCCGGGATCACGACACGCATCGGAAGATCACGCACCGCCGTCGGACCGTAGCCGCCGAGCTCGAGAAAGTACTCGAGATCGCGCGTGCGGGTCTGCTTCAGCATGAAGTCCTTCAGCGGGACACTGGCGCGGGTCAGCGCCTCCGTGGAGGTGATCTGCTTCTCCAGGTAGGGCGTGACGGCCTCGTTCTGCACGCGGTCGAACACCGGGCCCATGAGAAAGAAGGTCAGGAAGAGCGAGAGACCGACAATGATCTGGTTCGACGGTGCGCTCGGCGTACCGAGCGCGGTGCGGACGAAGCCCAGCACGATGACGATACGGGTGAAGCTCGTCATGAGCAGGACAATCGACGGCGCGACGGACAGCAGCGTCATCACGAGGACGATCTGCACGGCCACACTGACATCGCCCCCCTGCCCCGTGCCCTCGAGCCCGATGTTCAGGCGGAAGGGATCCGCGGGCGCCGGCGCGGGGTCGGCCGCCTGCCCGGAGGCGGCGGGGACCAGCAACGCGACAAACGCGAGCAGGACGAGCAAGGGAATGAGCCGGCGGATCATGACGCGGAGGAATCGCGGCGTTTTGCCGGCGAATCGAGGGCGGTGAGGAATTCGATGCGGCCGGGGCAGACCCCGATCAGGAAGCGTTTGTCGTCATAGGCGGCGACCACGAGGTACTGCCGGTTGCCGAGGGCGCGGGTCTCCTCGACGGAGAGGTGGCGCAGGTCGCGGTTGGCCGTGCCCGGAAGGCGGCCGCGCTTGGCGAGCCAGATGCCGCCGGTGGCGAGAGCCAGGGCGCCGATGAACGTGAGGGCGCCAAAGCTGCCGCTCGGGGCGTTGAGCGCCGGGGATTCTGCGCGGGGAGCGGCCGCGGGGCGGATGATCGCATCCGGCGACGTGGTGACCGGGGCCTCCGAGGGGGCCTGGGCGCGGGCCAGGCCCGCAGAGGCGGCGATCACCAGCGCGACGAGCAGCCTACGAAGGGAACGGAAATTCAGGACGACGGCGCTCACGGCTTCACGCTGCCCACCAGCTCGGTGATCTTGATGCCGAAGTTGTCTTCGACGACCACAACCTCGCCGTAGGCGACGAGCTTGTCGTTGACATAAAGTCCGACCGGGTCGCTCGCATGCTGCATGAGCTGCACGACCGAGCCGGGCGCAAGTTCCAGGACTTCCCGCATGGGTAGCATGCAGGAGCCGAGTTGGACGGCGACCTTAACCTTTACGTCAAGGACGATATCAAGAGCGTTTGTTTCCATCGATTTTGGCGGGAGCAATCTCCTCGCTCGGTAGTTTGCGGGTGAGCTGGACGGCGACGCGGTCGGTATCAAGACCGACCGTGCCGATGAATTTGGGCGTGCCGTTGAGCAGCACGCGGGTTTCGGAAAAGGTGGAGGCAGGCATCTCGATCACGTCGCCAACCCGAAGGTTGGTGACCTCGCGCAGGCTCAGCTCGAGCACCTGCCACTCGGCGCGGACCGGCATCACGATGCGGTCGTAGGCGGCATGCCAGTCGGAGCGCTTTTCGGCCACGGTGACGGCGGCATCCTTCTGCCGGCGGGCCTGCATCTTCTTCACGACCGGCTCGATCGTGTAATACGGGACGCCAATCTGGATCTGCTCGGCGCAGTCGCCAAAGTTGGCCTCGAGCGTCATGGCGAGGACGATCGCGTCCTTCGGCGAAGTCTGCAGGAAGCGGCCGTTGTTCTCATGGCCGATGATCTGCGGGCGGAGTTCCTCCTCGGATTTCCACTGGGCGCACCACTCCTCGAGCAGGATCACGATCACGTCCTCGATGAGCGCGATCTCGATTTCCGTCAGGTAACGCTCGGCCTTGACCGAGTGACCCCGGCCGCCCAGAAGGCGGTCGGCAATGGTGAGCGCGAGGCGCGGGTTGATGTCGAGAATGCCGACACCCACCAGCGGATCGACCTTGAAGAGGCTGAGGTGGGTCGGGTTGGGCAGCGAGTCGGTGAACTTGGCAAAGGTGACCGTGGTCAGCTTGGCCATCTTCAGGCCGCACTCCATCCGCAGGTAGAGGGAGAGCCGGGCACTGAGGTAGCGGATGAAATCCTCGTGCAGCAGGCGCAGGCGACGCAACTCGACCTCGGACAGGAACGCCGGGTTGCGGAAGTCATAGGCCTCGATCTTCGCCGGCGAGGACGGATCGTTCTTGAATCCGTCCGGGCGGATGAGCTGCGACTTCGGCGCCGTGGTCTCGACGGTCTGCGCAAGCAGCTTGTCGATCTCGGACTGGTCGAGAAAGTCGGCGGTCTGCTTGTTGTCGTCGTCGGCCATGGCGGCGGAATCAGGTCGGGGGGAGCGTTTACTGAACCACGAAGTCGGAGAAGTACACCTGGTCGGCGACCTTCTTGCCCAGGGCGGTGTTGTACGCCGTCACGAGCTTCTCGCGGATGATGTTCTTGGAGCCGGGCTCCTCGAGGTCGGCCAGCGTGAGCGCCGACATGACATTGAGGGTGACATCCATCAGGCGCGGCTTGTTCTCCTCGAACATCGCCTTGATGTTCGGATTGGAACCCGTGACGAGGAAGGAGCACTTCAGGTAGCGCGTGCCCATCGTGCCGGCGAGATTGACGACGACATTCTGGAATTCATAGCTGGCGCCCGCTGCGCCGCCCTTTTCGCCCTCCTTGCCGCCGCCATGGCCGCCGGATTCCTCGGCCGGAGCTTCGGCGTGGGCCTCCGCGTCGGCCCCCGCCACCGCGGGCGCAGCGAGCTGAGCCTTGAGCCGGGGAAGCAGGACAAACTCCACCATCGCGTACGTGATGCCGGGAGCGGCCACGAGGGCGATGATGAGCGGGAGCATGCCGGCAGCGCCGCCTTTCTTGGCGGCGGGCGCGGCAGCGGGAGCGGCGGCAGGCGCCGCGGGAGCATCGGCTTTGGCAGACATGGGATCAGCGCTTGAGGTTGACGATATCTTCGAGGACCGAGTCGGAGACCGTGATCAGGCGCGACCCGGCTTGGAAGCTGCGCTGGGTCGTGATCAGGCTCGCGAACTGCTCAGTCAGATCGACGTTGGAAAGTTCGAGCGTACCGGACTGGATCCGGCCCAGGCCGCCCGCGCCGGGGCTGTTGTTGGTGGCCGACAGGTCGATGCCGCCCACCGGGCCCGCCGCGTCGAAGCCGGAGAAGAGGTTGTTGCCCTCCTTGGTCAGGGCCGAGGGGTCGCGGAAGTTTTGCAGCAGCACGGAGCCGCGGTTGAACGAGGAGCCATCCGACATGAAGGCGACGGCATTGCCGTACTGATCGATCGAGAAGGAGCGCAGCGTGGGTGCGCCGGCCTCGACTTCGGCGTCGGTGAAGGTGCCGCCCGTGCTGTTGGTCAGGCCGCTTCCGATCGCCAGGTTCACGTTGAGCTGGATGTCGCCCACCGTCGAGGCATTGGAGGTGGTCGGCGTAAAGGTGAGATTGCCGCCCACCGTGGTGGCATCATAGGTGATCTCGCCATCGGAGAGACCCTGGTCGCGGTAGCCCTGCTGGGTGACCAGGTAGCCTTGCTCGTCGACGCGGATGTCGCCCGCGCGGGTGACGTACTCGGCGC
>CAYZCV010000099.1:0-13435 GCA_964476965.1 uncultured Opitutus sp. | reverse complement strand
GGTACCGACGCCCACTTCCTCGGCCACCGTGATCTGCACGTGGTCGATGAAATTCCGATTCCACAGCGGCTCGAAGATCGCGTTGGAGAAGCGCTGCACGAGCAGGTCCTGCACGGTCTCCTTGCCGAGGTAATGATCGATGCGATAAACCTGATACTCCTCGAAAACCGAGCGAATCGTCCCGTTGAGCGCCCGGGCCGAGGCGAGGTCCTTGCCGAACGGCTTTTCGATGATGACCTTGGCATGATAGGACTGGCCAAGGTGTTTGCCCGCGAGGCCGCTGGCACCGAGATTCAATAGAATCGGGGCAAAGACCGAGGGGGGGGTCGAGATGTAGAACAGCACCTGAACGTCCCGCCCGATCGTCTTTTCGATCCCGGCGATGTGGGCGGACAGACGGTCGAAGGCGGCCTTTTCGTCATAGCCACCGGCCACGTAGCTGGTGTTGGCCGCAACCCGGCCCCAGACATCCGGCTTCAGTTCGCGCCGAGAGAACTCGGTGATGGCATCCGTCGCCAGCTGGCGGAATTCCTCGTCCGGAATCGCCTTGCGGCCATAGCCGATCAGAAAGAAGTCCGCGGGGAGCAGATTGTCGCACGCGAGATTGAAGATCGCGGGAATCAGTTTCCGGGCAGTCAGGTCGCCAGAGGCGCCAAAGATCACGACCACCGTGGGAGGTGTGCCGCGATGTTTGCTGAGTCCCTGCAGGAACGGGTGACGCTGGTTGTCGGCCATGGCAATAGGGGGACGCACTTTGTCGGGGCTAGGCGTCACCGAATCAAGGCCGAATCCGGGCCCGCGATGCGGACCGTGGGAACGGTCACGGCCGATCGTGCTTCGCAAACAGGGGCACGTTCTCGAAATGCAGCAGGCCCGAGGGGCGCCCGGAGGTTTCCGCCACCTCGACGATATCGAAGCGGAAGGCCGCCGGCTTTATCCGCAGGCTCCGCAGATAAGCCAGCGCCGCTGCGCGCAGCACTCGCTTCTTTCGGCGGTCGACCGCGAAGTAACCCGGTACGAGCGCCGAGTCGGCCCGGGCCTTGACCTCGACAAACACCACGATCTCACCGTCAGCACAGACCAGATCGATCTCCTGTCGCTTGTCGCGGGGATTTCGCCAGTTTCGGGCCACGATCCGCAGGCCCCGTTTCACCAGAAAGTCAGCGGCGGCGTCCTCACCGGCGGCCCCCGCCGATGGAGCCGTCGAACCACCGGTGAACCAGCCACGGATAAATCGCCACATGAGGGAGTAAGGAGAATCGCTCGGAAGCGCTTTCTCATTGCGGCATAAGGGATACCCTGACAATCCCAGACAACCGCCCCTGCGCATCCCATCATGGCCGCCCCTTCCGTCGCGAATACCCTCCGCCGCTCGCTCCTGATCAAGGTGATTTCCAAGCCGGCGCCGAGCCGTGAGGATGTCAGTTCCGTGGTGGAACTCACCTCGACGAAGGTCGTCGAGGCACTGCAGGCGCAGTCGATGACCCTGTACCTCGTCGAGGGCAACGACATCTCCTTCAAGCACATCTATTACTCCCCGACCCTCTGGGCGAAGGAGCCGGCGAAGGAAAAGCAGTTCAAAGAGACCGCCGAGAAACTTCTGGCGCTCAAGCTTCCGTTGGGCACCGGCAATGTCGGCAAGGTCATTTCCAACGGCGAACCTCTCTTCTTCACGATCAATGGCCCCGATGCGGCCTCGCTGAAGAACATGAACACGGGCTTCGAGGTGCGCTCGATGCTCACGGTGCCGCTGAAGACCAATGTGGTCATCGGCGCCATCCAGGTGCTCAACAAGGAACCGGCGGCCGGCACCAACGGCCAGTTCACCGAGAAGGATCTCACTCTCCTCAAGGAGGTCGCCGAGTATTCCGCCACGCTGATCCAGCGCATGCTGGACCCGAAGTTCCAGCTCAGCGCCGAGGATACCGCCAAATTCGTCTCCCGGCTTACCGACCATCCGCTGGTCACCAAGCCCGAGGAGATCGAAATCGACGACAAACTCGTCGAGGTCGTGGGCGACGCCGTCATCCGACGTGAGGGCGTGTTCCCTCACAAGCGGCTCTCCCCGAACTCGGTCGCGGTGCTGATGGTGAACCCGCTCGACTACGCCAAGCGCGAGTCCTTCCAGCAGGCCACCGAGCTCACCATCGAGGAAATCCGCGTGGCTCCGGCCACCCTGATCGAATCCCTCCTCAAAAAGTTCTTCAAGACGGATGCCAAGAAGGGCAATGGCGAGGGCGACGTCGACATCGACAGCGTGGCCGAGGTGATCAGCACCGCTTACACCTCCGACGCCGGCGGCGAGATTTCCGCCTCCGATCTCGAGAGTGAGGATTCGGCCCCGATCATCCAGCTGACCAACCGGATCATCGAGGACGCGTACATCTCGGGGGCGTCCGACATCCACATTGAGCCGATGGAGAAGGATCTCCTCGTGCGCTACCGCATCGACGGCGTCTGCATCGAGAAGCTGCGCCTGCCCAAGCAGGTGACCAATGCACTCGTCACCCGCCTGAAGATCATGTGCAACCTGGACATCGCCGAGCGGCGTCTGCCCCAGGACGGTCGCATCGTCTTCAAGAAGTACACCAAGAAGAACATCGACATCGACCTTCGCGTGGCCACCGGCCCGATGAACTTTGGCGAGAAGGTGGTCATGCGTATTCTCGACAAGCAGAAGACGACGCTTCCCCTGCCCGCCCTCGGCTTCTCCGAGGAAAATCTCTCCCGCTACCGCGACTGCATCCGCCAGCCCTATGGCATGATCCTGCACTGCGGTCCGACCGGATCCGGCAAGTCAATGACCCTTTACTCCGCCCTCGCGGAGGTCAATACGCCGGACGTCAACATTCAGACGGCCGAGGACCCGATTGAGTACACCCTGCCGGGCCTCAACCAGATGCAGATGAGCCGCCAGATCGGCCTGACCTTTGCCCGGGCGCTGCGGTGTTACCTGCGTATGGACCCCGACATCATCCTGGTCGGTGAGATCCGCGACGAGGAAACGGCCGGTATCGCGGTCGAAGCCGCCCTCACGGGCCACTTGCTGGTCTCGACCCTCCACACCAACGACGCGCCCTCCACGGTCGTGCGTCTGACGGAAATGGGCATCGAGCCCTTCAACATTTCGGCCTCGCTCGTCGCGGTCTGCGCCCAGCGTCTGCTTCGCCGCGTCTGCAAGAACTGCAAGATGCCCTACGAACCCCAAGGTCGTGAGCACGACCTGCTGAAGAAGGCTCTCGACTGGTCTGGTCAGGTCTACAAGGCCAACCCGCAGGGCTGCCCGATGTGCGGCGGTACCGGATACAAGGGCCGCGTGGGTATCCATGAACTGATGACCAACAGCGAGGAGCTGACCGCCGGCATCAACAAGGAGCTTGAGGTGGCCGAACTGAAGCGCATCGCGATGCGCAACGGCATGAAGACCCTCCACCAGGACTCCCTGCTCAAGGTTAAGATGGGCCTGACCACAATCGAGGAGGCCCTCGCGAACGTGCCGCCTGACATGATCCTGTAAGGCGACCTGAAGGAGCGGGTACAACTCCGCGTCAGAGCCGCCCGGCTTCCCACCCCATTCTCCGAGCTGGCCCGAAACCCCACTCCGGCGACGACCCAGTTGCCCAATAAAGGCAGGACCTACTCCAAAGGGAACACCATGGATGCACCGACGGTGCTCAGCACGGTGCCGTACTGAAGATGAACCCCGTCGTCATAGTTCACCTAGTGTCTGCAGTAGTCGCGATTGTCGCAGCGGTGCCGCTCATTCGCGGCCAAGTAGAAATGAATCGCTGGTATGGCGTGCGCATTCCAGCCGCGTTCGAATCGGAAGCTCAATGGTTCGAACTCAACCGATACGGCGGACGTCTTTTCTTTTTTTGGGGCGCCTCCATCGCTGCTACCGCAGTGGTCGGTGCGTTTCTCGATCGGAAAAATTGGATCGCCTACAATTGGAGTGCCCTGGTGATCATTATGGGCGGACTGGCGGTCGTTGTCGTAAAAATTCACCGCCATGCGAGGAAATACAGAGACTAAACCATTCACAGCCGACAACTCCGGACCTGCATCCCTGCCCTTTCGACTCAAAACCTACGCTTTGAACATGATGTTTGTAAGTCCCTACGAAAAAGTGGCCGGGCTGGTTTGGGTGGCCCGTATGCTCCGGAAGATCCGGTTGCGCGCCGAAGGCCGGCTTCCGGCAGAGTACGAAAGCTACATGGGCCTCGGCTTCGACCGTCGCTGCGTGCGCTTTCTCCGGATTGAGTACGAGGCGCTGGTCGCGCGCACCCTCGCCGGCGGTTCAGACGCAGAGATCCTCGAATGGGCGTTCACCCACGGCCACCGCCCAACCGAGATCGAGATCCTCGTTTGGAACGAGTACATGATGAAGCGGGGCTGGCGGGACACCGACGCTCCCGCCGATGACTTCACCAACTACAAATCGACCTACGGCCTCGGTCATCGAAGCGATATTCTCACCTACTTCGATTTCTATGAGGTCGACGAAGGCCGACGGCCCTGACCCGATACCGCCCCGAGATTGTCCACGCGGCGCGCGGCGTTCACCCTGCGCACCGGACGAGCCATGAACGATTTCCTCTCCCGCATCTTCAGTGACACGTCGCTTCTGAGCCTCGGAGTAGGGCTTTCGTTCGTCGGCGTGATCGTCTGGACCCTGCCGCTTCGTTTCAAGCAGACCCTTGCGATGCGCGAGGCCAACGCCGCCCGTCTGCGCGCCGCCGGGGACGAAGAGAGGGCCAGGCAAATCGAGGCCGACAATCAGCGCTTCATCGTCCGCGCCCCCGCCTATGGTCGCGCCCTGGTCGCCGCCGGGATCGCGGTGACGGTGGTGGGTCTCCTCAGACTGCTTTGAGGCGAGCCCCTCGGAGGGCTCGCTCGAGCAGGGGCGTCCTTCGGGCTCAGAAGAGAACGTTTCCGCGGGCATTCGGCGGGGCGCCAATGCCGAGCAAGCTGCCGAGGGTCGGAACCAAGTCATCCACCCCGACGGACTCCACGCGGGTGCCCGCCGGAACGCCGGCGCCAAACCAGAGCAGCGGCACGTGCGAATCATAGTTGTAGGGGGTCCCGTGCGTCGTGCCGCTGGGGCTGCGATCAAAAAAGTAGGGCTTGGTCACAAACACCACGTCCGGACTGCGCTCCGGATGGTAGCTCAGCCGCATCGACTCACCCATCCGGTCCAGCGCGCCCGGACTGACCAGATCGTCCCGGGTGTACACCTGCGCGATCTCAGGGCGGGCCTTCAGCACGGACCGCACCACCTCGCCGGCTGCGGCCGCAGTGACGCTCTTCGCCTGCAAGGTCTCGGGGAAGATATGGTAACCACTGCCGTCGCGCACCGCCCAGCGCAGCGGCGCCGGAGCCGGCCCGAAGGCCGCCGTCAGTCCTTCCGTGACCGCCGCATCAAAGGCCTTCAAATCAAGGCGGCCGGCCGCGATGCCCCGCTGCGTCGCCAAAACCCGCTCGGGCAGCGGCGCCACGCCGTGGTCAGCGGTCAGCACGACCACGTAATTACCCGCCCCCACCTCGCGATCGAGGAAGACGAAAAAGTCCGCCAAAACCCGGTCAAGCCGCACCAGCGTGTCCATGACTTCCCAGCTGTCCGGACCATAAACATGGCCCGTGTGGTCCGGCTGGGAGAAACCCACCCACAGGATGTCCGGGGCTCCGTCCTTGCCGAGGCGCTCGGCCACAACGGCCTTTTTGGCAAACTCAGCCAGCAGGACCGTGTACGGGGGCGTGTAGGTGAAGGCCTCGTAGAATTCGCTCCCCGCGGCCGCCACCCCTCCCGTGATTTTCTTGGGGAAGGTGGTCGGGAGCCCCAGCAAGGTGCCCTCGCCCGGCGCATCATCCGCGCCCAGCGCCGCATAGGCTTCGGGCTTGAGGAGCAGTGTCCATTCGCTGCCGAACGCCGCGTCGATCCGGCGCTCCGCATTGAACGATTCAACCCACTCCGGAAGCGCTGCGCGGAAAAACGTCGAGGTCACGAAGCGGTTGCGGTCAATCCAGTAGGAACCGTCGGAAAGCCTGCCCCCCATCAAGATCGCCGAGCGGTCCTTGTTGGCGACCGAGATCACGCGCGACGACTCACCGAAGCGCAGCTTCAGCTGGTCCCCGATCGTCGTGGCCGACGAGTTCATGGGGGAACGTCCGGCCTTGGCCTCAACCACCCCGCCGGGCGAACGCCCGCCGACCGCTTCCGTACCCACGAGCGGGTAGCGCGGATCCTCGACCGAAGCGACCATCGTCCACGTGGCACGATCAATCCATTCGTTCGCGACAATCCCACTGACATCGGCATGAACGCCCGAGGCGACCACCGAGTGCCCCGGTGCCGTTTTCGTCACCCCATGACGATAGTGCGCATTGCGAAAATCCAGGCCCTCCGCCCGCATGCGTTTGAAGCCACCTTCGCCGAAAAACGGAGCGAAGCGGTCGATGTGGTCGTAGCGAAGCTGATCCACGCTGATCACTACGGAAAGCTTGGGCGGTTCGGCCGCCGGCAGCGCCGAGACCGAGATAGCCGCCAGACCGAGAAGAGAAATGCTGAAACGCATAGGAGGGATCGCGACCAAGGTGATGAGGGAAATCAATGCCAAGTGCCCGGGAATTGTCGAATTAACCCAACTGAAACAATCGCGACCGTGCAGCTTGTTCAGCGCGGCGGCACCGGCAGGCCGCCCGTGACTTCGGACGGCCAACGGCCACCGGCCATCGGCACCGGCTCGAGCGCGGCCGGATCAATGACCACATGTTTGATCCGCTCGCGGTGCCAGGTGTAAACGATGTGAACCCGGCCGTCCGACGCCTGGATCACGGACGGGTAGGAAAACTGCCTTTCCGGTGCGTCAAGATAGTCAAGGACGAGCGCGGCATCCCAGGCTCGACCATCACGACTGACGGCCACGTTGAGGATGCCGCGGCCCTTATGGCCCATGCCCGCCTCCTCGCGGCCGGAGTGGTTATAGACCATCAGGGTGCGTCCGTCCTTCAGCGCGACGGCGTCGAGGCCGGAGTTGTTGTTCGGCACAGCAAGCAGTCCAGTCGGACCCCAGGTCTCGCCGCCGTCGGACGACCACGTTTCGGAAATCTTTCCCTCCTGGGTGCGGCAGAGCATCTGGATGCGTCCATCGGTGTGACGAACGAGCGTGGGCTGAATGGTGCGGATCACGGTGTGGTCATTGAGCGGTGCGCTCTGGGTCCACGTCCGGCCCTGGTCGCGGCTGCGCTCGACCCGAGCGGTCCACTTGCCGCCCTCGGTGCTAATGCCGGAGAGCCAGGTCCCGTCCGGAAGGACGATCGGCTTGTTCTTCGCAGGACCCTCGATTCCGGTCGGCAGACGCACGGGCTGGGACCACGTGCGGCCGCCATCAGCCGACCTCATCACCATTCCCCACCAGGTGCTCGGGCTGGGCCCGACCTTGTAGAAAAGGTGGAGATCGCCGCCCGGCGGCTGAAAGAGGACCGGATTCCACGTTGGCTGCCGCGTTCCATCCGGCTGGACACCGTTCGCGACCTCGACCGCCTCCAACCAGCGGCCAGCCTCTTGGCGCGAAACCCAGATGCCCACGTCGGGATTGCGCTCCGCGGTGCCCCCGAACCACGCGGCGACGAGCTGTCCGGGCGACGCCTCCGCAATCGTGGCCGCATGACAGGACGGATACGGGGCCGTCTCGAAAATGAACCCGGCCTGGATGACACCGGCCGTACCAGGGACAGACGCCGTGACCGGCGCCGTGCCCAACCCAGAGGCGAAGATCAGGCCCATGAGAACACGCAAAGCGAGCGGACGGCAGATAAGCGGGATCATGCGAAAGCAGGGTAAGTCGACGGCCAGCTCGGCAACGGGGTACGAAACGTTCCCTTAATTCTTCCTTCCGAGCAAGCGATTCCACGGGGATCGGCTCTGGGAGCGCGGGCCGCTGGCCCGCTGAATTGCGGATCTCGGAGTGCGGATCGCGGAATCACCTACCAGCCGATCCTCTGAGCGGGCCAGCGGCCCGCGCTCCCAGCAGACCAATCCCTTTCGCTCGCTTTACATGTGTGCGGCCACCGGCATTTTCCCTGACATGAAGATCGGCTTTCTTGGAGCAGGGAGTGTGGCGCAGGCCTTGGGACGGGCGTTGGTCGCCGCGGGACACGACGTCTGCCTCAGCAGCCGCGATCCCGGCAGCGCCAAGCTGGCGGCCTGGCTCGGCGAAGTCGGCCCGCGCGCGCAGGCCGTCTCCTTTGCGGAGGCCGCGCGCTTCGGCGAAATCGTGATTCCGGCGGTGCAGCCCTGGACCATTCTGAAGCCGCTGCTCGACGCGATCGGACCGGAGGCTTTTGTCGGCAAAACGGTGATCGACCTCGGCAATGCCGTCGATTGGTCCGTCCGACCGCCAAAGCTCGCGCTGCCCGACAGCTCGCTCGGCGAGCAGGTGCAGCAATGGCTTCCCGCGAGTCGCGTGGTGAAGACCCTCAACATGATCGCGGCCGCCCGCATGGCGCATCCCCGCTACGCGAGCGGCACGCCAACCCTGCTGGTGGCGGGCAATGATCCGGCGGCCAAGGCCCAAGTCCAGGGGCTGCTCAGTCAGATCGGCTGGAGCGATATCGTCGACGTCGGTGACATCCGTCAAAGCCGGCTGCTCGAGGCCTTCATGATGACCTGCCTCTTCACCGAGTTTGCCACGAAGGCGCGTGGCGGCGCCTTCGCCTTTCTGCGCAGTTAAGCCGGCCCGCCCGGTCTCACTGCCGCATCGCGGCTTCGATCTTCGCGAGGCCGGCCTGCAACTCCGATTCCGGCAGCCAGCGGCCGCGCACCATGACACCGGCGCGCTTGCTCACGTTGCCGATGTCGCTCAGCGGATTGGCCTCGAGCAGCACCAGATCCGCGCGGTGGCCCTCGGTGACTTGGCCGAAGTGATCCTTGAAGGCAAAGTACTCCCCCACCCGGCTGGTCGCCGAGCGGAGGATCGCGTAGGGCGACATGCCGACCGCGGCCATCGCCTTCATCTCCCGGTGAATCGAGAATCCGGGCACGCTGTACTGCTGCGGAGCGTCCGTGCCGAAGGCGATCTTGACGTCGGCCTCATGGAGGGCCTTGAGGACCGCGTTTCGGTTGGCGGCGATCTGTGCGACCTTGGTTGCGTTGAAGGCGGGAGCCTTGATCCGCTGATCGTAAACCGTGCGCCAGCGGTCCACCTCGGCGCGCGGCATGTACTTCATTTCCGGAAAAGCGAGCATGTCTTCGTGGCGGGCTGATCCGATAATCGTCTCCCACAGGACCATGGTCGGTACAACCCAGGTCCCCGTGTCCCGGGTCAATTTCACCACTTCCGCCAGCCGTGCTTGGTCAACCGGCGCGGCATCGGCCTGCAGAAGCTCGATGTAGCCGTCGAGGTGGTCGATCGTCTCCTGTCGGCGCTCGATGGCGTGAAGCAGGCCAACGTCCGCCGGTACGTGGCCGGCAAAGCGAATGCCCAGCTCATGCGCAGTGCGCGCCATCGCATCGTAGCTGGCCCGGCTCAGTCCAGGATGAACCTTCAACAAATCCCAGCCCTCGGCCTTCTGCTGGCGCACGCGAGCCTCGGCCGCGACCGGATTCTGGACCGCGCCGCCACTGAAGCTGGGACCGGCGAGGTAGAGGGCGGGCCCCAGGAGCTCGCCCTTCTGGACCTTGTCGCGAAGCTCCAGCTGTCCGGGCCAGCCAAGCATGCCGCGAACGGTGGTCACGCCGTTGGCCACGAAGAGATAGTAGGTGTTCGCAATGTACTCCGGCGACGACCCCACCGGGGGATTGTGCCCGTGCATCTCACCCAGCCCAGGGATCAGGAACTTGCCGCGTCCATCGATGCGCACCGCACCCTCGGGAACAGCGACCGTCGCCGACGGCCCGACGCGGACAATGCGATCGCCCATGACCAGGACGGTCTGGCCCGGAAGCACGCGTTCCGAGTCCATCGGGATCACCGTCACATCGACAAAGGCAAAGGAAGCAGCGCGCAGGCCGACCGCGGAGACAACCAGACCAGCCATAAGCAGGCAGCAGGCACGAAAGAGCGTTTTCATGGGCAAACGGACCAACCGGGGTTGAGGGGTTGCGAGCCACGCAAATCAAACGCCGGAGCCGAGCGCCGTCAATCGCAGGACGCAGCCTCGCTCGCCGTCCGTACCCCTTAACCGACACCAGGCAGGCCCTTTCCCTTCGGGGCCATCAACCACGCAAGGTGTCACGCAATACGTGACACTCGTTTCGCAGGCGAAGCATGGGGCGACGCCGCACGGGGCATGCGGCAGCGGCCGAAAGTGTCACGTATTGCGTGACACCTTGCCCGGCACCCGGCGCACAGCATCACGACGATGCGGAGATATCGCGGGGCGGCCGGGTAGACTGGGGCCGGACTGCGCGGTACGTGCGGCCCGCCTACTTGCGATCGGCGGGAGCCGGGGGCGGGCCGTCGTGCCAGTGGTTATGCCCCGGAGTCGGGTCCCAGTGGCGATTGTTTACGATATCGTGAAACCAGGGAGCGGGGGTGCTCGCAGCCGTCGTGTTCATCGGCAGTCCGGCCACGACGGGCGGGGGGCCGCTGTGCCAGTGATTGTGGCCGGGGGTCGGGTCCCAGTGCCGGTTCAAGGCCGCGTCATAATACCACGGTGCAGGCGTGGGCCCGCCCGGCACGCCGGGGGTGACCCCGGGCGTGCTCGGTACAGCGGTCACGATCGGTGCTGGCGCAACCTGGCGACGGTTCGTCACCAGGACCATGACCGAAATGGCCGCCGCCAGCAGCGCCAGCGTGATGCCAATCACGATCTTCGCGGATGACTTCGGCGCACCAGCAGGAACGGCGGTCACCGCCGGCTGCGCTTCACGCCCTGCCCCGCAGCAGTGCTTGTACTTCTTGCCGCTGCCACACGTGCAGAGGCTGTTGCGGGCGGGGACGGGAACGGGCGAGGTGGACATGGGACGAAGGAAGGCGGTGCGGACTAACCCAGAGTGAGAGTCACGCCGGGGTCAGTCATTCCCGGTTTCAGGTGCCGGCTGGCTCCTGCATCCGCGTTCCGCGAACGGCTTCGGCAATGTTCTGCGGCTGTGCCTCGGGCTCACCGCGCTCGTGGTCAAAGCGCATGGACACGGTCTTCGAGACGCCACGCTCCTCCATCGTCACGCCGTAAATGGCCTGCGCCGCGGAAACCGTGCGCTTGTTGTGCGTGATGATGATGAACTGGGACTCGCCCACGAATTTCTTCAGCAGGTCGGTGAAGCGGCCGATGTTCGACTCGTCGAGCGGCGCGTCCAACTCGTCCAGCAAGCAGAACGGGGAAGGCTTCACCATGTACAGGGCGAAGAGCAGCGCGACCGCAGTCAGGGTCTTCTGTCCGCCGGACAGGAGCGTGATGCTCTTGAGCTTGGTGCCCGGAGGCTGGGCGGTGATTTCAATGCCGCTCTCCAGAATGTCATCGGTCACCACCAGTTCGAGATTGGCGACACCGCCGCCAAAGAGCGTCTGGAAGGTGTAGATGAAGTTCTTCTTGATCTGGTCGAAGGTGACCTGGAACTGCTGCTGCGAGGTCTGGTTGATCTCGTCGATGGCCTTGATCAGCTCAGCCTTGGAATTGGTGAGATCATCACTCTGGGTCTTGAGGAAGTCGTAGCGCTGCTTGAGCTCAGCGTACTCCTCGATGGCGACGAGATTCACCGCCCCCATCGAGTTCAGCCGCTGGCGCAAGGCATCGGCCTCGCCCTTGACCTGCTCCCACGCGGTGGAATCCAGCGCGGCGAGATCCTCGGCGGATGGTTCGCCCTTCTGCTTAATCTTCGATTTTCGATTTTTGCTCTTCGCTGGGGCGGCCGGCGCATCCGCCGCAGCGGATTCAGGTGCCGAATCTGACGTCTGATCTGCGACTTCTGACGTCTGCTCATGGCCGGCCTCCGGCTTCTGCTCTCCGGCCTCCGGTTTGGCGGCGGCGCCCTCGTCCTCATCCTCATCGAGGTCGAGCGGCTTCATGTCCGGTGGATCATCATCGGCATGCCAGAGCAGCCGGCGCCACTCGAGCGTCGTGATGTCGGTGGAGAATTCCCGGGTGACGTCCTCGGCGAGGAACTGGGAGCGCGAAGCGCTCTCGGCCAACTTGATCTCGCAGCGGCTCAGCTCGGACTGGGCGGCATCGGCATCGGTGCGCAGCGAGTGCTGGGCGGATTCGACCCCATTGATCTCGCGTTCCACTTCGACCAGTTCGATGCGGATCTGCTCCACCTGCTGGGAAGCCACGACGAGCGTCTCGGAAATCTGGGCGCCCCTCGCCCGCTGCCGCGCAGCGTCCTGTTCGAGCTCGGCCACCTGCTCGGTCCACACCTCGATCTCCTGCTGGCGCTGGACCAGGATTTCCGCGAGCTGACCCCGGCGGCGCTGCATGTCGGCGATGCCACGGTCGAGTACCTCGACCTTTTGACGGCGCTCGGCCAACTCAAGGCGGGCCTGGGCCAGCGTGTCGCGCTTCACATCGCGGTCCGTCCGCACCTCGACGATGCGGGTCTCCAACTGATGAATCTTCTCCCGCTGGGCCGCGGCCTGGGCGTCCGCCTGGGCGAGTCCGGTCTGCGCGCGCTCGAAGCGGGCGTGGGCCTCGTTACGGGCGGCTTCGAGCGAGACGAGTTCGCCTTCCATGCGCCGGAGACGGTTGCCGACATCCTCGACGGCCCGCTGCGCGTTGCGCTGCTCGGCCTGCACGGACGCCAGCGTCTGCGAGGCGAGCAGGACCTCCGAGCGCTTCTGCTCGAGCGTCTGTTCCGCCTCGCCGAGGCGGGCATTGATGCCGTCGATCAGGGCCTTCTGGTCGTCGTGCTGCTTCTGGTCGTCGGCGAGGGCGCGCGAGGTTTCCCGCAGGTCGATCTCGCGCTGCACAATGCTGTTGGCCGGCTTCTTGTGGAAGCCGCCGTAGACGAGTCCCCGCCGATCAACGAGATCGCCCTTGCGGGTCGCCACCGCGAGGAAGGAAAACGCGGGATTGGCCTTCCAGAAATCAAGGAAGGCACTGAGATCATCCGCAATGTAGCACGAGCCCAGCAACGCCGCCGCCGGGTGCGATGCCGCAACCTCCACCAGACCCGTCATGGCGGGCGCCAATCCCACCGGCAATTCCGGGCCACCCTCGGCCGCGCGGGCACCGATATCGGCGATCTGAATGACGGCAGAGCCGATCTGTTCGGCTTCGAGCTGGGCGAGCACGCGCTGGGCCGTCGCGACATCGGCGACGCTGACCGCCTCCACGGCGGAGCCGAGCAGGGCTTCGATTGCCTTGCCCGCTTCGGGCCGGACCTCGAGCCCATGGGTGATGGCGGATGCCTTGGCGCCGCCGAGAGCACCCTCAAGACGGCCCTGGAGGAGAGCCTTGGCGCCCTCGCCGAAGCCTTCCCACTTCTCCTGCAGCTGCTGGA
>CAYZCV010000098.1:7556-13505 GCA_964476965.1 uncultured Opitutus sp. | reverse complement strand
CCTGCCCCGGAAGGGCGCCGCTTTTTTAACGCCGCTGCCTTCTGCCAACGAGGGGAAATCGTTTCGATCGCCCGCAAGTGCCTGCTCCCGACCTACGACGTTTTTGACGAGGATCGCTACTTTGAGCCCGCGCCAAGTCCGGGGGTCTTCACCCTCGGCACCAAACGCATCGGCGTCACGATCTGCGAGGACATCTGGACGCAGCCGGACATCACCTCCCACCACCTGCACCATTTTGATCCCGTCAAATGGCTGGCCGACGAGTCGGTGGACCTGATGGTCAATCTCTCGGCCAGTCCTTGGAATCTCGGCAAGGGCGGAACCCGCCAGACCCTGGTCACCGATGCGGCCAGCCTGCTGGGCTGCCCGGTGGTCTACGTCAATGCGGTGGGCGGCAATGACGAACTCGTCTTCGATGGACGCAGCCTGGTGGCCGACGCCACCGGCAAGGTCATCGCCGGACTCGAGGCCTTCCGGGAAGATCACCGCGTCGTGGAGGTGACTCCGTTAGAGACCGGCGGCGCCGTGGCGGCAGCGCTCGCGCCCACCTTCCTTCAGCCGGAGATGGCCGATATCCATGACGCGCTGGTTCTTGGCCTGCGCGACTATGCCCACAAGAGCGGATTCAAGCGGGCCCTCGTCGCCCTGAGTGGCGGCATCGACTCGGCCGTGGTTGCCGTGGTCGCGGCCGAGGCCCTCGGGCCGGACAATGTGATCGGGGTGTCTCTCCCCTCGGCGATTTCCTCCCAACACTCCCGCGACGACGCCCGGATCCTCGCCGCCAACCTCGGGCTCCGCTTCGAGACGATCGCGATCGCTGACGCCGTTGATTCCACCGAGCGGGCGCTCGGCCCCATTTTCGAGGGCCGTTCCCGCGACGTGACGGAGGAAAATCTCCAGGCGCGCACCCGCGGCGTCATCATGATGGCGCTCTCCAACAAGTTCGGCGCGCTGCTTCTGACGACCGGCAACAAGAGTGAGGTCGCGGTGGGCTACTGCACGCTCTACGGCGACATGTGCGGGGGACTTGCGGTGATTTCCGACGTGTTCAAGACGCAGGTCTATGATCTCGCGCGGTGGATCAATCGCGACCGCGAGGTGATCCCGCACAACACCATTGAGAAGCCGCCGAGCGCCGAGCTGCGTCCCGGCCAACTCGACCAGGACAGCCTCCCTCCCTACGAGGTGCTCGACGCGATCCTCAAAGGCTATGTCGAGGAGGGGCGCTCGCGCCGCGATCTCGTCGCGCAGGGCTTTGCCGAGGCCGTCGTCAATGATGTGGTGCGCAAGGTCGATCTCAACGAGTACAAGCGTAAGCAATCCGCCCCCGGGCTGAAAATCACGCCCCTCGCGTTTGGCGTGGGCCGGCGCATTCCGATTGTGCAGAAGTATGTGAGCTAGACCTCTGGCAGAAATAGGACCTATAGGCCGGATGGGACTTATAGGACTAATCGAAAACGAGCTCCCATCGGTCCCCTCCACTTTATCCGTCCCATGTCCGCTTCCCTCTCCGATTCCCTTTTCGAGCGCGCCCTCAAGCTGATCCCGGGTGGGGTCAACTCACCCGTGCGGGCGTTTCGCTCGGTGGGTGGAGCGCCCTTCTTCACGAAATCGGCGCAAGGCGCCACGCTCACCACGGCCGATGGCCGGGAGCTGATCGACTTCGTTTGCACCTGGGGGCCGGCAATCCACGGGCACAATCATCCCCGCATCAAGGCGGCGATCGCCGCGGCCCTGGACAACGGCACGTCCTTTGGTACGCCCAATCCCTACGAGGTGGAGATGGCGGAACTGATCGTGACGTTCTTCCCGTCGATCCAGAAGGTGCGGCTTTGCAGCAGCGGCACGGAGGCCACCATGTCGGCCATCCGCCTCGCGCGAGGCTTCACCCGGCGGGACAAGATCATCAAATTCGCCGGCTGCTACCACGGTCACTCCGACTCGCTCCTGATCAAGGCGGGCTCCGGTGCCCTCACCCATGGCCACCCGGACAGCGCCGGCATTCCCGCCTCCTTTGCCCGCGAGACCATCGTGCTCCCGTTCAACGACCCGGCCGCGCTCGAGGCTGCGTTTGCAGCCAATCCGGGGCAGATTGCCTGCGTCATTCTGGAGCCCTACATCGGCAATGTCGGCTTCATCCAGGCCGAACCCGGCTACCTCGCCCGGGTCCGCGCCCTCACCGCGGCCAACGGCGCGTTGCTGATCTTTGACGAGGTCATGACCGGCTTTCGCCTGGCCCGCGGCGGCGTGCAGGAACTGGAGGCCATCACGCCGGATCTCACCACGCTCGGCAAAATCATCGGCGGCGGCATGCCGGTCGGCGCCTTCGGCGGCCGCGCCGACATCATGGACCACCTCGCACCGCTGGGACCGGTCTACCAAGCGGGCACCCTCAGCGGAAATCCTTTGGCGATGGCGGCCGGCATTGCGCAGCTGCGTCTCCTGGACGAGGTGAAGCCCTACGAGCGCCTGGATGCGCTCGGTCGCCAGCTCTGCACCGCCGCGGCCGATTCCGCGCGGGCCAAGGGTCTGCCCCTGCAAACGCCCCAAGTCGGATCCATGTTCAGCCTGTTCTTCACGCCGACGCGCGTGCGCGACTACACCACCGCACTGACCTCGGACGCGAAGCTCTTCGGACGCTTTTTTCACGCCTGTCTTGCGAAAGGTGTCTACTTGCCCCCCAGTGCCTACGAGGCATGGTTCCTCAGCACGGCCCATGCGGGCCGTGATATCGACCGCGCCTGCGAAATCGTTTCCGCCGCAATAAAGGAACTATGACCCTCTCCCGCTCCGGCCGTCTGTCCGCACTTGTCCGACTGCTCTTCGGACTGGCGGCTGCCGCCGTGAGTCTGCCGGGACAGCCGCTCGATGCACCGGTCATGCCGATGGACGAACTGCGCCCCGGAATGAAGGGGGAAGTCTGGACCGTTTTTCAGGGCACGACACCGGAACCTTTTGAGGTCGAGGTCACGGGCATCGTACGGAACGCGCTGGGACCGGGCAAATCGCTCATCCTGTGTCGCCTGACCGATCCGCGGGTCCAACCCATGGGGGCCGTGGCCGGTATGAGCGGCAGTCCCTTGTACATCGACGGCAAGCTCGCCGGTGCGCTTTCGTATCAGGTCCAGCGCTTTGAAACCGTGCGCTACGCCGGGTTCACGCCGGTCGCGGATCTGCTGGAGGTTCGCCGGATAGCGATGAACGCCGATGGTCGACCCGGCGCCGGCGAGGCCGCACCGGTCAGCGTGCCCGCGGGACCCGGATCGGATTCGCTGACCCAGGCGCGCATCGGCGCCACGGATACGTTTCAACCGCTCTCGCCGGTCTTCACCCTCGGCGGGATCGCACCGAATGTCGCCGCCGCCTTCGCCAGCCCGCTGCAGGCGCTCGGACTGGCCGTCTCCTCACTGGGGGGCAGCGGGAGTGATCCAGCGGCGCCAGTCGCGTCCAGCGGCGGCACCCTCCGTCCGGGCGAGGCGGTCGCTGCGGCCCTCGCGATCGGCGACATCACGCTCGCCGGCACGGGCACCGTTTCGCAGGTGGACGGCACGCGCGTGCTCGCCTTCGGCCACCCCATGCTCGGCCTCGGTGCCGTGGATGTGCCCATGGCCTCGGCCGAAATCGTCGCCATCCTGCCCTCGAACCAGAATTCGATGAAGATTTCCAACACCGGGCCGGTGATCGGCACGGTGCGCCAGGACCGACTCTCCGCCATCTACGGCGAACTCGGGCCGGGGCCAACCCTGGTGCCGGTGACCGTGACCACCCCGACGCGCACCCTGCAGTTTTCGACGGTGCGCCACCACCGGCTCACGCCAACCATCGCGACGCTGGGCCTGACGCAGGCCGTGCTCGGCTCCAACGACGCCGGACTCTCCGAGGGCTTCCGGGTCGCGAGCCGCGTGGTGTTCGCCGACGGTCGTGAGATCACTCACTCGGCGCTTTTCGCCGGGCCCCAAGGATTCAACGCGGGGCTCGAGGGCTTTATTCGCCGCCTCACCACTTGGGTGCAGAACCCCGTGGAGTCAGTCTTCCCCACCAAGATCCTGTTCGAGGTCGAGCCGCTGAACGGCAATCCGACGGGCAGCCTCGACATTGTCCAGGTGTCCCGCCGCTCCGCCCGCGCCGGCGAGCGCGTCGATGTCACGCTGACCATGCGGGATTACCAGGGACAGCCCGTGCGCGAGACCGTGGCGCTGGAGATTCCATCCGCCTGGGTCGGTCGGCAACTCGACGTGATCGTGGCTCCCGGCGCGGAACTCGACCGACTGGAGGGCGTGCCCGAGTCCTACTCGGTGGCGAACATCCGCACCATCGACGCCTACCTCGATGCGGTGCAGCGCGAACGGCGTTCCGACGGACTTTATGTCGCGGTTGTCGAGCGCAACGCGGCCTTCCTTGATCAGACGAATGCCACGCTCGATCTTCCGGGTTCGCTTGAACGCATTGCGCGGGGTGCGGACGAGAACCGTTTCCAGAAGCGCGACGTCCAGACTGCGATCTGGGAACGCCATGTCTTCGCGGGCAAACTGCTCCCGGCCCTGGTCCGGCGTCCTCTCACTGTCATCGAGTGACGCTTCGCGTCCGGTCCTGCCCCTTTCCCATGATGCTTCGTTCATTCCTGGCCGCGCTCGCTCTCGGCACCGTCCTTGCCTCTCTGCCGCTCCGCGCCGAACCGCTCTCCAAGAAATTCGACATCGATTTTTTCCGGGATGTGCCCAGCCGGAATCTAAAAGGCCTGGCGGCACGATCCGATGGACGTCTGGTCGCCGGCCCCGTGCTCACGCCCCTGACCGGCGAACTTCCCGCCGACTTGCTCTGGGCGCTCGAACCCGCCGGGACCGGATCCTGGCTGCTGGGCACCGGTCCCGACGGCCGGATCCTCGAGGTCAGCATTGACCCGGTCGCACCCACCTTCAGCTCGCGCACCCTGGCCCAGCTGGAGGAGACCCAGGTCCTTGCCCTCCGTCGTCTGGCGGATGGGCGAATCCTCGCCGGCACCTCGCCTCACGGTCGGCTTTACCTGCTATCGGCGGAGGGAACCGTGCAGACGCAGGTCGCGCTGCCGGTTGACTCGATTCTTGATCTGACCCTCGCGGACGAGGCGTCGGTTCTGGTCGCCACCGGCAACCCAGGACGCATCTACCGCGTGAATCTGGAGGCCTTCGCCGCGGCCGGCATTAGCCCGGACAAGGTGACCGATGCCGCGGCGTTGACGGCCAAGGGCGTCACGCTGCTGACTGAAATTCGCGATCGCAATGTCCGTCGCGTGGTCATTGCTGGCGATCGCATCGTCGCGGGCTCGGCGCCGCGGGGCAATCTGTACACCCTGCCGGTCGATGCGGCGCCGGGAACCGCCCCGGTCATCCTGCAGGAGAACCGGGATGCGGAGGTGACCGATCTGTATCCGCTCGCGAATGGCGACGTGTACGCGGCGATCGTTTTTGCCGGCACGACGGCCGAGGCTCGCGTGAATCGTCCGGCCTCGCCGGCGGATCGCCCGGCCCCGACGGAACTGGGCGCGGCGGAGCGCTTTCCCGGACGGAGCTCGCTGATCCACTACCCGCTCAAGGGATTCCCCGAAACCGTCGCGGCGCGGGCCGGAATTGCCTTTTATCGTATTGCCCGACGTGGCGACCTGCTGCTGCTGGCCGGTGGTGAACAGGGCGATCTGCTCGCCTACAGCCTGAGCGAGCGCCGCAGCATGAATTTCGCCGGGAGCGAAGCGGCCCAACTCAACGGCCTCGCCGCAGCTGACGCGGACGGCAACACCTTCATTCTGGCCGGCAACAACATGGCGCAGCTTGCGCGGCTGAGCTTCACGGCAACGGGCGCCCGCAGCGCTGAGACCCGACGGCTCGACCTGGGGAGCCCGACCCGGCTGGGTAGCCTGCGTCTGAATCGCCTGCGTTCCCTGGAAGCGGGTCAGCTCGCCGTTTCCCTGCGGAC
>CAYZCV010000098.1:0-7456 GCA_964476965.1 uncultured Opitutus sp. | reverse complement strand
CGGCGACGACCACGACCCTCGGCCAGTTGCTCGGCGTGGGGGGCGCAACCCCGGCCACGGAGGATCGCCGCCCCAATGCGGTGCTGCAAAGCCAGGTCGTGCCGGCTCCAGGCACCCAGATCGCGTACTGGAATGTCACCGACCCGGATGGCGACGCCCTTGCGGGCACGTTCTCCCTTCGCCGCGACGGCACGGACGAGTGGACCGATCTCGCGGTTTCCGTGCGGGATCCTTTTGTGCAGTTCGAGTTCTCCCACCTGCCCGATGGTGTTTACTTCACGCGACTGGTGGTCTCCGAGCAGGCCCCGCGCCCCGAGGGCGAGCGCCTGAACGCTGTTTTTGAAACGGACGATCTCGTGGTCGACCGCACCGCGCCGGAGCTGGTGGCCGCGACGTCAAGCCGCGCGGCCGGACGAGTCACGGTGACCGTCGGCGGCCGGGATGCACTCTCCGTGCTGGCGGGCGTGGAGTACGTCTTCAACAACGGGTACAAGCTCACCGTCGAGCAGCCCGCGGATGGCATCCTCGACGGACGCGAGGAAAGTTTTGTGGCCGAGGTTCCCGACTCGGTGGTTTCGGGTTCCACCTCCGTTGAGGTGATTCTCTACGACGGCGTGGGCAACAGCGTGGCCCGGCGTCTGGCGCTCTGATTCTGCGGTCGCCCCTCGGAAAACCCGGACGGCAATCAGCTCGGCTCCGGCGTTGAGTTGTCGCAGCTGGCGTGCCTTGCTGGTCGGGCTCTGCTTCGGCCCGCCCCGGCCTCAACCCCAACCACCCCTGCCATGTCCGCTTCCCGCCACCTTGTTCTTGTGGTCGTCGCCCTGCTGCTCACGCACGTCCGACTCGTCGCCCAGCCTACCCCGGCCCCTGCATCCCTGCCGGCCAGCGCGCCGGCGGTCCGGCCCCAGCCTGAGCCGATTGATTTCAACGACCACACCGGCTGGCAGGCCCTGTTTGACGGCACTTCCCTCGCCGGGTGGAACGGGAACCCTGCCGTGTGGCGCGTCGAGGACGGTGCCATCGTCGGCCAATACGCCTCGCCCGAAGGCACCCGCAATCCGTCCACCTTTCTCATCTGGCAGGGCGGACAGCCGGGCGATTTCGAACTCAAGCTTGAGATCAAGCTGGAGGGGCCCCATGCGGATAGCGGGATCCAGTTCCGCGGCTACTATCCCGCTCCGGCCGCGGGCACCGCGCCGGCCCCGGGAGCCCAGTGGGCGATCAATGGGTACCAGTATGACTTCAACTTCAACAACAGCTTCAACGCCAATCTGGCCGAGGCCGGCCAAGGTCGGGGCGTGATCGCTTTCCGCGGCCAGATGGTGCGCACGGAAGCAGGCAAACGCCCGCGCCTGCTGAGCCAGTTGGGGACCTTCGACGGTCTTGGCGGCCACTACCGGATCAACGACTGGAACCAGATTCACCTGATCGCACGCGGCAATACGCTCATTCAAATGATGAACGGTCACGTCATGGCCATCCTCGTGGATGAGGATGCCACCAAGGCAAAGGCGCAGGGCCTGATCGGACTGCAATGCGCCGGGCCCGGCTCCGTCCGCATCTCATTCCGCAATCTTTGGCTGCGGTCGCTGTAAGCGACCGGCGCCGCGGGCTAGTCCTCCGACCGGCCCTGCGCGAGGTCGCCGATCAGACCCAGTTGTGCCGCGTGGAGCGAAAGCTGCGCCACGCGGTGCAGGCCCGTCTTCTGCATCACGCGGCTACGATGATTGAGAACCGTATGCACACTGATGCCGAGCTTTCCGGCGATCTCCTTTGAGCTGAGCCCCTCGGCGATGTGCCGCAGAATCACTCGCTCCCGGGGAGTGAGTTCGCTTTGCACCGGGGCGTTGCGGCAAACCAGCGTCTTGATGACCGAACTGGTGTGGGCGCCGAAGTAGGTTTGGCCCGCGACCATCGCCTGCATGGCCGCCCGGAACTCATCGAGCGATCCCGCTTTTTCCACGAAACCGGATGCGCCGGCCGCGAATGCCCCGCGAATGGCGGAGGAAGACAGATTGCCCGAGAACACCAGGACCTTGGATTGCGGGCACACGGACCGCAGATCCGCCAACAAAGTCAGACCCGAAGTCGGCGGCAGAATGAGATCGAGTACGATGATCTGGGGCTGAAGCCGCCGACATAGGCTCAGGCCCTCCGCAGCCTCGAGCGCGAAGCCGACCACCTTGAAGCGGGGGATCGATTCGATCACGGGTGACATCATTTCCACGATCGCCATGTGGTCATCGATGATGACCACCGAGACAGGGTGTGCGGGCGGTTCTGCGTGCGGAGATGCCATGGTGCCAGTTTAGCCGGAAAGACTAACGGCCTCATTTTACAAAATTCTATCAAATATGAACTTAGCCCCTAAAAATGAGGACAGTTCCCCGTCCGATTGCTAGTGCATTGCTCCCATCAGCGGCAGGGGGAAAACCCCATCCGTTCATGCCTGAAATTCAGGCCCGGGGATGGGCCCGATCATACACGTCCTTGAGCCGGGCAATGCTGACGTGCGTATAGATCTGGGTCGTGGCGAGACTGGCGTGACCGAGCAGTTCCTGGACGAGCCGCAGGTCGGCGCCGGCGTTCAGCAGATGGGTGGCGTAGCTGTGACGGATCTTGTGCGGCGTCAGATCGAGCGGCAGTTCGGCCAGGGCGAGGTAGCGCTTCAACAGGAGCTGAACCTGCCTCACGGGCAGGCGCTCGTGGCGCGACGTCACCACCACCGGGTCCGCGGGACCCGTCGCCCGGGCGAACTCGCGGTGCCATTTGGCGACCACGGAGGTTGCCACGCGGCCCAGTGGACAAAGACGCTCCTTGCGCCCCTTGCCGAGCACGCGCGCCACGCCGGCCTCAAGGTCGAGGCGCCGGTAGTCGAGTCCGCAGAGTTCACTCACCCGCAAGCCACCGCCGTAGAGCAGTTCAAGGACGAGTCGGTCACGCCACGCGGTGAAGGCATCCAGACTTCCGTTCTCGAGGAGCCGCTGCGGCCCCTGCAGCAGACGCACGACCTGCTGCTCAGTCAGAAATTTAGGCAGGCGTTTCTCCAGCTTCGGCAGCGGAATGCCAAGGAAGGGATTGCCGGGCAGGCGCCCCTGGCGGTGCCAGTAACGGTAAAATGCACGCAGCCCGGAAATGTGGTTATGGAGAGTCCGGCGATCAAACCGACGCTGCGCCTCGATCACGAAATCGCGGAGCTCACGCGCGCCCAGCCCGTCGAAGCCGCGGTGCTGAAGTCCGGCGGACTCGAGCCAGTGATGAAAATCTTCGAACGCCTGGCGGTAGTTCCTCAGCGTGTAGGGAGAGTAGCGGCGCTCCTGCCCCAGATGCGCCAAAAAGGGATCCAGCCACTCCGCCACCAGCGCAGGTGGCAAGGCGGGACGCTCAGCGCGCGTCGCCATGCCCATCCTTGGCCGCCACCCGTTCCTCCACCGCCGCCATGACCAAGGTGGCCTGCCGCCGGAGTGCGCCTTCCGGATCGAGGCCCTGCATCCGCGCGGCCGCCGTCAGTTCAAAAAGCAGACGTCCCAGCAGCGCATCGTCCAGCCGGGCACCGAGCGCACGCACCTGCGCCGTATCCACCACCGACTCGGCGGGCAGGGACTTTTTCTCGATCTGCTTCCAGACGGCCTCGGCAAACATGAGGGCGGGAAGCCGCGGCGGGAGTTCCTTGAAAACACCCGGGGCCGCCGGCGCATGCTTTTTCTCCTGCGCCTTGATCTCCTCCCATTTGACGATGACATCTGCGGCGGTGCCCAGCCGAGCGCTGTCGCCGAAAACGTGCGGATGCCGGCGAATCAGCTTTTCGTTCACCTCACGCGCCACGCCTTCGAGGTCGAAATGGCCGGCCTCCTCGGCCAGCTGGGCGTGAAACACGACTTGGATCAGGACGTCCCCGAGTTCCTCCCGCATGTGCGGAAAGTCGAGCCGGTCGATGGTGTCAATCAGCTCGCTCGCCTCATCAATCAGGCAGCGCACCAGCGAGGCGTGGGTCTGCTCCTGGTCCCACGGACAACCCCCGGGTCCCCGCAGCCGGGCAATGGTGTGACGAAGGTCGTCGATCGCGCTCATCAAAGAAGAATCCAGAATTCAGGACTGAGAATCCAGAATAGAATGACCCCTGGATTCGGAACGCGCCATTCTGAATTCCAACTCCTGCCTTCCCGATTCTTTCAGGAATGTTTCTTGCCCCGGGCGCACGAGTTTGCGCCACTCTACCTTCATGTCTGACAAGCTCACCGAGATCATGGCCTGGAAGCGCCAGGAGATCGCCTCCGCGCTCCGCCCGGTATCCTTGGCGGAGCTCCGCGCGCTCGACGCCTCGCTTCCGCGTCCGCCGTCGTTCGCCGGGGCCCTGCGCCGGCCGGATGGAGCGCTCGGCGTCATTGCCGAGATCAAACGCCGTTCGCCCTCGGCCGGCGCGATCGCGTCCGGCGTTTCGGCCCCGGAGCAGGCGCTCAAGTACCGCTCGGCCGGAGCCAGCGCGCTATCCGTGCTGACCGATGAAAAGTTTTTTGGCGGCACCCTCGCCGACCTGCAGGCCGTCACCGCTCGCTTCCGTGCCGACGGGCCGGCAATCCCCTGCCTCCGCAAGGATTTCATGGTTCACCCGATTCAGGTTCATGAGGCCCGCGCCGCCGGCGCGAGTGCGATCCTGATCATTGTCCGGGCCCTGGATGACCGCGAGATCGCGACGCTGCAGGAAGCAGCGCAGGCCGCCGGTCTGGATGCCCTGTTCGAGATTCACACGGAGGACGAAGTGGCCCGGGCCGTGCGGCACGGAGCACGCATCATCGGGGTAAACAATCGCGACCTCGCCGTCTTCAAGACGGACCTGGGCCTGAGCGAGCGACTGATTCCGCTCTTTCCCCGCGACGTGATTGCGGTCTCGGAGAGCGGGATCTTCACGGCCGCCGACGCCGGGCGCGTCCGGGCGGCCGGTGCGCAGGCTGTGCTGTGTGGCGAAGCGCTGATGAAGGCACCTGATCCGGCTGCGCTCATCGCCGCTTTCCGCGCCCACTAGGATGTCCGATCCCCTCCCCAGCCCGCTTTCCCCGTCGGCGACCCGCGATGCGCTCGCGCGACTCGGGCACCAGCCCAAGCGATTCCTGGGACAAAATTTCCTGGTGGACGGAAACATCGTGCGGAAATCGCTGGAGCTGGCCCAGATCGTTCCCGGCGACCGGGTCGTGGAGATCGGGCCGGGGCTGGGCACGCTCACCGCGGCTCTGCTGACCGCGGGCGCCGAGGTCTGGGCCGTGGAACGCGATGCCACGCTCCACGCCCATCTCCAGGCGACCCTGGTTCCGGCCGCGCCCGGTCAATTCCACCTGCTCGAGGGCGATGCTGTCGAGCAGCCCCTGGCCGGCCTGCCCGCGGAATTGGCCGCGGCTGGCTTCAAGGTCGTGGCGAATCTGCCGTACGCGATCTCCACCCCGTGGATGGACGCCGTGCTCAGGGGGGCCTTGCCCGAGCGCATGGTCCTGATGCTTCAATGGGAAGCAGCCCAGCGCTACGCCGCGGTCCCCGGGACCAAGCTCTTCGGAGCCATCTCCATCTTTCTTCAGTCCGCCTACGATCTGGCCCCGGGGCACAAGGTCGCCGCCGCGTGCTTCCATCCCCGGCCTGAGGTGGAGAGTTACCTCCTGCACCTCGTTCGCAAACCGATCCCTCACCTGTTTCCCGCGGAGACCAAGGCGATGATCCGGAGCTGCTTTCAGCAGCGCCGAAAGCAGATTGGCGCCCTGCTGCGGGAAAAGCTGCCGGACGGGGGCGAGGCCTGGATCGCCCGTCTCGCCGAAGCCGGGCTGGACGCGAAGGCGCGTCCGGAGGACATCCCGACGATTCTGTGGCAATCTTTGGTGCCGGCTTGAAACCCGCGTCAGGACCAGTAGCTCTAGAGTGATGAACCTGCGATCAATCCTGATCCTGGCCGTGGTTGCAATGGGCCTAAGCGCCCAAGCGCGAGCGCAGTCCGCCTCGCTCGGCGAGCGGACAACCGGGGGGCGCTACCGCCCGCAAAGTGGGGTCTACAGCGTCGCCATCCCTGTACTGCCTGAACTCGGTGGCCGGGTCGAGGAAACCGAGTACGTCGTGACCTTTCGGGATGCGTTTACCCTCCATGCCAGCATCGCGTGCTTCCCGATGGATGCGACCCAGCGCTGGGAAAACGAAACCCGTGGCCGCCGCGACTACCTCGTGTGGTTCTTCACGACCTTCGTCCAGGGCGACTTTCAGCAACGATTTCCGGGCGCCACCGTCGAGAGCGCCAAGTACATGGCGGCCGTCCAGGACGGCGCCGTCCTGACGTACATGCTGCTGCCCGGCGGTACCATGTTCGGCGATCGTCTGGCCATGGCGTCCGGTGAGCCGCCGCCCGTCGCCAAACGAGGCAACCTCCTCTTCGTTCGTGGCGGCCACATCTACGTCCTGAGCATCGAGCTTGCGGAAAAGGTCCTTGAACGAAGCACGTTCAAGAAGACGGTGGCGGAGGAGGACGAGATGCTGGAGGCGCGCTTGGCCGACCTCCTTGCCAAGATGGAGTTTGCTCCCGCCAAACCGTGAGCCTGGCACGAGCGGCCGGGACCCCGAATCACGAGGCGCGAATGACGAGTGACCCGTCCTTTCGTCCGACCGACGTCGGTCGAGATTTGCTCGTTGGATCGTCAGTCTGATCTCGGATTTCTGCTTATCCATGCCTCCTTTCGGTCTTCTGGTTCACGGTGGCGCCGGCGTTCTTCTCCGCACGGAGGTTTCGCCTGCTCTCGACCAAGCGTGCCGGGCAAAACTGGCCGAAGCGCTCGAGGCCGGCTACGCCCTGCTGGCGGCCGGCAAACCGTCGCTGGAGGCGGTCGTTGCGGCGGTGCGCGTGCTCGAGGATTCCCCTCTGTTCAACGCGGCCCATGGCGCCGTGCTCACGGCCGACGGGCTGTGCGAGCTAGATGCCGCGCTGATGGATGGGCGGACCCGTGCGGCGGGCTCCGTCGCCGGAGTGAAGCATATCCGCAACCCCATCGTTCTCGCGCACGATGTGATGACCTGCAGCGAACATGTCATGCTCGCGGGCGAAGGAGCCGAGCGCTTTGCCGAGAAGATCGGGCACACCCTGGTGGGAAATGATTATTTCCAGACTGAACGCCGACGGCACCAGCTCCGCCGGGCCAAGGAACTCGAGGCGCTCGCGACCGATCCGCGGACGGCCGCCCAAGCGCTCCAAGAGCGGGTCGGATTCGTGACGGTCGACGACAATGACGATGGGCCGATCGACCGCGCCACCGAGGAGCGAAAATGGGGTACGGTGGGGTGCGTTGCGCTCGACCTTGCAGGCAATCTCGCCGCCGGCACCTCCACCGGCGGCATGACCAACAAGAAATTCGGCCGCGTTGGCGACTCTCCCATCATTGGCGCCGGCACCTTCGCCGACAACGCCACCTGTGCCTTGAGTGCCACGGGGCAC
>CAYZCV010000097.1:6164-13554 GCA_964476965.1 uncultured Opitutus sp. | reverse complement strand
CTCCTCGTCTCCCAGCCCGACTCCGGCGAAGACGCCCTCAACATCACCGAGACGCTCATCCGCTCCAACGCGATCGACGTCATCATCATCGACTCCGTCGCCGCCCTCATCACCAAGGCCGAACTCGATGGCCAGATGGGTGACATGACCATGGGCAGCCAGGCCCGCCTGATGTCCCAGGCCATGCGCCGCCTCACGGCGGTCGTGAGCAAGACGAAGTGCATCTGCATCTTTACCAATCAGATCCGTGAGAAGATTGGCGTCATGTTCGGCAATCCCGAGACCACCTCGGGCGGCCGCGCGCTCAAGTTCTTCTCGTCCATCCGTATCGACATCCGCCGCAAGGACCAGATCAAGACCCCGGACGGCAAGGTCATCGGCAACCGCACCAAGATCAAGGTGGTGAAGAACAAGATCGCCCCGCCGTTCACCGAGTGCGAATTCGACATCATGTACGACGAGGGCATCTCGAAGAGCGGCTCGATCCTCGACCTCGGTCTCGAGCACAAGATCCTTGAGAAGAAGGGCGCCTGGATCGCCTATCAGGGTGAGCTCGTCGGCCAGGGCCGCGATGCCGCCAAGCAGGCCATCAAGGAAAAGCCCGAGCTGGCCGCCAAGCTCACCAAGGCGATTATGGAGAAGGTCACCGTCACCGGCGGCGCCAGCGTCACGGGCGAAGCCGCCGAGGCCTGATCCGCTTTTCTTCCTTCGTTTTTACCGGCCGGACGCTCCCCGCGTCCGGCCTTTTCTTTTTCCGAAACCAGCCGCCCGGCTTTTCGTTAAGTATCGGCATGCAACGATTAACAAGAACGGCGCAGCGCCGTTGACGCGCGGGGGTCCTTGCACGTTGATGCGGACTGTCCTCCTCGGGCTCCTTCCCGCGCCGCCCGCCGACGGCTCCCGGGGGCGCCCTCTGCCATGAACACCGCCGACCTCGCCGCCCAGACCATGCCCGCCGGCAGGGGCGAGCACGCCTTTGAGGTGCGCGGTCTCTGCAAAACCTACGGCAGTGGCCCGTCGGCGGTTCAGGCCTTGGTCGGCGTCGATCTCGACCTCCATCCCGGCGAACTCGTGGTCCTGCTCGGCGCGTCCGGTTCGGGCAAGTCTACCCTGCTCAACCTGCTCGGCGGCCTCGATTCGCCGACCGCGGGCACCCTGCGCTACCGCGGCTGGAATCTCGGCAAGGCCGACGAGGACGGCCTCACCCGCTACCGTCGCGATGTCGTGGGCTTCGTCTTTCAGTTCTACAATCTGATCCCGAGCCTGACCGCGCGCGAAAATGTCGCGCTGATCACCGAGGTTGCCCGCCACCCCATGCCGACCTCCGAGGCGCTCGACCTCGTCGGCCTCACCCCGCGCGCTGATCATTTCCCGGCCCAGCTCTCCGGCGGCGAGCAGCAGCGCGTCGCGATCGCGCGCGCCATCGCCAAGCGGCCCGAGGTCCTGCTCTGCGATGAACCCACCGGCGCGCTCGACGTGAAGACCGGCATCACCGTGCTCTCCGCCGTGCAGCGCATCAATCGCGAGCTCGGCACCCTCACCGTTGTGATCACGCACAACGCCATTCTCGCCGAGATGGCCGACCGCGTGTTCACGCTGTCCGACGGCCGAATCCAGCAGGCTCGTACCAACACCGACCCCAAGCCGGTCGAAACGCTCGCGTGGTGAGCCCCCGTCCGCGGCCATGAACAATCTCGACCGCAAGCTGCTCCGCGATCTCCGGGCGCTGAAGTCGCAGGCGCTGGCGGTCGCCGTCGTGATGGCCTGCGGGCTCGCGATGATGATCATGACGCGGAGCCTGATCCTGTCGCTCGAGAGCGCGCGCGGGGACTACTACGAGCGTCACCGCTTCGCCGAGGTCTTTGCCTCGCTCAAGCGCGCCCCGAAGTCGGTCGCCGAGCGCATCGCCGCGCTGCCCGGCGTCGCCGCGGTGCAGCCGTCCGTCGCGATGCAGGTCACGCTCGACCTGCCCTCCATGGACGAGCCTGCGGTCGGCCTGATCAACACCCTGCCCGACCGCGGTGAGCCGACGCTCAACCGGCTGTACCTGCGCTCCGGACGCCTGCTCGCACCGGGCGCGCGCAACGAGGCCCTGGTGGGCGAGGCGTTTGCCGAGGTCCACGGACTCAAGCCGGGCGACACCGTTTCGGCCATCCTCAACGGCCGCAAGGTCCCGCTGCGCATCGCCGGCATCGTCCTCGCGCCGCAATTCGTCTTCGAGGCGCCACCGGGCGCGGCGCTGCCCGACAACCGCACGTTCGGCGTCTTCTGGATGCGCGAGGAGGAGCTCGCCGAAGCGTACAGCCTCGAGGGCGCGTTCAACAACTTGGCCGTCTCGCTCGCGCCGGGCGGCAGCGAAAGCGCGGTCATCGCGGCGATCGACCGCGTGCTGGAACCCTACGGCGGCCTCGGTGCCTACGGCCGCGCAGACCATCCGTCGGACCTGCGCGTCGACGATGAGATTCGCGTGCTGCAGGGCCTGTCCTTTGGCTTCCCCCTCGTTTTTCTCAGCGTCGCCGCGTTCATGACCAATGCGGTGATGAGCCGGCAGATCACGCTGCAGCGTGAGCAGATCGCGATCCTCAAGGCCTTTGGCTTCACCAACCGGCAGATCGGATTCCACTTCATCAAGTTCGCGCTCGTGATCGTCGCCATCGGCACGCTGGGCGGCGCGCTCGGCGGCTACCTGCTCGGTCAGAAGCTGGTGGGCATGTACCACCTCTTCTTCCGCTTTCCCGAACTCAAATTCATCCTCGCGACCGGCGCACTCATTGCCGCCGCGCTCGCGAGTGCCGTCGCCGCGCTCGCGGGTGTGGCGGGGGCGGTCCGCCGCATCGCGGCCCTCTCGCCCGCGGAGGCGATGCGGCCTGAGCCGCCGGCGAGCTTCCGCCCGGCCTTCTTTGAGCGGATCGGCGTCGCCCGCTGGTTCAGCGTCACGTTCCGCATGTCGCTGCGCAACATTGAGCGCAAGCCGGTCCACGCCGCCCTCACCTGCGCCGCGCTTGCGCTCGCGACCGGCATTCTGGTGATCCCGAATTCCCTGCGCGACGGCATCAGCCACATCCTCGATTTCCAGTGGGACCTCTCGCAGCGCCAGACCGTGACCGTGTCGCTCGTCGAGCCCAACTCCCCGCGCGCGCTCGCCGACCTGCGCGCCCTGCCGGGCGTCATCACCGCCGAGCCCTATCGCGGCGCACCGGTCGAACTGCGCGCCGGCAATCGCACGCGCCGGCTCGGGCTTTCGGGCATTCCCGCGGGTGCGCAGCTCAGTCGCGTGATCGACGGCTCCGGCCGCCAGATCACGCTGCCCACGAGCGGCGTGGTTTTATCCCGCGCCCTCGCCGAGTCGCTCGGTCTCCACCCGGGGGATACGGTGCGGCTGCGCATCCTGACCGGCGAACGTCCGGTGCGCGATGTGCTCCTCGTCGGGCTCGCGGAGGATTTCGCGGGGATCGCCGCCTACATGGACATGGATGCGCTCAACCGCCTGCTGCAGGAAGGCGATCGCATCACCGGCGCGCGCCTCACGGTGGCAGAGGGACGCTGGCGCGAATTTCTTACGGCGATCAAGAGCACACCGCAGGCGGCCGGCGTCGTCATCAAGGAGGCCATGCGCGCCAGCTTCCGCCAGACCACCGCGGAAAGCATCGGGCTGCTGCAGACCATCTACCTCGGCTTCGCCACGGCGGTGGCGTTTGGCATTGTCTACAACAGCGCGCGCATCTCGCTCTCCGAGCGCGCACGAGAACTCGCGACCCTGCGCGTGCTGGGCTTCAGCCGCGGAGAAGTGGGGTCGGTGCTGGTGGGGGAATTGGTGATCCTGACGCTCGTCGCGATTCCCTTCGGCCTGGTGGCGGGCTCCTTCATGGCCAAGGCCATCATCAGCACGGTCAACACCGAGACCGTGCGACTGCCCCTCATCCTGACCGCTTCGAACTACGCCTTCGCGGTGCTGGTGGTCTCCCTCGCAACCTCCGCCTCGGCCCTGCTCGCCTGCCGCCGGCTCAACCAGCTCGACCTGGTCGGCGTGCTCAAGGCCCGCGACTGAGGAACGATCATGAATTCTTCACCGCGAAAGACCCAAGATCCCCACCGGCGGGGAGGAAGCCCGACCTTCACAGGGCCACGCTTCCGTTTTTCTCCACTCTCACCTTTCGTGCGTTCCGTGTGTTTCGCGGTCAATCTCCTTTCCCATGAGTTCTGATTCCAACCCTGCTCCGTTCGATGGCGATGCTCCGCTGGCTCCACGCAAGCGGCGCTGGTTGCCGTACGCCGGGGGCGCCCTGCTCCTCGCCCTCATCGTCGCCGGCCTGTGGCCGCGGCCGCTGCCGGTCGAGACCGCCACGGCGTCGCGCGGACCGTTGCTGGTGACGATTGACGAGGAGGGACAGACCCGGGTGCGGCACCGCTATGTGGTCTCGAGCCCGGTGGCGGGTCACCTCCGCCGCATTGATTTCAAGCCCGGCGCGATCGTGGAGGCGGGCAAGACGGTCCTCGCGACGCTGGAGACCGGCGCGGCGGACCTGCTGGATGCGCGCAGCCTGGCGCAGGCGGAGGCCCGCGTGCGCGGCGCGGAGAGCGCGCGGGAGCAGGCGTCGGCCCGCCAGGCCGGGGCCGCGGCCACACTCGCGCTCGCGCGCATGGAGCTGGAGCGCGCGCGCTCGCTGGCGAATGAACGCGTGATCTCGCGTCAGGATCTCGACGCCGCCACCACGCGCGAACTGACCGCGGTGCAGGAGGAGCGCGCGGCCACGTTTGGCCTGCAGGTGGCGGAGTACGAGCTCGAGCAGGCGCGTGCGGTGCTGAATCGCGGCTCGCCTGGGGCCCCGGGCGAGGTGTCGATCGCCGTGACCTCCCCGGTGGGCGGGCGCATCCTGCGCGTGATGCAGGAAAGTGCGCGCAATGTGCCGGCGGGATTTCCGCTGCTGGAAGTCGGCGATCCGGCCGACCTTGAGGTGCGCATCGAGGTGCTTTCGCGCGATGGCGTGGCCATCCAGCCGGGCGCGCGGGTGTTTCTCGAACAGTGGGGCGGCGAGAAGGCGCTGGAGGCCCGGGTGCGGCTGGTGGAGCCGGCCGCCTTCACCAAAATCTCCGCGCTCGGGGTGGAGGAGCAGCGCGTGTACGTGATCGCAGACTTTGTGGATCCCTTTGAGGCGCGGCCGACACTCGGTGACGGCTACCGCGTCGAGGCGCGCATCGTGCAGTGGTCGGGCGACAATGTGCTCCGCGTGCCGGCGGGTGCACTGTTTCAGCGCGACGGCGCGTGGCAGACCTTTGTGCTCGAAGGCGGCCGCGCGCAGCTGCGCGCAGTGAAGCCCGGCCGCTCGAATGGCGTCGAGACCGAGATTCTCGACGGACTGACGGAAGGGACCGTCGTGGTGGTGTATCCCGGTGATCGCGTGGCGGACGGCTCGCGCGTGAGCCCGATCGTGGTCGCGTCCGGGAAGTAAGCACGCGCCAAGGCGCGAAGCGCGGAATCTCGGGGCCAGCGCAGGCAGGCATCGGTTCGACCTTTCGTCATTCGGATTTCGTCATTCGGATTCTTGGGCACGGCCCCACCCGTGCTTTGACTTTGCCCTTCGCAGTGCGCCGCGTTTCGGTACGGCATGGGATATCCGTCCGACACCATTGCTGCGCTCGGCACGCCGGTGGGCACCGCGGCGCTGGCGGTGATCCGCGTGAGCGGGCCGGCCTGTGCTGAACTGAGTGCGATCGTGAGCGGGACCCCTCCCCCACCCCGGGTGGCCACGCATGGCGACTATCGCGCGCGCGACGGACGCCTCGTTGATGATGTCGTCGCCACCTTCTTCAAGGGACCGCAGTCCTACACGGGCGAGGATTCGCTGGAGATCTCGAGTCATGGAAATCCCCTGATCGCGCAGGCCATCCTGGAGGATCTGTACGCGCGCGGCTGCCGTCCGGCCGAGCCCGGCGAATTCACGCGGCGAGCATTTCTCAACGGCCGCATGGACCTGAGTCAGGCGGAGGCGGTGATGGACCTCATCCACGCGCGCAGCGAGCGCGCGCTCGCCGCGGCGAACCAGCAGCTGCGCGGCAGCCTCGGGAGGCATCTGGCAAGCTTGACTGAGTCGGTCCTGGGCGTGCTGGCCCGGGTGGAGGCCTACATTGATTTTCCGGATGAAGACCTGCCGCCCGAAGATCGCGCGGTCGTGGGGCAGGCATTGGCCGACGTTCTACGTGGAACCGACCGACTGCTGGCCACGCATCGCTACGGCGACTTGCTGCGCGGTGGAATCAAGACGGTCATCCTGGGCGAGCCCAATGCCGGAAAAAGCAGCTTGCTCAATCGACTGGTCGGACACGAGCGCGCGCTGGTGAGCGCGGAGCCCGGTACCACCCGGGACTATCTGGAAGAGACGATTCTGGTTGGCCCCCACGCCCTCCGGCTCATCGACACCGCCGGGTTGAGAACTGACCCCGGAGCGATCGAACAGATGGGCATCACCAAGACGCTGGAGCGGGCGACCGATGCGGATCTCATTCTCTGGGTGCTAGATGCCAACCGACCCGCCCCTGCCCTGCACCCGGAAATCGCGGGACGGCTGACGGCGGGGAACACGGTGGTCGTACTGAACAAGGTCGACCTGCTGGCTCAAGGCACCCTGCCCTGTGCAGTCCCGGCCGGACTCGAGGCCCGGCAGGTCTCCGCGCTCACGGGTGTAGGGCTGGAGGCGCTCATCGAGGCCATCACGCGCCGGGCGGACGCGTTTCAGGTTCTGCAGGGCGAGGAGATCATCGCCATCAACGCCCGGCACGCCGAGGCGCTGCGACGAGCCCGGGAGTGTCTCCTCTCGGCCCAGGGCAAGCTCGGGCCCGGCGCCGCGTCAGAACTGCTCGCCAGCGATCTGCGGGGCGTCCTCGACGCACTGGGGGAAATCGGCGGGAAGATCGACCACGAGCGCATGCTCGACCACCTCTTCGCGACCTTCTGCATCGGCAAGTAGGTCTGCCTCGGCGGCAAGTGGATCTTAACCACAGATGCACACAGATTAACACAGATCCAAACCCACAATTCTCGCTTTGGATCGAATCTGGATCTGTGGATATCTGTGTTGATCTGTGGCTAACTCCTCTGTCCGTGTAGCTTTAAAGTCTGAGTGATCTACAATCGTACACCCTTCGACGTCATCGTCTGTGGCGCCGGCCATGCGGGCTGCGAGGCCGCGCTGGCGGCTGCCCGGATGGGGGCCTCCACCCTTTTGCTCACCGGCAACCTCGACACCGTGGCGCAGATGAGCTGCAATCCGGCCATCGGCGGGCAGGCCAAGGGCCAGATGGTTCGCGAGATCGACGCCCTAGGCGGCGAGATGGGCATCACCACGGACCTGACGGGGATCCAGTTTCGACTGCTCAACGAGTCCAAGGGCGC
>CAYZCV010000097.1:0-6064 GCA_964476965.1 uncultured Opitutus sp. | reverse complement strand
TCACCACGGACCTGACGGGGATCCAGTTTCGACTGCTCAACGAGTCCAAGGGCGCTGCGGTGCAATCCCCTCGGGCTCAATGTGATAAGAAAGCGTATCAGTTTCGGCTTAAGCATACGTTGGAGCTCCAGCCCAATCTCCAGATCTTCCAGGCAACCGTTACGGGGCTGATCTACACGGGCCAAAAGGTCACCGGCGTCCGCACCAATCTCGACCTCGACTTCGCCGGGACCACCGTGGTCGTGACCACCGGAACCTTCCTCCGCGGGCTGATGCACATCGGCCAGAATAAGAACGAAGGCGGGCGCCTGGGCGACTTCAGCGCCAAGACCCTCTCCGCGAGCTTCCTCGAGGCGGGCATTGAACTGCAGCGGCTCAAGACCGGGACCCCACCCCGTCTGCTCGGACGCAGCTTGGACTTCTCCAAGATGGAAGCCCAGCACGGCGACCCCTCCCCGACCCTGTTCGCCTTCCACGATACCCGCGATCCGGACGATCTGTTCCACGTGGAACACACCGGCGAACAACGTCTCGGCTGGAAGCCGGGTTCCGACCAGGTCGCCTGCTGGATGACTCACACCACGCCCGAGACCGCCCGGATCGTTCGCGAGAATCTCACGAAGTCCGCCATGTACTCCGGCGAGATCGAGGGCGTTGGCCCGCGGTACTGTCCGAGCATCGAGGACAAGTTTGTCCGCTTCGCCGACAAGCCGCGCCATCTGCTCTTCCTCGAACCCGAAGGCCGGGCCACCAACGAGTACTACGTCAACGGCCTGTCGACCTCGTTGCCATTTGATGTGCAGCTCGACCTGGTCCACAGCATCCCGGGGCTCGAATCGGCCGTGATCCTCCGTCCGGCCTATGCCGTTGAATACGACTTCGCGCCGCCCACGCAGCTGTTTCCGTCCTTGGAATCCCGGAAGGTCGAGAATCTCTTCTTTGCCGGCCAGATCAATGGCACCTCCGGCTATGAGGAGGCGGCAGCCCAGGGTCTGGTGGCCGGGGTCAATGCCGTCCACAAGGTCCGAGCCGAGCCGCCGCTGGTGATCGCGCGCCACGAGGGCTATATCGGCGTGCTGGTCGACGACTTGGTGACCAAGGGCACGCGCGAGCCCTATCGAATGTTCACCAGTCGCGCCGAGCACCGGCTGCTGTTCAATCACGGCAGCGCAGAATCCCGGCTCCTGCATCATGCGCGTACCCATGGGCTGGTCTCGACCTCGCGGCTCCAGCGCATGGAGCAAAAGCAGGCCCGTATAACCGACTGGATCCTCAGGCTGGAGCGGGAGCGGCCGCCGGGCGGGCAGGGGACTTGGGGGGACCATATCCGGCGGGTCACCAGTGGAGGGCAGGGGCAGATCCCGGCCTATCCCGCTGCATTCCTGGGCGAGTCAGAAGCGGTCCGCGCGGAGGTCATTTACCGGGTCAGCTACGCGGGCTATCTGGAGCGCGAAGAGCGCCAGATCGAGAAGCTCTCACTGATTGAGCGGGTCAAGATTCCGGCCGGGCTGGACTACCAGCAAGTGAGGGGACTTCGGCGCGAAAGCGCGCTCAAACTCGCCGAATTCAAGCCCTACAATCTGGGTCAGGCGAGCCGGATCAGCGGAGTTAACCCAGCGGATATCAGCATCTTACTCGTTTACATCGAAGCGGGTCGGGGAGCGACGTCCGCCTAAAGCCGGCAAGAGCTTGAGTCGGGGCAGGGGCGTTGTAACATTTGTGAAACGGCCCGGTTTTCCGCTGGGCCGGTCGCCGGGAGCGTCTTAAAACCGTCACATTATGAGCGAGGCCAAACCCAAGAAGATCCTGGTGGTGGATGACGAAGCCGATGTCACAGACTTGGTGGCCTATCACCTCAAGGCGAAGGGCTACCAGGTCGAGACGCTGAACGATCCCAATCGCAGCATTGGCACCGCGCGCTCGCTCGTGCCGGATCTGGTCATTCTCGACGTGATGATGCCCGACCTGACCGGCATTCAGATCTGCCGCATGCTGCGGGCCGACCCCAAGCTGAGGAAGGTCCCCGTGATCTTCCTCACGGCCAAGGCCGAGGAGAGCGATCGCATCCAGGGCCTCGAGATCGGGGCGGATGACTATATCAGCAAACCTTTCAGCACCAAGGAATTGGTGCTCCGCGTGCAGACCATTCTTCGGCGTCTGGGCGAGAATCCGCCGGAGGAGCCGAAGCGCCTCCAAATCGGCGGGATTGCGATCGAGGCCGATCGCCATGCGGTCACCGTCAATGGCAAGCCGGTCGAATTGACCGCCACGGAGTTCAAACTGCTGCACCTCTTGATGGAGCGGCGGGGACGGGTGCAGACGCGCGAGCACCTGTTGATCAACGTGTGGAATTACGAGACGGAGATTGAGACGCGGACGGTCGACACGCACGTGCGCCGGCTCCGGGAAAAGCTGGGGACCGAAGCCGATTGGATTGAAACGATCCGCGGGGTGGGGTATCGCATGGCCGAGCGCCGGGCTCAGGAAAGCGCCTCCTAACGGGGGAGGGCCGACTTGTCTCCCGCGCCCGCATGCTCCTTTTTCTCACGATCCTCCTCGGCCTCGGCCTCGCGTTTGCCCTCGGCAAATTGTGGGTGCACCACCGCGCGATCCGCAGCCTGCGCAGCGCCCTGTTCACGCGCCAGCCCCTGCTGCAGGAGGACCTACCTGGCTCCCTCGGCCAGGCCTGGGATTCCCTCTGCGTCACCAGCAATGAGCTCATCGCGGAGGCCAACCGGCTCCAGCAGCTCCGCTCGAGTCACCTCGCCCAACTGGAGGCCACCCTCGGTTCCCTGCAGGAAGCGGTGCTGATCGTCGACGCCAGCAATTACATCATACTCGCCAACAAGGCCTTACAGGACATTTTTCCCCGGGCGACGCGCATCCTGGCCCAACGGCTCGAACTGGTGCTCCAAAGCGCGCCGTTCCTCGCCTATGTGGAATCGGTCCGCCGGGGCGCGGCCGCCCCCCGGCAGGAGATCGAGTTCATCGAGTCCTCCCGCACCGTCTGGCTCGAGGTCACGGGCACCAGCATCCCGGCGCTCAACAACCAAAACGGGCCCTGGGTGCTCTTCGTGCTGCACGATGTCACGCAGCAGAAGAAGCTGGAGGCCATGCGCAAGGATTTCGTGGCCAACGTGTCCCACGAACTGCGGACCCCGCTGGCGGTGATCAAGGGCTACGTCGAAACCCTCGTCGATGGGCACCACGAGATCCCGCTGGAGGACCGCGATCGTTTTCTGCGGACCGTTCAGCGGCACACGGAGCGGCTGAATTCCCTGCTCGACGACCTGTTGACGCTCTCGCGGCTCGAATCGAGCAACCCGGGCCTCAAGCGCGAGGCGATCGATCTGCCCGGGCTGATTGGCGCCGTGCTCGATGACTATCATGCCCGCCCGGCCGCCGAAGGGCACCAGCTGACCGGCCGGGTTGCCGCCGAGGTTGGCGAGGTGCCGATCGATCCCCTGAAGATCACGCAGGTGTTGGAGAATCTCCTCGATAACGCTCTGAAGTACACTCCGCGGGGCTCTCACCTGCAGGTGTCGGCCCAGCGCGTCCTCCACGAGGTGGAAATCTGCGTCCGCGACAATGGACCGGGGATCCCGCCCGAGGACCTGCCCCATATTTTTGAGCGCTTCTACCGCGTCGACAAGGGGCGGTCGCGGGAGAAGGGCGGCACCGGCCTGGGCCTGAGCATCGTGAAACACGCGGTGCAATTGCACGGCGGCCGCGTGTGGGCCGAGAGCACGCCGGGGGAGGGGAGCGCCTTCTACTTCACCCTGCCGCTCCGCCTGCCGAGCTGATTCGGATTGAGCGGTCGCGCGGGGCCGCGCATATCGCCCGGGATGCCTCTGGAACAAGCCCACGCCATCCGCGACGCCCGCCTGGCGGAGCTGCATCCGCAGCTCGAAGCGGCGCTCAGCGGCCGGACCCGACTCACGCTCGAGGTTGGCTGTGGGCATGGCCACTTCCTGACCGCTTACGCAAAGGCCCACCCCGAAGAGATTTGCATGGGAATTGACCTGCTGGAGGACCGCCTCGCCCGGGCCGGACGCAAGAGTCGGGCCGCCGGCCTGACCAATGTCTTCTGGATCCACGCCGAGGCGAGCCTCCTGCTGCAGGCTCTGCCGGCTCACGTGCGACTCGGACCGACCCTCTTCGTCCTCTTCCCTGACCCCTGGCCCAAACGTCGCCACTGGAAGCACCGGGTGATCCAGCCCGCCTTCCTCTCGATGCTGGCCGCCCGGGCGGAGCCAGGCACCCAGCTCTGTTTTCGGACCGACTATGCACCCTATTTCACGGAGGCGTCGGCGGTGATCGCGAGCCATGTGGACTGGCAGATCGATCCCGCCAGCCCCTGGCCATTCGAGCAGCCCACCGTTTTCCAGTCCCGCGCGGAGGGCTACCAGTCCCTCGTCGCCCGACGACGTTGATCGGGGAGGGGAGCGCCCTGCTAATTATTAGGGCCGTCGGCTATTAGGTCGCGTCATTTCAGAGGTTGACGGACCTAGCCCCCTTTGCCTTGGTTAGACCCTTTCAAAACCTCCCAGACACCACGCTCATCCATGTCACGGGTCACCCAGTTTATCCTCACGGTCTCGCTGCTCGGCCTCTCCGGCCTCCCGGCTCAGGCTGCAGTCGAGGCAAGTGCCACCAAGTTCGAGCTGTTGGGGCTTCCCGTCACGAATAGCATCATCACCACGTGGGCCGTCGCCCTCGCGCTGATCGTGGCCGTCCGTCTGGCGATCGGATCCAAGCCCACGCTCGTCCCGAGCCGCGGCCAGGCGATGGTCGAGAGCCTCATCGACGGCGTGCGCGAGCTGGTCGAGCCCATCGTGGGCAAGCGCACCGCGCCCGCGGCCCTTCCGCTCCTGCTGACGCTGTTCGTTTTCATTCTCATCAACAACTGGTCGGGGCTGCTGCCCGGTGTCGGCACGATCGGCATGGAGAGCCACGGCGAGGACGGCGCGCATCACTTCGAGCCCTTCATCCGCCCGTTCACGGCCGACATGAATGGCACGATCGCGCTGGCCCTCGTGGCCATGGGCGGCTGGCTGGTGCTGATCTGGCGCTTCGCCGGTCCCAAGCTGATCCTCCACGATCTGTTCGGCAACAAGGCCAACCGCAGTGAAGTGCCCGCCGCCATCTATTACTTCCTGACCCTCGTGTTCCTTGCGGTGGGCGTGATTGAGATCATCTCGATCGCCATCCGGCCGGTGTCCCTTTCATTCCGACTTTTCGGCAATGTCTTCGGTGGTGAGAACCTGCTGCACGGCACCTTCTTCGCCTTTCCCTTCTACTTCCTCGAGCTGCTGATCGGCCTGGTGCAGGCCCTCGTCTTCACGCTCCTCGTGAGCGTCTACATCGGCCTGATCTGCAATCACGGCGACGAGCATGAGCACGAGCACGGCGACGAGAAGGAACCCCACGCCGCCCACTGACCCTTTCCCGCCGGGAGCGTGCCAACGCGTGCGCACGGCGGCCTCCACAACCCAAGAAACACACACCACCATGTCACTCGTTATCGCTGCAGTTGAAGGCAGTCTCCACATCGCGGTCGGCGCCGGCGCCGCCGCCATCGGCGTAGGCCTGATCGGCACCAAGGCCGTCGAGGCCGTTGGCCGCAATCCCGGCGCGTCCGGCAAGATCCTCGTCCAGTCCATTCTGGGCATGGCGCTCGCGGAAGCCGTTGCGTTCTACGTGATCTTCCTCGCTTAAGTGCATTCTCTGGAACGCGCCGCACTCCGGCGCGTTCCTCCCTCTTTTCCTTCCCCGTCGCTCCTATGAACCTGATCCTGGCCGCGTCCGACGCCTCCAACAAGCTGACCGCTCTCCAGTCGCAGTTCGGCATCGAGGGCAAGTACCTGCTCATGCAGGTCATCAGCTTCTCGATCCTGGCCTTCGTCCTCTACCGGTTCTTCTTCAAGCCGGTCCTCGCGACCGTCGATGAGCGCGCCAAGAAGATCGGCGAGGGGCTCAAGTACGCCGAGGAGACGCGGGCCCAGCTCGCCTCCGCCCAGCAGGAGGCGGCCGCCATCGTCAAGCAGGCCCAGGCCGACGCCAC
>CAYZCV010000096.1:0-14082 GCA_964476965.1 uncultured Opitutus sp. | reverse complement strand
CGGTTTCAGGTCCGAGGTTTCCCCATCCGTGCCCATCCGTGTAATCCGTGGTTAAGAACTCCGACGGATCGTTTTCCTGTTCGGCCGTGGTCCGTCTTCACTGACACTGACGCCAAGGCCTTTTTGACCACGGATTTCACGGATAACACGGATTCTGGAACAGAAATCTTAACAGGAGGGGAACCGAGACGGGCAGGAGGGCAATTGCCACGAAAAACACGAAAAGTCCGTACGGCTCAAGGATCACTCGCGGCGCCTATAGGCGCTCGGACGGTGGTCGCCGAACCGAAAGCCATTTCTCGTGTTTTTCGTGGCCAACCCGCCTGGGGTTCTGATCTCGGCCCTGATTTCAACCGAGCTGACTCAGACGTCCGGGCAGAAGCCGTAGAGCAGGTCGTCGCGTCCCTTGCCGGGCCAGTTGACTTGGTCGACGCGCTGGTGGCGCATGACCGCGAAGACCAGGGCGTTGAGGGCGGCCTCGAAGCCGAAGATGGAGGTGAGCGGCGGGGCATCGACGCGGATGACGAAGGCGCTCAGGCCGACTTCGCGCAGCATGGTCACGCTGCGCGCCACCAGCTCGGCCTCGGCCGCCGAGCCACCCTGCAGGATGACGACCGGGTGCGGGTGCGCGTTCATCTGCTGGAAGGGGCCATGGGCGAACTGCAGGAAGTCGCTGATCGGCGGGCAGGCCCAGTAAAGCCCTTCCATGAACTTGCAGGCGAGATTCTGGGCGAAATCCGAGATGGGCGCCGCGGTCACCAGATTGAAGCCCTGCGAGAACGCGCTGGGCAGGCGGATCATGGCATCCAGCAGATCGGGCGGCGGCGTAACGGCGAGCAGCGGGAGGATATCGGCCTCGCCGGGCGTCTGGAATCGACAGCACGCGAAGCGGGCGGCGAATTGCAGGCAGGCCAGGTAGCCGGCCATGGGGCCGACGAAGCGGATGAGGGTGGTGTACTCCTCGGCCAGCGGAAACTCGACGAGTTCCCCGCCACCGGCGAGGATCGACTCCAGCAGCGCGGCGCGATCGGCCTTCCCGGCGGCGCGGGCCGTGGTCGGGGTCGTCGCGGTGAAGAGGAGGGTGTGACCAAACTCCGTGCGCCGGCGCAGCGCGATCTGAGCGTTGGGCGACACGCCCTGACTGAACACGACCAGCGTTTTGCCGGCAAAGGCGCCGGGCGGGGAGTCAACAAAGCCGGAGAGGGGCAGGTAGGACGCGGCCCGGCCCGTGTACAGATTGAGCAGCATCGCGAGGTAGCGCGCGTGCGCTTCGGAGCTCCCGGTGCCCGTGATGATGAAGCGCTGCGACGCGAGCGTGGCCGCCTTCAGGGGGACCGGCGGCTGGCGCAGCATCGCCGCGAGGACCGCGGGAATCTGGGCTAGCCGCTCAGCGAGGAGCGCGTGACCGAGGGGATCCATGGCGCTCGCTACGCTCGCGAATGACGAAGCACGAAATCCGAATGACGAAAAGGAACCGAGGCGACGGGCGCCAGGCTTTGGTAAGGATTCGTCATTCGGATTTCGGCATTCGGGTTTTCCTAGGACTCGTCATCAATGAAGATCCAGCGCTCCACGTCGATCCGGTGCTTCTTGAGGGCCTCGGCGTACTCGGGCTTCTTCACCAGGCTCGAGGGGGAATTCATCACCATCTGGATCTTCTCGTTGGGGACGTGGTGCTTGAGCAGGAGGATCGAGGCATCGTAGTCGCGGCTGTCGTAGTTGATGCCGATCTTGCGGTAGGCCTCGTCGGTCGTGAGGGCATGGCCGCTCTCGCCCATCATCAGGTCGGTGGCGTAGGCCCCGAAGCCGGCGCCGCGGCCGTCGTTGTAGATCAGCAGCATCGCGCCCACCCCGTAGGTGACGATGTGCTTGACCGACATCTTCATCTTGTCGCGGTTTTCGACCGTGCGGAGCGGGAAGCGGTTGAAGAGGGACTCGCTGTGCAGACGCACCACGGGGATGTCATGGACGCGGAGTGTGCCGTGGGTGAGCACCACGAATTCCTGGCTGGTCACGATGTCGTAGTAGACGTGGACGCGGAACCAGTAGGGCGTGGTGAGCAGGTCGACAATCGGGTCGTTCGGATGCCGCGCGTTGAAGGCGTTGAGATTGTCGGTGTCGATCTTCACGAAGAACCGGTTGTCGCGGATCAGCTGATACCCGAGCACGAGGGGCTTCGGGCCGGCCATGTAGCGGTCGATCGTGTTCTTGCTGAAGAGCTCCTTGAACTGGCTGTCGGTGAGCAGGACGTCGTTGTCCACCGGCTTCATCGGCAGGAAGTAGCTGGCCGAGTAGATGAAGCGCTTGGCCTCGGGCAGGGCGTGAGGGGAGAAGGGGACGACGGGCTCGGGCGGCAGGGCGCGCTTGACCTTGGTTTCCGCCGGGCGCGTGAGGATGTGGCCGCCGGCGGCCTTCGAGGTCAGGTAGGCGAGATTGAAGGGCGAGGGCTCGAACTCCAGCGCCTCGGTCCCCGCGACGACGATGCCCTGGGACTTGAGCGCATCGACCTTGTCCGGGTTGTTGGTTAGCACCGTGAAGGCCGCATTTATCCCGAGCAGGTGGCAGATGTGGGAGATGTTCTCGTAATTGCGGTGGTCCTTCTTGAGCCCCATCGCCGCATAGGCCTGGAAGGTGGAGAGCTGGTCGAGCGAGGCCTGCACCAGCATGCGGTCGCGCGATTTGCCGACATAGCCGACGCCGCGGCCCTCCTGCATGAGGTAGAAGAGGATGCCATTGCCCTTTTCCGCGATGACCTTGAACGCACCCTCGAGCTGCTGGACGCAATCACAGTCGCAGCCGCGGAGGGTCTCGCTCGTCACGCAGGAGGAGTGCAGACGCGTGTAGAGCATCTTCGCGTGGGTGATGTCCCCATAGGCGAGCGCGATGATGTAGTGCTTGTCGATGATGTCCTGAAAGATGTACGCGCGGAACGGGCCGAAGCGCGTGTCGAGGGCGCAGTTGGCGATGTAGAGGGTCGTGCCGAACAGGGGCCGGTCATCGACCGACTTGAGGTCGAAGGCGCTGCCCGGCCGGTGCTGCAGCGCGCCGATCAGCGCCTCGAAGTCGGGCACGGGCGCGACGGAGGGATCAAACTTCACAACCTTGGACATGATGGCGCCAGCGTCGGGCAAAAGGCCTCCGGGCGCAAGCCGGGTATCGGCCGCCCGGATGGCGCCGAGTTCCGGGTTGCGACCGGCCGGGCGACCGGCGAAAGGTCATCCGTGCCCGTCGTCGACTGCCACGTCCACCTCTACCCGCCGGAGATCAACCGGGATCCGGCCGGCTGGGCCGCGGCGGCCGGCGAAGCGCATTGGGCGCGGCTCTGTGCGCGGGTGCGCGCGGACGGCCAGCCCGTGCAGGGCTTTCCCGAGGTGGAGGCGCTGCTGCGTTCGCTGGATGCGGCCGGGGTCGATCGGGCCGTGCTGCTGGGCTGGTATTGGGAGAAGCCCGACTCCTGCGTGCGTCAGAATCGCTTCTTCGCGGAGTGCATCCGGCGGTATCCGGACCGACTGTCGGCGTTCGCGACCGTCCATCCCGCGGCCGGGGCGGAGGCGCTGGCCGAGGTGCGCCGGGCGCATGGCGACGGGCTGATCGGGCTCGGGGAACTCTCGCCGCATTCGCAGCAGGTGGACGCGGAGGATCCCTGGCTGGCTGCGCTGTTTGACCTCGCGGGTGAGCTCGGTTTGCCCGTGAACCTGCATGTCACCGACCCGGTGATGAAGCCCTATCCCGGGCGCGTGGTCACGCCGCTCGACGACTTTGTGCGCTGGTCGCGGCGCCATGCGCGGACGCGCTTCATCCTCGCGCACTGGGCGGGTGGGCTGGACGTCACGGCGCTGGAGAATGTCTGGATCGACACGGCCGCGGCGCCCCTGATCTATCGTACGGGGGCGTGGATTCGGGCCGGGCGGGACGTAGCGGTGGAGCGGGTGCTGTTCGGCTCGGACTATCCCCTCAACCTTTATCCGCGCACGTCGGCCGAGGCGGATCTGGGCCAGTTTGTGCGCGAGGTGCGGACGGTCGGGCTGACGCCCGAGGCGCAACGGCTGATTCTCGGCGCCAACGCGGCCGCGCTGCTCGGGCTGCCGGAACGCTGACGACCCGCGGCCGGCGGCTCAGCGGGCGGCCCAGCGCGCCAGCGCCCAGGGAATGACCGGGCTGAGCGGTGAGTTCACGACGATCTGCAGCCCGGTGCTGAGCCCATTCGCCAAGGGGACGGGCAGGGTGAGGACGGGCAATCCGCCCAGGCTGGCGGGCGCGGTGAGCGCGAGCAGCCGGTTGCGGTTTTCAAGCGTGCAGTCCGCCGTGCGCAGGGCCGGGAACGGGGTCGCCGGCAGCACGAGGAAGTCGAAGGTCAGGAAGAAGCGCGTCCACAGCAGCCGGATGATGGCCTGCCGAAATTGCGCCGCCTCCAGCTGGGCCGCGGTCCACCGGCGGCCGCGGTCGATGCGCTGCCAGACCGCGGGTTCGTAGTCGGCCTTGTGCGCGTCGAGCCAGCCCGCGTGCACCGCATAGGCCTCGGTGCTTTGCAGGACGGCGTAGGCCTCGGCCGCGCCGGCGAGGGCGTGCGTGAGATCGCGCGCCGTCGCAAGATCGGCGGGCCGGGTCAGGCTGGCCGCGGCTTGGTCGAGAGCGGATCGGACATCGGGCTCGGCCGGTTGGTCGAGGGCGTCGAAATCCAGACTGCAGCCGCGGGGCTCCCGGTCGGCGGCGCGCAGGCCGATCAGGGCACTGGTGACGGTGAGCATGTCGGCGGCCTGCGCGGTGAACCAACCGGCGGTGTCGAACGACGGGGCGAGCGGAAACGCATCAGCGATCCAGGCGTGGTGCGGGGTCAGGCGCAGGCCATACAGGCCGCAGAAAGCCGCGGGGACCCGGATGGACCCGCCGGTGTCGGTGCCGATGGCAAAGGGCACGATGCCCGCGGCGACGGCGGCGGCGGATCCGCTGCTGGAGCCACCGCTGGTCCGGCCCGGATGGTGCGGATGGTCGACATGGCCGTGGTGGGCGTTTTCCCCGGTCAGTCCGTAGGCGAACTCGTGGAGGTGCGTCTTGCCCGCGAGGGCGCCGCCGGCGGCGCGCAGGCTTTGCACCAGACGCCCGTCGCTCTTGGGCCGGGGCAGGATGTCGGCGGTGAAGGTCCCGCCGGCCAGCGTGGGCACGCCTGCCACGGCATAGAGGTCCTTGAGCAGGTAGGGAACGCCGGCGAGGGCGCCGGCCGGGGCGACGGCGAGGGCCTTGGCGAGGTCGCACTCCGGCGTCTCCCACGCGAGGATGGCCCGGCGCTGCGCGGGCGGGAGCCGGCTGAAACCGTCGCGGACCTTGCGCGCGGCGGCCGCCGGGTCGCGGCGGGAGAGGGACTGCCAATCTGCCAGGGTCACGCCGGCTACGATGGCCGCCCGGCCCGAAAGCGCAATCTTTGGGGCTGGCGCTGGCCGTTCATTCCTGATGAATCCACGCGGCTATGCGTGCCGTCCTGAATCGAGTGCTGGCAGGGCTCCTCCTTCTGGGGGCCGGGTGCTCGCGTCCGGAGCCCGCGAAGCCGGCCGCCGCCGGCGACGGGCCGCCGGCCCTGCGCCGCATTGTGTTGCAGACGGATTGGCTACCGCAGGCCGAGCAGGGGGGCTTCTATCAGGCGCTGGCCCGGGGCTACTACGCGGAGGCGGGCCTGGCGGTCGAACTGCTGCCCGGCGGGGTCAACGCCCAGGTCAATCTCAAGGTAGCGCGGGGCGATGCCGATTTTGGCCTGAATCGCAGTGATCTGCTCTTCGCGGCGCAGGACCAGGGCCTGCCGGTGGTCGTGATCGCCGCGCACCTCCAGCACGATCCCCAGGCGCTGCTGGTCCACGCCGACAGTCCGGTCCGCAGCTTCGCCGACCTGAACGGGTGCACCGTGATCGCGGCCCCGAGCATGGTCTGGATTCCGTATCTGAAGAAACGTTACGGCGTGGAGTTCAACCTGCGTCCGCTCACCTACGGACTGGCGGCCTTCATGGCCGATCCCACCGCGATCCAGCAGGGCTTCATCACCAACGAGCCGTTTTTCGCCGAGCGCAACGGTGTGAAGGTGAGGGCGCTGCTTATCGCCGATTCCGGCTATGATGCGTACCATGTGATGTTCACCCGGCGCGAGCTCGCCCGGTCCGAGCCCGCGTTGGTGCAGGCCTTCGTGGCCGCTTCGCTGCGCGGCTGGCAGGACTACATCGAGGGCGATCCGGCGCCGGCCCACGCCGAGATCCTCCGGCGAAACCCGCAGGCCTCGGCGGAACTGCTCACGTACTCGCGCGACCAGATGATCGCACGCCGACTGGTCACGGGCGAGTTGGCGGCCGGCGATGCGATTGGCCGCATCCGGTCCTCGCGCTTGAACCGGCAACTCACGGCGCTGCGCGACGCCGGCCTCGTGTCGGCGCAGGCGAAGGCCGAGTCCTTTGTGCTGCCCGCGGCGCTGACCGATGATCGCGCCGGCCCGTGAGGCCTCGGGGACCGCGGACGACTGGCCGCTTGATTTCGCGTTGGACGTAGGGGCGCGTCTCGTGCGTGCCTTCCGAGGGCGTGGACGAGCCACGCCGCACAGATTCTGCGGACCCGCGCCCCGCGCTCTTGGCAGGCCTCGTCACGACCCGTAAATCGAAATGCATCTCGGGAGCCATCGGCCCGGGATTGCGCCGGTCGGGGGGATGCTGTGAAGTGACGGCATGAACCCGGAAGCAAAGCTCGCCGAACTTGGTTTCAAACTGCCGCCCGCGCCTGCCGCCGGGGGCAATTACCTGCCCACGGTGCGGACGGGGAATCTGCTCTACTGCGCGGGCACGGTCTGCGTGGCGGACGGCAAGGCGACGCACACGGGGCAGGTGGGACGCGAGCAGACGGTCAAGACGGGCTACGAGTCGGCGCAGGTTTGCGCCCTGAACACGCTGGCCAACATCAAGGCGGCGGCCGGCTCGCTGGAGAACGTCCAGAAATTTGTCTACGTCGGCGGCTTCGTGAACGCCATCAGCGGCTTTGCCGATAGCCCGGCGGTCATCAACGGGGCGAGCGATCTGTTCGTCGCGGTTTTTGGCGACGCCGGGAAGCACGCCCGCGCGGCGGTGTCCGTGTCCGGACTCCCGCGGAACTGCACGACCGAGATCCAGGTGGTCGTCGAGTTGAAGAACTAAGGCCGTTAGGCCCGCGGAACACGCGGAATGACGCGGAAACGAACGACGGTTTAAGCAACCGAAGGCGCGCAGAGCCGCAGAGACGCAGAGACAAGCTGCGCCCAATTCGGGGTTGCCCGCCGCGACCTGCGGAGATGATTCACGATTCCTTGTCCAGGAGGCAGCGGAGAGAACCGAGAGATCGGGCTCAAGCATGGATCGAACCTCCGGCTCGACTCGGTTCGCTCCTGTTCAAGAGATCTGATTCCGCGTCTTTCTGTGGGTTCCGCGGGCAATTTGGTCCGAGCGGCCGGCACCAAGCAAAAGACCCGGGGGATACCCGGGTCTTGTTAGGCGAAGAGAAGAACGGTCGCTTCCTGCCTTATTCCATCGGCAGGTGCGGCTCGACCTCGGACTCGTAGTTGATCCCGGGGAGGCCGAAGCCGAAGAGCTTGAGGAACTCGGTGCGGTAGCCGGCGATGTCGGTCAGGGCGGCGAGATTCTCGGTGGTGACCTGCGGCCAGATCTTGGCGACCTCGGCCTGGATCTCGGGGCGCATCTCCCAGTCGTCGATGCGGACGCGGCCGGCCTCGTCGAAGGTGAGGGCGCTGCCGTTGTACATCTGCGTGGCGAACAGGCGCTGGATCTGCTCGATGCAGCCCTCGTGCGTGCCCTTGGCCTTCATGATCTTGTAGAGAATGGAGATGTAGAGCGGCACCACGGGGATGGCCGAGCTGGCCTGCGTGACCAGCGCCTTGTTGACCGAGATGAAGGCGCGGCCGTAGCCGTTGACCTTGAGCATCGCGTCGATCTTGCGGGCGGAGCGCTCGAGATCGTTCTTGGCGAGGCCGATGGTGCCGTTCTTGTAGATCGGCCAGGTGACCTCGGGCCCGATGTAGGAGTAGGCGACGGAGGTGGCGCCGGGCGCGATCAGGCCCGCGTCGTTGAGGGCGTTCATCCAGAGTTCCCAATCGTCCCCGCCCATGACGGCGGCGGTGTCGGCGATCTCGGCCTCGTTGGCCGGCTCAATCGTGACCTCGCTGACGAGGCCCTTGTCGGTGTCGACCGTCTTGTTCGTGTACGACGTGCCGACCGGCTTCAGGACGGACTTGTGCACGACGCCGGTCTTGGGGTGGGTGCGGCGGGGCGAGGCGAGGGAGTAGACCACGAGGTCCACCGGGCCGACCTCGGCCTTGAGGGCGGCGATGACCTCCTGCTTGATCGCGTCGGAGAACGCGTCGCCGTTGAAATTGCGGGTGTAGAGCCCGGCGGCCTTGGCGGCCCGGGTGAACGCGATGGTGTTGTACCAGCCGGGGGTCGCGGGGCGGCCCTCCTCGGAGGGACGCTCAAAGAAGACGCCGACGGTGGAGGCACCGGAGCCAAAGGCGGACGTGATGCGGGACGCGAGGCCGTAGCCGGTGGAGGCACCGATCACGAGGACCTTGCGGGGGCCGCCTTTGACGGGGCCCTTGGCCTTCACGTAATCGATCTGCTCCTGCACCTGGGCGGCACAGCCGCCGGGGTGAGCAGTGACACACACGAATCCACGAACTTTGGGTTTGATGACCATGGCTGGGGGCAAGGCTTCGGGGCCAGCCAGCCAGAGGCAAGTGGCAAAATGAAGCGCGGGCCGCGCCGGGCTCCTGGCCGGATCGGGCGCTCAGGGACTCAGCAGCACCATCGGGCCCTCGGCCTTGGGCACGCCACCCTTGCGCTCGAGGCTGATCGCAAACTTGGCGACCTGCGCGACGGGCTGCTTCGGGCGGAATTCCAAGCGGGCGGTGCCGCTGGCCGGATCGACGGTGAAGACGCCGCCGTCAACCGGGATGGGGTACTGCGGATCGACGACCCAGAGCTGGTAGTCCTTGTCCGCGGCGAGGGCCGGGAGCTTCTCGACCGTCAGCACGCCCTGCTGGGCGGCCGGGCTCCAGACCGCAATGGCCTGGGCCTCGGATGAGTCGCCGAGGAGTGAGGCGAGGGAACTGATCTTGAGCGAGGCGAGATCGGCCTGCTGCTGCAGTTGCGCGACGCGGGTCTCGGCCGTGCGAAGATCGAGGATCTGGCGCTGGGCGAGGAGGCGCTCGGCCTCGAGCAATTGACGCGTGCTCTCGGTCTCGACCCGGGCGATGGCTGCGCCTTCGCGGGCCAGCACGAGTTCACCCTCGGTGGCGACGTAGAGTTGGGCGAACCAGCCGGCGGCCACGGCAAAGCCCGCGGCGGCGGCCCAGCCGGTCCAGGCGGGCAGGCGGAACGGCACCACATTCGAGGGCGCAGGGGCGGTGGTGGCCGGGGCGGTACGGGCTGGAATCGCCAGGACGCGCGCCCGCAGCGCCGCGGACGGCGTGGCGGACGGGGCGGCGGCCACGAGGGCCGAGGACGACTGGCGCAGCTCGTCGACGAGGATGCGGAGGCCCGGATCCTGGCGGAGGGTCGCCTCGAATGCGGATTTCTCCGCGCCCTCGAGCAGGTCGAGGGCGTAGAGCGCCGCGCTTTCTTCGGTGCGTTCGTCGATCATAGCCGGGACGGGAGAAATTCGCGGAGCTTGAGCAAGCCCCGCCGGATGCGGGCCTTCACGGTGCCGAGCGGCTCGCGGAGCTTCTCCGCGATTTCCTGCTGGGTGAGGCCACTGTAGTAAGCGAGCTGCAGCGCGGCGCGCTGCTCATCGGGCAGATTGGCGAGCGCGGCGCGGACGGCGGCCGCCTTTTCCTTGCCCCAGAGTTCGTCGGCGGAGTCGCCGGTGCCGGACTCGTTGACCTCATAGCCGAGGTCGGAGGGGACGGATTCACTCAGCAGCTCTCCCCGACGCTTGCGCGCCCGCACCCGGTCGATCGCGCGGTTGCGGGTCATGGTCACGCACCAGGCGAAGGCGGAACCGCGGTTGGACTCGAATCCGCCCGACTTCTCCCACAGGGACACGAACACATCGTGGACGATGTCCTCCGCCTCGCGGGCATCATTCAGGACCCGGAGCGCAATGGAGAACAGGGGCTTGGAAAACCGATCGTAGAGCCGGGCAAAGGCTTCGCGGTCGCCCGCGGCGACCAGGCGCAGCAGCCGGGCGTCTTCGTCCTGGCGGTCGCGATCCGCCGGCTCGGGAGGGAGCGAGGGGGAAGTCATGCGATCACGTCGCCAGGCATCGCCGCCGTGGAGGGCGGACGAGAGCGGGGAACCGATCGCTGTGGCCAATGACATTTCATAGGACGATACGCGTCAGGACAAAATTCGGATGCGAGCATTGATGGCCCGGCCTTCGAATCAACTCGATTTGAACGGGATCCCGTCGAGACCGACGCCCGTCCTAAAGGATCCACAGACCGACCACCCCGAGCAAAAGCAGGGTGGCGACGACGGTGAGCGCCTGGCGCTCCTGACGGGTGAGGCGAAGCAACATGGCGATTCTCAGGGGTTTGGATTGGGGACGGCCGGGCGGCCGAAGCGCTCGAGCAGCGCGTAGGTCACATCCAGGGGCAGCGGTTGCAGCATGGGCAGCACCGCCTCGATGCGCCGATTCTCCTCCGGCTGCCGGAAAAAGGCGTCGGCGGCGCGCAGGGCCACGAAGCTGGCACCGGAGATCTGCTTGAGGGAATCGCCCAGCGCGGCGAGCTGCCCGGTGTCACCGTAGGTGCCCGCCAGGCAGAAGAGCGCGGTGTAGCCGGGGTAGTTGGCCGCGATCGGGGGCAGGGGACGGGCGGCCTGTCCGGCGAAAAAGATCCGGGCGAGTTCGGGACTGGGGTGACGGATCAGGTGGGCCGCGAGGATTTCCACCGTGGGCAGATTGAGCGGACGGGCCACCAGGGTTTCGACCGTCGCGCGCCGGAGCGGGTCCCAACCGAGCTTGGCATAAAGATCGAGCTGCAGCGCCGCCCGTTCGCGTTCGCCCAGGCGGGGCCCGAAGCGCTCGAAAAGCGTGAGCGCCTGCTGGGGCGCGTCCAGCTGAAGCAGACGGTTGATCCGATAGTAGGCGGAGTAGGCGGTGCCGGGGTCCACCGCGGGTTGCATGAGCACCTCCACGCCGCGAGCCCGGAGCGAGGTGGCGACCGTCCGCTCCAACTCGAGCAGGGCCCGCAAGTCGGCGGGCAGGGCGGGCGACGTGACGGCAAGCGCGCGGTGGAGCGGGGCGAGGTCACCCGATTTGCGGGTGGCAAAGAACAGGGCGTGCACCCAGGCGGTGGCCTGGCCGGGATCAAAGCGCAGGGCGTCGGCGCTGAGCTGGGCAATGGTCCGGAAGTCGCCGCGGGCCAGCAGGGCGCGGTACCACGCCTGCGCCGTGGCCGGACGCAGGGCGGGGTGGTTGTCGAGCAGCCGGACATACGTGCGATCTGAGAGCGCGGCCTGGCCCACCTGCCAGAGCTGGGCGAGGAGCATGCCGGCGGCGTGATTGCCGGGATCCAATTCGTAGGCGAGCGACAGAGAGAGAATCGCCTCATTGATCCGCTGCGAGCTGTAGGCGACCCGGGCCTTCTCGAGAAAGTACTCGCTGCGGACGGTGCGCAGGGTCGACCAGGCAGGCGGCCAGGCGAGCGTCCACGGGGTGACCTTGTAGCCAATCCCGCGAAGAACCGAAAACGCGACGAGAACGGCGAGCAGGTAAGTTCCGAAGGTGGCCCCGCCGTACCAGAGGGCGGCGCGGCCCCAGAAGGGACGGACATCCTCGGCGTTGACCGAGCACCGCAGGGTGCCGTCGGCGCCGGGCTTGAGCAGGGGGCAGACCCGGCGAAACCGGACCTGGCGATTCCAGTGCAGAGCGGCCTCGCAGCCGGTTTCACCGGCGAGTCCGGAGTCGGACGGATTTTGGCACGGACACCGGTCCTGACCGCGCCGGGCACGGTACAGAGACTTGCGCAGGTTCCAGTAGACCAGGCCCCACGCCGTACGGAAGAGGTCGGCGAGCCATCCCATTCAGGGCGTGAGGATTGGACAGCTGCCGGCCACCGGCAACGCGAATCGCGCCGGCTGGCATTGCAAATTTGCGGAATGAGGAGGGGCCTTGGCATCTCTCAGGGGTGAATTGCCACATTCCCCCTCATGAAATCACCTCTGAAGTCCCTGTTGGTCCTCGCGGCGTTCGCGTCCGCTTTTGTTCTCGGCAGTCAGGCCAAGGAACCGGTCATCGGTCAGCCGGCGCCTGATTTCACTCTCACCGACATCACCGGCAAGCAGCACACGCTCTCCAGCTACCGCGGCAAGACCGTGGTGCTTGAGTGGGTCAATCCCGAGTGTCCGTTCGTGATCAAGCACTACGGCAGCGGCAACATGCCGAAGACCCAGAAGGCCGCCGCGGCGGACGGCGTGGTCTGGCTGAGCATCAATTCCGGCGTGCCCGGCGCACAGGGCGATTTCGATGCCGCGAAGGCCACGGCCTGGCTGGCTCAGCAGGGCGCCGCGCCGACCGCCTACTTCCGCGATCAGAACTCCGCGGTGGGTCGCCTCTATGATGCCAAGACCACGCCCCACATGTATGTGATCAATCCCGCGGGCGTGCTGGTCTACAATGGCGCGATCGACAGCATCCGGAGCGCGAACGTCGCCGACATCGCCAAGGCGGAGAACTACGTTCTCTCGGCGCTCGCCGCCGTGAAAGCCGGCAAGCCGGTCGCCAAGGCGACGTCCGAGCCGTACGGCTGCAACGTCAAGTACTGAGCTGAACTTAAGTTTGCGTTAGCCACGACACCGGGGTCCCGCGAGGGGCCCCGGTTTTTTGTTTCGGAGCTTTGACCACGGCTAGCCCGGATTGGCACGGATAGCGGATGTCTGACCTTGGCCAACCGAGGCTCGGGATTCGATCCGTGAAAGTCGGTGTGATCCGTGGTTAAACTCTCGCGGTTCGTGTCTGTCCTCAGACCTTCACCGCGAAGAGCTCGGGATGCATCACGCCCTCGGCGACCTTGTTGACCGTGCCGGTCATCATGATGGAGAAGTCATCGCCGATGCGGATTCCAATCTGGCCGCCGGGCATATGGACGGTGACGTTGCGATCAACCAGACCCAGTTTGTGGGCGACGGCGGCGGCGGCGCTGGAGCTGCTGCCGGAGGCGAGGGTGTAGCCGGCGCCGCGCTCCCAGATCTCGATGCGAATGTTGGCGCGGTCGATCACCTGCAGGAACTGCACATTGGTCTTGCGGGGAAAGTTCGGATGGACCTCGAGGTCAGGGCCGTATTGGCGGGCGAGTTTTTCCGAGACCTCGGGCAGCGGGAGCACGCAGTGGGGATTGCCGATGGTGGCGGCGCAGAAGGTGAACGCGCGGTCCTGAATGCGGATTGTTTCGTTGATCACCTCGCGCGGGGCGCCGACGACCGGGATCTTGGCGCTGTCAAAGCTGACCTTGCCCATCGCGACCGTGATGAGCCGGCCGTTATCCATGATCTCCGACTCGACGTGGCCGCCGGGCGTCTCGACGGTGAATTTCGGATTCTTGACCAGGCCCTGGTCCCAGAGGAAGCGCGAGAAGATGCGCAGCCCATTGCCGGATTTTTCCGCCTCGGAGCCGTCCGGATTGAAGATGCGCAGGCCAAATTCACTCTGCTTGGAAGGGAGGGGACCCCACAGGATGCCATCGGAGCCCACGCCGAAATTGCGGTGGCAGATCACCCGCGTCTGCTCCTCGGTTGGGATCGACCAGCCGGGAAAGTCAGCCGGATTCATGACGATGTAGTCGTTGCCGAGGGCGTGGTACTTGTGGAAGCGCATGGAAAAACGACAGAAAGAAGCGGTCACCGCGCGAAAGACACGAAAATTCGCTGGTTTGGGGAAGGTCGCGGAACCCCAGCGCGGACCTGTGATCTGGGAACTTCGGGAAAAAGTCCTTGCCCTTACCTAGGGTGGGCTTTTGCCTGCTCCCTCAGTTTTTGGAGAGGTGGCCGAGTGGTTTAAGGCACGTCTTTGCTAAAGACGCGTACCCCAAAAGGGTACCGGGGGTTCGAATCCCCCCCTCTCCGCCAGTTT
>CAYZCV010000095.1:0-14220 GCA_964476965.1 uncultured Opitutus sp. | reverse complement strand
ATCGTCCAGCGAGGGATCTGGCGCGACCGCAAATCCCCGGTGGCCAGCCCCCGTCTTCGATTCGCGCCGGGGGAGGCTGAAATCGTACTCGTGGTCCCCTAGTCGCAACTTAATCACGCCAAAGCTTCGTCCAACCACATCGGTTGCTCCGAAGGGGGCAAGGACCGCGTGGAGGCTTTCAAACGTCATCCCACCGACCTCGACATCGAAATCGGACGATTCGATGCCGAGCAGCCAATCGCGAACGCACCCACCCACCAGGCGAGGGCGTCCCGTGCGCCGCAAGGCGCTCAGAACCAAGGCAAGTTCGGCCGGCAGGCGCATGTCACTTGGCCGCTGACGGACCGACGGCTGACTTGATGACCAGGAACCAGCCAATCAGAAAGGATACCCCGCCCAGCGGTGTGATCGGGCCAAGCCAAGGGGGTCCGCCCAAGGCCATGGCGAAGAGTGAGCCGCTGAACAAGACGATGCCTGCGGTCCAAAACCAAGCGGCCTTGGTCAGCGAAAGCCCGGTCAGGCTCGTTGCGTAAATGGCCGAACAGTGAACGAGTTGGTAGAGAACGGCCGTATCCCATGCCGAGGTCATCTCCCTCAGGGCCAAGCTCTCCTTGAGGGCATGGGCGCCGAAAGCGCCGAGGCCGACTCCGGTGAAACCGAGCAATCCGGCCACTAATCTTAGTTTTTGCATATACTTATGGGTTTGGCCCAACGATTGCTGACGGAACAGTGGTAAGTTCCGTCGGTCTTCATCTCGCCGAAGGTAAGGTCACGAATGCGTAAACTCTTGATTTTTACAATTTCGTGGTCTTGATTTGAGGCGCCGTTGTCTGACGGCAACTTATTAAACTACAGAAAAACAACACTATGAAAAAGACTGCAATCATTCTGGCTGCCCTCGTGGCGGGAGCTTCGCTCCAAGCGCAGGAGCCCGCTTCGTCGTACACCATCACGGTCGACTTCCCGTACGCCAGCGAATACGTCTTCCGCGGCACGAAGCTCGCTGAGGACTCGTTCCAGCCGTCGGTCGAGATCGCTAAGGACAACTGGTACGCCGGTGTCTGGACGAATCAGCCGATCACGAGCAACATCGACAATGAGATCGATTTCTACGTCGGGATGGGCCTCCCCCTGAACGACACGTGGAAGGTCGATACCGGCGCTACGCTGTACTACTACCCCGAGCTCGATAAGTCCTCGGGCCTCGATACCACGACGTTCGAAGGCTATGTCGGCATCACCGGCACGGTCTCGGGCTTCACCCCGAGCTTCTACACCTACTACGACTTCACGCTCGAAGCGTGGGCGTTCCAGGGTTCGGTTGGTTACAGCATCCCGTTGGCCGACAAGCTTTCCCTCGATCTCACCGGTACGGTGGGTCTGGTTGAGCCCGATCTCGGTGACAACTACACCTACTACGGCATCGGCGCGGTTCTCCCGTACAAGCTGACCGACAAGGCCACGGCCTCCGTTGGCGTTCAGTACGCCACGACGGACATCACGGGTTCGGAAGATCACCTGTTCGTCACGGCCGGCATCACGATCGGCCTGTAAGGCCGTCGCGCAGCCTCCTGACCTCCATCCAAACCCGTCCCCGCAGCCGCGGGGGCGGGTTTTTTATTCGACCCCCAAAATGTAGGTTGACAGCCCCGCCGCCAGGCCTAGTTCTAACCCTCTTTTCTCATGAAAACGTTCCTCGCCAAAAAGGAGACCGTCCAACCCAAGTGGCATCTTATCGATGCTGAGGGACAGGTCCTTGGCCGCCTCGCGGTTAAAGCAGCCAACATCATCCGCGGCCGTCACAAAGCGTCCTACACGCCGAGCGTCGACACCGGCGACTACGTGGTGATCATCAATGCCGAGAAGGTCGTCCTCACCGGCAAGAAGGAAGAGCAGAACAAGTACATGTTCTTCTCCGGCTACGTCGGTGGCGAGAGCTACCGCAAGCTGAGCGAGCAGCGCGTTCGCAATCCGGCCTTCATCATCAAGCACGCCGTCAAGGGCATGCTGCCGAAGAACCGCATTGCGGCTGACATGCTGACGAAGCTCCGCGTCTTTGCCGGCCCCACCCACACTCACGAGGCGCAGGCCCCGGTCAAAATCTCCGTCTGATTTCCATGAGCGCTGATACCGCCACTCTTTTCCTCGGCACCGGCCGCCGCAAGACCTCCACCGCCCGCGTCCGCATCACGGAAGGCACGGGCAAGCTCACGGCCAACGGCCGCGAGTTCGAGGCCTATTTCTCGCACGAGAATTTCGCCAAGCAGGCCTATGCCCCGCTTGTCACGGTTGAGCTTCGCGAGAAGATCGATGTCGTCGCGAACGTTTCCGGCGGTGGGGTGGCCGGTCAGGCCGGCGCGGTTGCCCACGGCATCGCGCGTGCGCTGCAGAAGATGAATCCCGAGCTCCGGGCCGCCCTGAAGAAGGCCGGCCACATGAAGCGCGATCCCCGCGCCAAGGAGCGTAAGAAGCCCGGCCAGCCCGGCGCCCGCAAGCGCTTCCAGTTCTCGAAGCGCTAAGTCGGACGCCCTGCGTTTTTCAAAGGCCGCCTTCCCACACCGGGGGCGGCCTTTTGTTTTGCGGTCTGCGAACCTTCGGGGGGCCGGCGCATCCTGCGTCGGCCTCGGTCCCTTCTTGGAATTCATCACCAATCTGTCTCCACTGCACGCATCATGAAAGTCGGCATCGTTGGCGCGTCCGGATACTCCGGCGAACTCCTGGTCAAGCTCCTCCTTGGTCACCCCCGGGTGACCTTGGCCGCGGTTACCTCCCGCAGTCAGGTCGGGAAGCCGCTGGCGGCGGTCATCCCGGCGCTCCGGGGCCAGGATCAGGGGCTCCGTTTCGTGGACTCGGATCCGGTGGCGCTGGCAGCGAGCGACATTGAACTGTTCTTCCTGGCCCTCCCGCACGGAGCCGCGGCGGATTTTGCCAAGGTGCTGGTGCCTGCGGGCAAGCGGGTGATTGACCTGAGTGCCGACTTTCGGATCTCGGACCTTGCCACCTACGAGCGTTACTACGGGAAGCATCATGCGCCGGAGTTGTTGTCCTCGGCGAGATTCGTCCTGCCCGAGCTCACGCCGCCCACGTGGAAATCCGAAGCCAAGCTGGTCGCCGCTCCCGGTTGCTATCCGACCAGCGTGCTGGTGCCCTTGGTGCCGCTGCTGCGTGACGGCATCGTCTCCCGGCAGCACATCGTCGTGAACTCGCTGAGTGGGGTAAGCGGCGCGGGGCGTAAGGTGGATGAGATGTACCTCTACGTGGAGCGCGCTGAGAGCGTCAAGGCCTATGGCCTGATCAAGCACCGGCACTTGGCGGAAATCGAAGAGCAACTCGCTCTCCGGACCGGGGCCCCTGCAATCATTCAATTCAACCCCCATCTCGCGCCGATGCGGCGAGGCATTGCGACGACCATCACGGTTCCGGCGGCCAACCCCTCGGTCGAGGCCCTCTATGCCTCGTGGCGGGCGGCCTATGGGACTTCGCCGTTCGTTCAGCTTCTTCCCACGGGTGAAACCCCTGACACGGCCCATGTGGTGGGGACGAACCGCGTGGATATGTCGGCGGCCCTCGATCCGCGAACGGGCAATTTTGTGATCACGTCGGCCGAGGACAACCTCTTCAAGGGTGCCAGCGGCCAGGCGATCCAGATCATGAATCTCTGGTGCGGCTTCCCTGAGACCAGCGGGTTGGTCTGATTCCAGACCTTAGCTTCGATAGTCGGCGTTCTCGCTCACATACTCGTGGGTGAGATCGCCGCCAAGCACGGTGGCCTCGGCATCACCGCGAGCCAGGTCGACCTCAATCTCGACGCTGCGCTCGTGAGCCGGGAAATCGACCGGAGCGGAAAAGATCCCCTCCGGGGTCGGCTTGCTCAAGTAGAGTTCGGCCGACTTCAGGTGGGAGGTGAGCGCTGCCTCCTTGTCTGGATTGAGCCGGAACACCCCGCCGGAAAACAGCTCGATGCCCCCCATGCGAAGGCTGAGGCCGGACAAGTCGACGGTCGGCGCGTAGGCGCCGACGTGCTTGCCCACAGCTTGCACCAGACGCCCGACGTTAGGATCGTTTCCTGCCACGGCGCACTTGAAGAGCGGAGCATTCACGATCGCCTTCCCAAGCGCAGCCGCTGTGGCCACATCAGGCGCTTGGCTGACCCGAACCCGGATGACATGGCGGACGCCTTCCCCGTTGCGGACGACGTCCTCCGCCAGATCCTGGCAGATCCTTCGGAGGGCGTCCTCAAAGCCGGCAAGGTCAGGGCAGGGCACCTTCCCGGAGGATACGAGGACCACCGTATCCGACGTGCTGGTGTCACTATCGATGCTGATGCGGTTGAAAGTGGTGTCGACGACGCGCCGAAGGAGCGTGCGAAGCGTTTCGCGAGGGACCGCCAGGTCGGTAAGGATATAGACCAGCATCGTGGCCAAGTTCGGCTCAATCATCCCGGCCCCTTTCGCGATTCCCACAATTCGTCCGGATCCGAGCTGGGCGGAGCGAATCTTTGGATAGAGATCCGTGGTGACGATCCCCTCGGCCGCGGGGAGAATCGACGATGCCGTCAGCGCCGCTGCCGCCGCGGGCAGGGCCTGCATGATGGGATCAACCGGAAGGCTCCAACCGATGACGCCCGTGGAGGACGGCAGTACTTGTCTTGGACTGAGGCCTAGCACGCGGGCCGTCTCGGCGCAGATCCGTTCGGCCGTCTCAACGCCGCCCGGCGCGCACACGTTCGAGATCTTGTTGTTGATGATGATCGCGCCGAGATTCGGTTCGTTGAGGCGCTGGCGCCCCACGATGATGGGGGCGCCGGGGAGCGCGTTTCGGGTAAAGACGGCGGCAAAATCAGGGGTCGGCTGATCGAGGGCGATCAGGGTCAGCGTCATCTTGGCCGGCTTCGGCGCCTCGCGCGGGATGAAGTCAAAGCGGGTTGTCCCGACGCGGAATCCCTGTGGGAGGTCGGCCTGTCGAGCCAGCCACGCACGATGTTCGGCGGAGGAAGAGAAGGTCAGAGATGAACTCGGCACGAAGCGAGAAGTGGGCGCAGTCGGGCGCCGAGTGAAGCCCATTTTCAGGGCTGCCCGGCGAACAAGACCAAGTGAATTTGGTCAGCAGGGTCAGAATTGTATGGAAATGCCGGCCCAGCGTGTTTTATCGGTTTTCTGCTCGTTCGACACGTGAAGGCAATTTTCATCCCTGCTGTGGCCGTCCCAATCCCGCGGAACCCATTCTGCAGGGCGGGCCGTGGCCCGATGACAGCCTGACGAGCGCGGGTGATCGCAAGTTTTCGATGAACGTAACCGAGATTACCGCCAAGGCGAAGGTGCTGCTTGAGGCCCTGCCTTACATCCAGGATTTCCGTGGCTCCACATTCGTGGTCAAGTATGGCGGGAGCTTCATGGATGACCCCGATCCGGTTGCGCGAACCCGCGTTGCCTACGACATCGCGTTTCTGGCGGCGTGCGGCATCAATGTCGTCGTCGTTCACGGTGGTGGCAAGGCCATCACCAAGGCCATGGAGCAGTCCGGCTTGAAGGCGAACTTCGTGAACGGGATGCGGGTGACCGATGAGGCGACGGTCGCCATCGTGAAGAAAACGCTGGATGATATCGTCAACCGCGACGTGTGTGAGGCTATCGTGACGGCCAAGGGCAAGCCCAAGGGGCTGGCCGGGGACAGCGTACTGGTCTGCCAGAAGCTTCTGGTCGACGACGATGGCAATCCCGTGGACCTTGGCTTTGTCGGCGAGGTAACCGAAGTGAAGGTCAAGTTGGTCAAAAAGGAGATCGCCGATGGCTTTATCCCGGTCATTTCCCCTGTGGCTGAGGGCTACGATGGCAAACCCTATAACGTGAATGCTGACTTGGTCGCCGGTCGGGTGGCCAGTGCGCTCCGGGCGCGCCGTCTTGTCTACATGAGTGATGTTCCCGGGCTGCTGGCGGATCCGTCTGACCCGTCCTCGCTCATCTCCACCCTGAAGATTTCCCAAGTGGATGAGCTCAAGAAGAAGGGTGTGATCGACAAAGGAATGCGGCCCAAGGTCATGAGCGCGATTCGCGCCCTGCAGGAGGGCGTGCAGCGGGTGCACTTCATCGATGGCCGGCTTCCTCACAGCCTGCTTCTGGAGATCTTCACCGACCGCGGCATCGGGACGGAGATTGTCCACGGTTGAGGGCTGCTGTACCTGTTGGTTCGCGTTTTTCGGCTGACTGCCCATGCTGGCGGTAGTCGGATCCTCAACGATCACCCGACAATTTCATGAGCAGTCCCTCCATCGTCCGCACGAGCACCGCTGATCTCTATGACGCGCACGTTCTGAAGAACTACGCGCGATCCGCGCTGACGCTGGTTCGCGGACAAGGTTCCTGGGTCTGGGATGACCAGGGGCGCAAATTTCTGGATTTCACCTCGGGTATCGCGGTCAGTGCGCTTGGTCACTGCCATCCGCATTGGGTCACTTCCGTGCAGCGCCAGGCGGGGGAGTTGATTCATACGAGCAACCTCTTTCGGAATCCGAACCAAGCTGAGCTGGCCCGTCGGCTGGTTGGGCAGGCCGGTCCGGGCCGGGTGTTTTTCTGCAACAGTGGCGCCGAGGCCAACGAGGCTCTGATCAAGTTGGCAAGGCTCCACGGAATGAAGAAGGCCGGCGGCGAGGAGGGGCGGTGCTACCGGATCCTTTGCGCAAAGCAGGCTTTCCATGGCCGAACGTTTGGCGGCATGAGCGCCACGCCGCAGGAAAAGATCCAGAAAGGGTTCCGGCCGATGGTGCCGGGCTTCGCCTTTGGCGAGTTCAACAATCTGGCGAGCTTCGCCGAACTGATCGACGGCGACACGTGCGCCATCTTCGTTGAAACCATCCAGGGTGAAGGCGGAGTCCACCCCGCAACGAAGGAGTTTCTCATCGGTCTGCGGGAATTGTGCAGCCGGCACAACCTGCTGCTGATGCTGGATGAAGTGCAGTGCGGTATTGGACGTACCGGTCGCTTTTTTGCGTTCGAGCACGCGGGAGTTCGTCCGGATGCGATTGGGATGGCGAAGGGCTTGGGCGGCGGATTTCCAATTGGGGCGGTCTGGATCGGTGCGACCAGCGCTGACCTTTTTCAGCCGGGCATGCATGGTACGACCTTTGGTGGCACCCCACTGGCGTGTGCCGCTGCGCTCGCGGTCTTGGACGTCATCGAGTCCGAGCGTCTGCTGGAGAAGGTTGCCTTCAACAGCGTGCCGTGGATCACAGCCCTCAATCAGCTGGCCCGGGATTTCCCGCAGCGGGTATCGGGCGTGCGTGGCCAGGGATACCTGATTGGGCTTCAGTTTACCGCTGACCCGGGTCCGTTCGTGGCCGGGTTCCGGGAGGCCGGGCTACTGGCTCCGATGGCGGGAGGCAATGTGGTGCGCCTCCTTCCTCCGCTGACGGCGACGCCGGAGGAACTCGCGCGTTCCGTGGAAATTATCCGCAGCGTGCTCAAGAGCTCGGGCGCCTAGGAGCATCTACCTCGAACGCCGTGGTCGCCAGTCTGATTTTCCACTCGTCGGGGCCGGTCCCGCCCTGTAGGGATGTCTGCTTCTTCCCATGAAGCATTTTCTCAAGGAGACCGACCTGCGACACCCGGCGATGGCTGAAGTGTTCGCGCTGGCGCGGGAGCTGAAGCAAAAGCGCGGGCGACACACGCCCCCGGTGCTCGCTGGGCAGACGTGGGCGATGATTTTTTCGAAGTCGAGCACCCGGACAAGGGTGTCCTTCGAGGTCGGCATCCATGAGCTCGGCGGCAACCCGCTTTTTCTCAACCGCAACGACATCCAATTGGGCCGGGGAGAATCGATCGAGGACACGGCGCGGGTGCTTTCGCGATTTGTGCACGGGTTGATCGTTCGCACCTACGATCATAGCGATGTCGAACGTCTGGCGGCCGCGGGTACGATCCCCGTCATCAACGCCCTCACCGATTTTCTGCATCCGTGCCAGATTTACACCGATGCTTTCACTGCAGCAGAGCGCTGGGCTGCACCGGGCGGAGATTTGCTCGCTGCTTTGAAGGGGCGCAAGATTGCCTTTCTGGGTGACACCGCCTGCAACATGGCGAATTCCTGGATTCTGGGTGCAAATCTGTTCGGAATGACCCTTTCGTTGGCCGGTCCGGCGGGCTTTGCGCCGGGCAAAGAAATTCAGGCGGAACTGGCCAAGGAAGGGTGGGCTGGACGCTACCACTTCACGAATGACCCCTACGAGGCGGTGGCTGGAGCGGATATCGTCTATACCGACGTTTGGGTCAGCATGGGCAAGGAAGAGGAAACCAAGGAACGTATCCGGCTGATGTCACCCTACGCGGTGACCGGTAAACTCTTTGCGGCGGCCAAACCGGATGCTCTCTTCATGCACTGCCTGCCGGCCCATGCTGGTGAGGAGGTCATGCAAGAGGTCCTCGACAGTCCCCGCTGCATCATTTTCGACCAGGCTGAGAACCGGCTGCACATGCAGAAGGCGATCATGGCTGTCCTCGCCCAGCGCCCGCGCGCCTGACCACACCTCAGACAACCTCACTTATCCCCCGATCCATCATGAAAATCGTTCTCGCTTACTCCGGTGGCCTCGACACCTCGGTCATCGTCAAGTGGCTCAAGGAAACGTACGACGCAGAGATCGTCACCTTCGCGGCCGATATCGGCCAGGAGGAGGAACTCAAGGGTCTCCCGCAAAAGGCCAGAAAGACCGGCGCCTCCAAACACTACACCCTCGATCTGATCGAGGAGTTCGCGAGCGACTTCATCTTTCCGATGATTCGCGCCAACGCGATCTACGAGGGGCAGTACTACCTCGGCACCTCCATTGCGCGTCCTTTGATCGCCAAGGCCCAGGTTGAAATTGCCCACCGGGAAAAAGCTGATACCGTTGCGCATGGCGCCACGGGCAAGGGCAATGACCAGTGCCGATTCGAGCTGACCTACATGGCCCTCGATCCCAAGCTGAACATCATCGCGCCGTGGAAGATTGAGGCCTATCGCGAGAAGTTCCCCGGACGGGCGGAGATGATTGCCTACTGCGCGAAGCATAACATCCCGGTCGAGGCTTCCCTCAAGAAGCCCTACTCGATGGACCGTAATCTCCTCCATATTTCCTACGAAGCGGGCATTCTGGAGGATCCTTGGTTCGATCCAACGACTAAGGCCAACAAGGGCATGTTCAAGTTGTCGGTTTCCCCCGAGGACGCTCCTGACAAGCCTGAGTATGTCGAAATTGATTTCGAAAAGGGGAACGCCGTTTCCGTCAATGGACGCAAGCTCACCCCGGGCAAGCTTCTGAAGGAGTTGAATCGTCTCGGCGGAAAGCACGGCATTGGACGTGTCGATCTCGTTGAGAACCGCTTTGTCGGGATGAAGTCCCGTGGCGTCTATGAGACGCCCGGCGGCACCATTCTCATGCAGGCCCACCGCCAGGTGGAGTCACTGACACTCGATCGCGAGGTCCTCCAGCTGCGCGACTCGCTCATTCCGAAGTACGCCCAGCTGGTCTACAATGGTTTCTGGTATGCGCCGGAACGCGAGGCGCTGCAGGCCCTGGTTGACGAGAGCCAGAAGTTCGTGGCGGGCACGGTCCGGCTCAAGCTGTACAAGGGCAACATCATCACCTGCGGTCGCAAGTCGCGGTATTCGATGTACGACGACAAGATTGCCTCCATGGAGGGGGTCAAGAGCTGGTACAATCAGAGCGATGCGACGGGGTTCATCCGTTTGAATGGGCTCCGCCTTCGTGCGCGCAAGCTGGCCCAAGGTGGCCCGCGCGTTTAGTCTGATAACTTCCAGCCTTCTCCCCGATGCCCTCCGCCCAGCCTTTTTTGCACGAGGATTTTCTCCTCACTAGCGAGTGGTCACGGCTGCTGTATCACGAGCATGCGAAGCGGCAGCCGATCTTTGACTACCATTGTCACCTTCCTCCCGACCAGATCGCGGGCAATCGCCAGTTCGAGAATCTGACGCAAATCTGGTTGGCGGGGGACCACTACAAGTGGCGGGCCTTGCGGACGAATGGGGTGGCGGAGGAGCTGATCACGGGCGCGGGGACGTCCGACTACGACAAGTTTCTGGCCTATGCCCGGACAGTCCCGCAGCTCGTCCGCAACCCGCTTCACCACTGGTCACACCTTGAGCTTCGGCGATATTTCGGGATCGATCTGCTGATCAACGAGGGCAACGCCCCGCGAATTTGGGAGGAAGCCAATGCGCGGCTTGCGACCCGCGAAATGTCGGTCCACGGCATCATGGATCGTTTCCAGGTCAAGGTTGTCTGTACGACCGATGACCCGACCGATACGCTGGCGCACCACCAGGCTTGTGCCCGCAGCGGATTGACGACGCGGGTTTATCCGACCTTCCGTCCGGACAAATCGATGATCGTGGACCAACCGGTGGCCTTCCGGGCCTGGTGTGATTTGCTCGCGGCACGGTCGAACATCGACGTGAAGAACTTTGCGACCTTCCTGCAGGCGCTCGATCAGCGGCACGCATTCTTCCACTCCGTGGGCGGCCGCTTGTCGGATCATGGCCTGGAGAGCATCCCGGATTCCGAGTGCACCGAGCGCGAAGCCGAAGCGATTTTCTCGGCGGCGTGGAGCGGTACGCCGGCAACTCCCGATCAGGTCGCGAAATTTGTTTGGTTCATGATGCTTTTCCTCGGTCGGTTGGATGCTGAGCGCGGCTGGACTAAGCAGCTTCACCTCGGTGCGCTCCGAAATAACAATGGGCGCCTGCTCCGAAAGTTGGGAGCTGACGCGGGCGTGGATTCGATCGGCGACTTTCCGCAAGCGCGGGGGCTCTCGCGCTACTTGGACCGGCTCGAAGGCGAGGAAAAATTGCCGAAGATGGTGTTGTACAATCTGAATCCGGCCGACAACTACGTGTTTGCGACGATGATCGGCAATTTTCAGGACGGCCGGCAGCCGGGAAAGATCCAGTTTGGTTCCGGTTGGTGGTTCCTGGACCAGCAGGAGGGCATGGAGTGGCAGATCAATGCGCTCTCCCAGCTCGGCCTTCTCTCACGATTTGTGGGCATGCTGACGGATTCCCGGAGCTTTTTGAGCTACGTGCGACATGAATACTTCCGTCGTCTCCTCTGCCGCATGATTGGGTCCGATGTTGAGGCCGGCCTTATTCCAGCGGACCGCGAGGAGGTTGGTCGTCTGATCGAAAATATCTGCTACGGCAACGCGGCGGGGTACTTTGGTCTCGCGGTCGCCCCCCGCTGAGGGGCCCCGTTTGGGAGCCGCCCCTGGTCAAAGGTTGCCTGCGACCGGACTTGAATGCTTTGTGGGAGCGCGGTAGTGCTAAGGGATGCGGGTTGCCGTGATAGAGGATCAGGCTTTGGTGCGCGAGTATCTCACGGGGCTCGTGCGCAAGCACCTCGGCTTCGATGAGGTGCTTTCTATTGGCTCGATGGCTGAGCTCCGGGGGCGTGAGGCTGAGTTTGCCGATGTCGGACTAACAATTTTCGACATCGATTTAGGGGACGGCAGCACGATCGACTGGGCCGTGGAACGTGCCCAGAAGCGTGATTGCGGTGTAATGGTGGCACTTAGTTCGATCGCCGGCTCGTTTCCGTTCAAGAAGCTGCAGACCTCGGGTATAAGTCTTGTGCACAAGAACGATTCAGAAGCTGAGCTGGTGGATGTGCTGAAGCAGGCAATGGGCGGTTCGGTGATCTTGTCGCGCCGTATCATGGACTTGATCTCCTCGGCCGGTAGGGATCCCCACTCGCCAATCAAGCTGCTTGGCTCAAAGGAGCAGCAGGTTCTGGGGCTGCTCGGGCAAAGATTGAGCAATGAGGAGATTTCCGAGCTCCTTGGATGTGCGCCCAGCACGGTTGCCGATCATCGGAAGCGAATCATGCGAAAGCTCGATCTGCACCGTATCGAGGAGGTGATCGACTATGCGATTCGACACGGGATGGTGCATGACTCCGTCGCCGCCGGGGCGCGCTCCGGGATCAAACGCTGAGGCGCTGGCGGGTCTTGGCGATTTCCTCCGCGGCGAACGGCAGCAGTCGGTCAACCGTGGTCCAGTCGGACGCTTCCGCGGCACTTTCAATGAGCGAGACCTGCTCGGCTGTCTCGGACTCGGAAGCGAGTAGCAAGAGCGAACGTAGGGCGTGCGCTTCGCGCGGGGTGCGCGGATCTCGAAGTTCCGCCAACGTGGTGGTGCTTCGCCATTTTGCGGCAATGCTGCTGGCGAGCTCCTCGCAGGAGGGCGCCAAGTCACCCAGCGACGCGAGCGGGGAGGGCAGGGGCGGCGCGAGGTTGATGTCGAGGGATCGCCGAGGTTGCAGGCCCTCCGAAAGCCCGCGAATAACGCGGGCAAGCTTCTCCTTGGTGATCGGTTTGGTCACGAAACCGGTCATCCCAGCGAGCTTGGCTTCTTCAAGTTTCTCCGCGGTGGAGTAAGCGGTGACCGCGATTACGGGAGGCTTCGGATTTGGGAGGAGTGCAAGGATCCGTCTGCAAAGATGACCGCCATCCATGTCGGGCAGCCGCCAGTCGGTAAGAACGAGGTCATACTGGCGTTCGCTGGCGAGCTTGATCGCGGATGCTCCGTCTGCGGCCCAGTCCACATTGTAACCGAGCGCGCGCAGGACATGGCCGAGTGCGATCCGGTTGTAGTCCTCGTCCTCGATGGCGAGTGCACGCGAGACCATCGCGGGGAGTTCGGTGGCCCCGGACGGCGGGCGGGCGTTTGCCAGACGAACCTCAATTGCGAATTCCGTCACTCCATCGACGCTCGCGGCGGTGATGCGTCCCCCCATGGCCCGAATCAATCTCCGACATACGGCGAGTCCGAGGCCGGAACCAGGAATTCCGGCGGTGCGGGAGCCGCGTTGAAACGAATCGAAGAGTCGAGGAATCTCCTCGGCGGGAATGGTTGGTCCGGTGTTGCGAACGGCGATGCGAACCCTCGAGCGGCCGCCGCCGGCGTTTTCGACGCGAACTTCAATGCCGGCCTCACGGGGAACACCGTACTTGAGCGCGTTGGAGATCAGATTGCAGGCGATCTGCCTGAGCTTGCCCGAGTCACCATGGAGCCAAACAGGTCCATCAGGGAGGATCAGGGTGCAGGCGCTCCGTTCCGGATCCATGACCATCGCGGACTCCTCAATCAGCGACGAGAGCTCGAAATCCTGCTCCGAGACGGAAACGTCGCCCCTTTCAATTCGGGAGAAGTCGAGAATGTCATCGAGCATTGACCGAAGTTGATCCGCGCAGCCGCCCAGGGTTCTGACCAGCATCTTTTCGCGCGGCCCGACCTCGCGATCCGCCAGCATCGCACAAATACCGACGACGCCGTTGAGGGGATTGCGAATTTCGTGACTGATGCCCGCCAGGAACTCCTCCTTGGCGGCGTTTGCCTTGCGCAGTTCGGCTGTCCGGAGCGCGACACGCCGTTCTAGCTCGTGGTTCTTTCTTTCGAGTCGGTGCATCTTTAGTCGGGCCAGCGCAAACACTAACCCGGCGCAGGCTCCTACATGGAGAGGCCATGCCCATGGGCGCGCCCACCACGGCCACGGTCGGAAGACGGTGAAGGTTTCTTCGGCGACGAGGCCGTTCCTTTCTGCGAGAGTTGCAATCTCCGTCCGTCCCCAGCTCACTGGAACTTGGAGAGGTCTTCCCGGTTGGACATCAGACAACTTTCCGTCGTTGATCCGGATCTTGAATCGAGTCGACGAAGCCGGTGGAAGGTCCTGAAGCGAAGGGCTGAGTTCGACAAATTCCTCTGAGGAGTTGCTCAGGGTCACGTTTGTACCGATGACGGTGCCGGACCACTTCCAGACTGGAGATGGTGGTGCGGCGGCTTTCAAAGGTAGGCGGACGCGAATGACACCGCGGGGGCCGGCGGCAAAGAGGAACTCTTCATTTGCGGCGATCTGTTCCGCTCCAATTTGCGCCAAACCGGGAATCTCTACTGGTAGCCACTGGTCATTTTCAACGATTCCGATGATCGGGTCCCGGTCCGTTCGCGTGACCAAGACGGCAAGGCGTCCATCGACGAGGGCTGCGTCCCGAGGATTGCCGGCCGTTACCCTGCCAAGTAGATTTGAGTCCGAATCGAGAATCGTGCCATCCCAGAAGAGCAGAGCCACCTTTCCCGGACGAACTTCGCTGACGTGCGCCCTGCCAGTGCCAATTCGCCCAACCACCCGGCCTTGGGGTGAGACGATGTGGACGCCTCGGGTCGTTGTTGAGACCA
>CAYZCV010000094.1:0-14288 GCA_964476965.1 uncultured Opitutus sp. | reverse complement strand
CATTTTCTGAACTCTGCGCCTCGGCGTCCCTGCGCGACTTCTGGAGTGAGTGGCCCGCCTGAAGGCGCCGGCCGCGCACAAAAAAGCCACCGGCGTGGGCCGGTGGCTTGAAAGGGAACGTCCGCCGCGGCGTTAGGCCGTGTAGCGGCTGATGGAAACGACCTCGTAGTTTTCCTCGGTCGAGCCGATCTTCACCTTGACCTGATCGCCCGGCTTCTTGCCGAGGATGGCGAGGCCGAGGGGCGTCTTGTAGGCGATGACGTGATTGTCCGGATCGCTGTCCCAGGCGCCGAGGATCTTGTAGGCCGTGGTCTTGCCGGTCTTGAGGTCGCGGACTTCCGCGACGCTGCCGACGCTGACCTGCTCGATGGTGGCCTCCTTGAAGTCGGTCACGCGGGCGCGACCGAGGTCCTTCTCGAGAAGGGTCTTCTGGGCCATGAGGACCTGCTGGTCCTGCTTGGCCATCTTGTACTCGGAGTTCTCCTTGAGGTCGCCGTGCTCACGGGCGGCGGCGATGGCCTTGGAGTTCTCCGGGATTTTCTTCGAGACGATCGTGTCGTATTCCTCGCGCTTGCGGTCATAGCTGGCGCGGGAGACGAGCAGCTGCTCCTCCTTGCCCTCGGCGTCACTGGCGACGAGCGACTGGATGTTCGGGAAGATCTTGATGAAGCGGGCGAGCAGCGACTTCTTGGTCAGCTCCTCGAAGCCCTGGTTGAGCATGAGGGTGTTGGCCAGATCGCGGGCCGTCTCCGGATCCGCGGTCGACAGCAGGTCCGCGATCAGGTCGGTGTCCTCGCTGAGGATGTCCGCCAGCGGGATGCGGCGGGCGCTCGCGGCCTGCAGCGCCTCGTAGTCGATCGCGAAGAAAATCGCACCGAGCAGGCGGGGCGTGATCAGCTCATTGAGCAGCTTGGCGAACTTCTTCGAGTGGCGGTTCTTGACCACCCAGAGGAGGACGGGAGCGCGGAGATTCTGCTCAACCTGCCAGCGGCGCAGCGTCGAGGCGAGGTCGTCGGCGTAGCCGTTGTCGACGAGGAAATTGATGCACTCGGTCGTGAACTTGCCCTGGGAGGTCTTGAGGAGGGTGAAGACCAGGTCGCGGAACTCGATCGGGTGCGCTTCCTTCGTGAGGTCGAGGAAACGGCTCTGGAAGTGAACCGGGATCTTCTCGGAGATCGCCACGAGATCGCGCGGGTTGGCGATGAGGGAAATCTGGGAGGGATCGAGCGCGGCGACTTCCACCCCGGCGAGGCGGGCGAGGTCATCGCGGACGGCGGCGCCGTAAAGGCGTTCGGCGGCGTCGAGCTGATTGCTCTCCTTCACGGCTTCGGAGACCCCCGCAAGAATGGCCTTCAGGTCGGCCTTGATGTTTTTCTTGTCGGTGGCGCCAATGAGTTGCTCGGCGAGGGCGATGCGGCGCCGGGCGGAGCGGGTGCCATTGAAGGCTTCCGTGATCTCGTCTTCCGCGGAGACCGGGGTCTCGCGGACAAAATAGCACTCGGTCTTCTTGGCCGGCACGGCAATCCGCGGGTCCTTGGCAATGGCCTTCTTGGCCGTCGACCACCACTTCTTGAACTTTTCCTCGCCGAGGACCTGGGCGAGGGTGATCTCGAGGTCGATGGCGGTTGTGGCGCTGTTGGGGTAGGAGGCGAGCGTCTCGACCACGAGCTGGGCCGGGTTGTTCTCGACCAGATCGGCGACCTTGGCGGCCTCCGTCTGCTTGCGCACGAGGATGTGGTTGGCCGGCAGCACGTCCATCGTGGTGATGCAGAAGGCCGGGTCCATCAGGTGGCCCTTCTTATTGGCGAAATCGATGGTCAGCTTCTGCGACGCCTCGTCGTAGGCCTTGATCAGGCCGAACCCCCAGCTGCGATGAATGCAGTAGGAGCCCGGCTCCATGGCCTCAAGCTTGGCTTTGGCCGCCTTGAGGGACGGATTCTTGGCAACGAGCGCAGATACAGCTTCCGAATTCATAAAAATGGGATGTGACGTCTGAACCGGTGAGTTGAGTGCATGGGGGTGGGTGATGTCAACCATCCCGGTCCACACACTCATTTAAGCCCGGGAAGGTCGGGCGCGGCCTCCCGGGTTAGCGCTTGGCAAGTGACGGCGCTGGACCGAACCTGCCGCATGACCCTTTCCGAACCGGTAGCCGGGCCCTCCAAGGCCTGGCCGATGACAGTCCGCCTGTTGGTGCGCTGGCTTGACCTCAATGAGCGCGTCGACGCACTGCTGGACAGCCTGCCGCGGGACCTGCCCCGGGCGGAGCGCGCCCGGACCCAGAGCCTCCTGTTTGGCGCCGTGCGGCACCTGGGTCGAATTGAGGCCCACCTTGCCCCCCTTCTGTCCAAGCCGCCCCGCACCAAGCTCCGGGCGATCCTGTTGCTGGCGGGTTGCGAATTGATTGAGGGCGGACTGGACGGGCATGTCGCGCGGGTGGTTCACCATGCGGTGGAGCAAACCAAGACCCTGGCCAGTCCGTCCGAGGCCCGGTTGGTCAATGCCGTTGTCCGTAAGCTGGCCTCCGCCCTGGAGCTGGAGCTTGCCCCCGGACCCCAGGCCTCGGCTCATGCGCTGGCCGCCTACTATTCCCACCCTGCTTGGCTGGTGGACCGCTGGTGGGTCCAGTTTGGGGCGGGTCCGACCCGCGAACTCCTAGCCTGGAATCAGCGCCCCGCGCCCCTGTACGCGCGTTGGCGCGCGGCCGAGCCGCCGGGCGATGCCCAGCGGGTTGCCCTTAAGGAGACGCCGTGGGCGGACTTTTTTGAGATTCGTCCGGGCCACTGGTCCGAGGTCGAGCCGCTGCTGGCCGCGGGCCAACTGTACATCCAGGACCCGGCGACGCGGTTCGCGGTGGAGCTGCTCGCGCCGAAGTCGGGTGAATCGATTCTCGACGCCTGTGCCGCTCCGGGTGGAAAGAGCCTCGCGATCGCCGATCGGCTCGGGTCCGGCAAGCTGGTGGCCTTCGATCTGCCGAGCCCGCGCATCGATCGCCTGAAGGCGAACCTCGCGCTGGCGCCCGCGTCCGTGAATGTGGCCGTGATTCAGGGGGATCTCACCCAGGGTGCGGCCCGCCTGTTCAATGACCACCAGCTGGCGATTGAGTACCGGGCGGTGCTTCTCGATGTGCCGTGCTCGAACACGGGCGTCATGCGGCATCGGGTCGATGTGAAGTGGCGCTTGCAGGAGGGCGACTTCGCGAAGCATGCCCGCCAGCAGCTGGCGCTGCTCGAATCCGCCTCTCGCTTCGTCGCCTCCAAGGGCCGTCTGGTCTACAGCACGTGCAGCCTCGATCCCGAGGAAAACGAAAAGGTCGTGGCGGCCTTCCTGCGCAAGGCGGGCACCCGCTTCAAGCTCGAGGACCAGCGCATCAGCCGCCCGTGGGAATCCGGTCACGACGGTGCCGCCGCCTTCCTGATCCGCCGCATCGACTGAGCAGGAGCGGGCGGGTTGGCCCTGATCAGGGAACCAAGTCGAAGACCTCGACGGTCCGGGCGGATTCGACGCGTCCCTCGATGAAGGTAAACTCAACCGCCGCGGCTGTGCGCACGATTTCTTCGTAGCGCACGAGGTTCCATTGGTCGACGGACTCGCCGTTGATCCGCGCAATCAGGTCGCCTCGCTGAATGCCCGCCGCGTCGGCCGGTGAGCCGGGGATCACGCTGTCGACCCGCCAGTACGCCGGGGTCTTGGCGAAGCCCAGCCCCGTGCTGCGCCTCACGGCCGTTTCGACCGGAGCGGAGGAATCCCGGAAGAAGGTCACGCGACCGCGCGCCTGGTCAAAGGTGATGGCGAAGTGCTTCAGAACGTCACCCCCGAGCGAGGAGAGCTGGTCGGTCAGGTGCACAATGGGGCGGGGCAGCACGTAGCTCCCGATCCGCAGCGACTCCGCGAGGCGTCCGACCGCCTGAACCTCTTCGCCGGCGAGCGTGGAAACCGTTGCTCCCGGTCGCGGCGGGGTCGCGAACTCCGGATCGATACCGATGGGGTTGAGGTTGAACGGGCCGTCGCTGCCCGAGTCGATGAGGACGAGCAGCGTGCGGTCGCCGATCTGCACGGGGACCAGGGGCACGCGGGAGGTGGCGTTGAAGGAAAACGAAGCCCCCGGCGTCAGCGCGGGCTCACCCACGGGGGTGAGCAGCACGCGCGATCCCGGGTAGTCGAGCGTGAGCACGGTGTCGCGGAACAGGGGAAAGCCGAGGATCCCATCGATCTTCACTCCCAGGTGAGCTGAAAGGGTCGAGAAATCGTAAAGCAGGGCCTGAACGTCCTCGAATCGGGCGGCGCCCAGTTCGAGGCGGCGGACGGCCACACTGGGCAGGGTGGTCACGCGGCCATCCGCGCCGCGCACGCGCACTTGCGGTCCGTCGTAGGACGAGGGTCCGGATCCCACCCGGTCGGCGAACTCGGCTGAGAGCAGGGTGACGGACGATCCCGTATCGATGAGAAAACGGGCTACTCCCCGACGATCGTTCCGCGCTTCCACGATCAGGTGTCCGCCGATCTGGGTCGCCGGCAGCACCACGAGGCGGGCGTCAAGTCGGGTGCGGTCCGGCTTGGGACCAACCGGGGCGACCGGGCTGGAGCAACCGGCCAGAACGAGGAGGCAGCCGGCCACCCAGAGGACGCTGAGGCGGCGAATCGTGCCTGATCGCCGCGCGGGTTCGACGGGGAGACGGCCCTTTCCGTTCATCGGTGCGGACGAGGCAGGCGCAGGCTGAGGAATCCGGCCCCGACCGCGAGAACCGCGGCCGCCGCATAGAGGGCTTCCGCCCCGAGGGTCCAGTAGACGATGCCCGCGGTGATGGGGGTGATCGCGCGCGCCAGCGATCCGAGGGACCGGTAAATGCCGATCACGCGTCCCTGCTCCTCGGGGGCGGCGTAGAGCGAAATCAGGCCACTGCTCGACGGGTTGACCAGGCCGCCGCCGAGCGCCAGCAGGCCGACACCGAGGTAGAGCACGGCCGGGACCGGAGCGAAACCGACTGCGACGAGGCCCAGGGCGGAGCAGCCCAGGCCGCCGGCGAGCACCGTGGTTTCCGGGGTCTTTCCGAGGAGTTTGCGGACGATGTAGCCCTGGGTGATGATTGAGCAGACGCCGAGGAAGCCCATCAGCAGGCCGTTCTCGCGGGCGGTGTAGCCAAAGCGCTCAGCACTGAGGAAGACGAGGGAGGTCTCCATCGCGACAAAGGCGAGCGAGTAGATGAACGAGACGAGGTTGACGCCGCGGACGGCCGCGTTGTCGAGGCCGAGGATGGCGGCGATCGGGTTGCGCAGGCGGGGCGTCTCCGATTTGCCGCGCGCCTCGGGCGGGAGCGTTTCCTTGAAGCGGGCCGCAATCCAGATGAGGTTGACGAGGCCGAGACCAAAGGAAATCAGGGCCGGAAAGGAAAAGGGATTGATGCCCCAGCGGGCGAGACCGGGAAAGGTATCGAGCAGGTTGACCCGCGCGGCGAAGGCGCCGATCAACGGGCCGGTGACCAGCCCGAGGCCGAAGGCGGCACCGACCAGGCCCATCGCTTTGGAGCGCTCGGCCCGCGTGGTCACATCGGCGACTGCTGCGGTGGCGACCGACAGATTGCCGCCGAAGGCGCCGGCGAGGAGTCGGGCGGCGAGAAAAACCCAGAAGGAGCCGCTGAAGACCCAGAGCAGATAGGACGCGGCGGTGCCGGCGACGGTGAAGACGAGCACGGAACGGCGGCCACGGCGGTCGGACAGGCCGCCCCAAAACGGCGCAAAGATGAACTGCAGAACCGAAAAGAGGGAACTGATGACGCCGCCGAACAGGACCTCGGGAAGGTGGGTCTCGTTGCCGAGGGCCCGGGCCACCGACTCGATCTGCGCCAACATCCAACCCAACAGGCCGCTCGTGCCTTCCAGGTCGAGGTAGTGACGAAGCAGATCCGGTCCGAGGGGGAAGATGATCGAGAACCCGATCAGGTCGATGTACAGCGTCAGAAAGATGACACCGAGAGAAAGACGGCGGGGGGCGACGGGTTCGGGAGCAGGCACGGAAAAGACCGGACGATAGGCTGCCGAAGCGCCACGCCAAGGCGCAAAAGGGGATTCCTGCCGATTCGCCCGGTGATTCGGGAACCGGTACGCACCGCGTCAGCCGATCGATGGCGAATCGAGCATCTTGCGAAGCTGCGCCCGGATGGCCGCCACGGTGAAGGGCTTTTGGATGAAGGTGACCGGCTGGTCCGGACCGAAGCGCTGGGTGACCTCCTGTTCGGTGAAACCGCTCATCAGCAGCACCGGCAGGGTGGGCTTCAGTGCGCGCAGACGACGCAGGACGTCCTCGCCGGGGATGCCCGGCATGGTGAGATCGAGCATCACGAGGTCGAAATCCGCCGAGCGTTCAAAGCGGGCAATCGCCTCCGCGCCGTTCACGGCGGTTTCAACGGTGAGTCCGAAGGATCGCAGCATGTGGCTGCCGACGAAGCGCACGGCATCCTCGTCATCCACCAGCAGGATTCGGCCGCTGCAACGCCACGGGGTCTGACTCCCGGGACCGGATCGGACGGCGGGGAGGGGCGAGCCTTTTGCCACGGGTAGCAGGAGACGGAAGGTGGCTCCTTTCCCGGGGGCGGTCTCCACGAAGAGAGCCCCCAGGTGCCCGCGCACGATGCCCAGCACCGCGGCCAGGCCAAGCCCGCGACCAGCGAACTTGGTGGTGAAGAAGGGATCGAAGATGCGCGCCAAGGTGTCCGCGCTCATGCCGCAGCCCGTGTCGCTGACTTCGAGATACGTGTAGTCGCCCTCGGGCACGCTCGGACTGAGCACCGCGGTGCGCAGCAGGTGCCGGTCGGCGTGGATCACGCCGGTGGTCAAGGTGATGTCGCCCGCCTGGGCCCCGAGGGCGTCGGAGGCATTGATCACCAGATTCATCAGAATCTGGCGCATCTGGGTGGGGTCAGCCATCACGGCCGGAAGACTTTCGGCGAGCCGGAAATGGAGGCGCGCCGACTTGCTGATCGAAAGCCGCAACAGGGGCACCGTGCTTTGCACGAGTTCCCCCAGATCGACAGGCTCGATGATGAAGCGCCCCTTGCCCGAGTAGGCCAGCATCTGCTTGCACAGCTCCGCGGCACGCAGGGAGGCGGATTCAATCTCCCGAATGTGAACCAAATCGGGCGAACCCGGAGGCAGCGACAGATTCAGGAGTCCCGCGTTGCCCAGAATGCCGGTCAGCAGATTGTTGAAATCATGGGCAATGCCGCCGGCGAGAACGCCGAGGCTTTCGAGTTTCTGACTCTCCTGTAACTTGCGCTCGAGAGCGGACTTTTCCTGCTCCGCTCGACGCTGGGTGGTGATGTCGCGCTGCGTGCCCCACGTGCGGACGGGCCGCCCGTGGTCCACGATGCCGACCAGCGAGCAGAGGAAGATTCGCGGGCGACCGGTCGGATCGGTGTCGTGAATCTCGGCGTCCTGCGTGCGAAACCCCTGCGTGACGAAGGCACGCAGGAAGGTCCGGAAGGATTCATTTCCGGAGTCATGGAGATCGCGCCAGTGGGTGCCAACGAGGTCCTGCGCCGATTGGCGGCCGTACATCCGGGCCGTGGCGTCATTGCACTCCGCAAGGTAACTGTGCTGTTGGAGAAAGGTGATTTGGTCATCCACCGACCCGGTGTCGGGCCAGGGTTCATCAAACTCGCAGCGCCAGATCGCATCGGCACTTTGCGCCATGAAAGCCCGGTAACGCTCCTCGCTTTGGGCCAGGGCGGATTCGGCCTCAGTCCGCCGCTTCACGTCCTCCTCAAGCTCATGCTGCGCGGCCCGGAGCTCGGCGGTGCGCTCGAAGACTTGCTGCTCGATTTGGACGGTGTAGCGCAGGCGTCCGTTCAACAGCAGGCTGAAAACACCGGACACCATGATGCCGAGCACCAGCACAGCGTAGGGCTGCCGCCGGGAGACGGATTCCATCCAGGCTTCCGAGGGGCGGAAGATGAGCTCCCAGTCCCGGCTCCAAAGTTCGAACGGGATCCGCTGCGACTCGGCATTGACGAAGGCGGCGGCGGTGGGGAGGTCCGTTGTCTGGGTGGTCCCGTTCTCGCGATGCAGGGCGATCACGCCGTCGGCGTTGCGGGCGGTGCGATCGATCACCAGCAGATCGTACCCGACCGCGGCAATGCGATCGGGAGCCTCGGCGAAAAAACGATCCAGCCGGAACACCGCCATCAGCATGCCCCGGAACGTCTGGGCAGGGGGCGCGATGCCCGGTTCGGGGAAGCCTTCATAGACGGGCAGGTAGATGACAAAGCCGGTGGTGGCGGAGCCGGAGACGAACAAGGGCGTGACGCGAGAAAGCATGATCCGACCGCTCTGACGGGCCAAGGTGATCTCCTGGTGGGACGTTCCCGACAGCAGATTGAATCCGAGGGCGGGTTGGTTCGGGTGGAGCGGCTCGACGTAGATCAGCGGCAGGTACTCCTCGGCCGGGGGCGCCGTGGCCAGGCCGGAAACCCCCACGCGGTTGAGAAAGCGATAGCCGGCCTGCACCGTCCGTCCGATCCTTTCCTCGACGGCGGCCCGGTCGGGTCCGGCCACCAGCGGCGCCCACTCAAACGCGCCGATCCCGGGGTAGCGATTGAGGAGGCTCCGGGTCGCGCCTCGGAACTCCTCATGGCTCACATCAGTTGAAAACGTGTAGAGCGTGCGGAGCGAGTGGAGACTGTCCTCATAGCTGCGGGTGGCAGCCCGCAGCGCCTGAACCCGGTTGTCGACGGCCGATTGGATGCGCGAGCGAAGTTGATCCCGGTCGGCCTCCCGGATGGCGAGGTGAATGGCCACAGACACCACCACGCCGCTGAGGAAGACAATGGCGCTGATCAGGACTGGGCTGGCGAAACCGGCGATGGCGCGGGAGATCGAACCGCCCGACTGCAGCCGGGAAGGAGAGGGTGGACCGCCAGCGGAAAGCGCGTCTGCGCCGTGGGTTGATGGGCCACGGCGGGGGGCGGCCGCGGATTTCATTCGGGGCACGGTGGAGGGAAGCGTCACGCAAGGCAACACCGAGGCGGTGCCGCGTCCAAGGGGTGGCCGCTTCCCGTTCCCGGCGGCAAGGCCGACTGGGGTGGCCGATCGCCCTCGCTTGCGCGGTGGGGCGTGGGCACGTCCGCTCCGATCAGAGCACGTAGGGCAGCGGATAGCGGGCCGTGAGCGCCGCGACTCGTTGCTTGGCCTCAGCAATCGCCGCGGCCTCGCCCGGGGTGCCGATGGCCTTCAGCACGATGTCGATGGCCCCGGCGATCGCCGACATGTCGGCCTCGACGAATCCGCGGGTGGTGATGGCGGGGGCGCCCAGGCGGATGCCCGAGGCCTGGAAGGGCGAGCGGGTCTCGAACGGCACCGTGTTCTTGTTGCAGGTGATGTGGGCGAGATCGAGCGTCTCCTGGGCCTTCTTGGCGGTGAGCTCGGGCAGATTCGCCCGCAGATCGATCAGGAAAAGGTGATTGTCCGACCCCCCCGACACAATCTTGTACCCCAGCGCGAGGAAAGCGGCCGCCAGCGCGCGGCTGTTCTTCACGACCTGCGCGGAGTAAGCCTTGAACTCGGGCTTGAGCGCCTCGGCGAAGCAGACCGCTTTGCCGGCGATCACGTGCATCAGGGGGCCGCCCTGATTGCCGGGGAAGACGGCGGAGTCGAGAGCCTTGGCGTGGATGGCCTTGGCCAGGATCAGACCGCCGCGGGGACCGCGCAGCGTCTTGTGGGTGGTGGTGGTGACGAAATCAGCGTGGGGCACGGGCGACGGGTGCACCCCGGCGGCGACGAGACCGGCGATGTGGGCGATGTCCGCGAACAGGTAGGCCCCGACGCTCCGCGCGATTTCGCCCATCCGGGCGAAGTCGATGATGCGGGAGTAGGCGCTCGCGCCGACCGTGATCATCTTGGGCTTCTCGCGCTGCGCGATCGCGGCAAGTTCGTCGTAGTCGATCAGGCCGGTGTCCTCGCGGACGCCGTACTGCACGAACTGGTAGAGCTTGCCGGAGAAATTGGCCGGATTTCCGTGGGTCAGGTGGCCGCCGTGGCTGAGATTCATGCCGAGCAGCTTGTCCCCGGGCTGCAGGACCGCGGCATAGACGGCCGCGTTGGCCTGCGAGCCGGAATGGGGCTGCACATTGGCGTACTCCGCCCCGAAGAGCTGCTTGGCCCGCTCGATCGCGATCGTCTCGACTTTGTCGACCTGCTCGCATCCGCCGTACCAGCGCCGGCCCGGATAGCCCTCGGCGTACTTATTGGTCAGCACGCTGCCCTGGGCTTCCATCACCGCGGGGTAGGTGAAATTTTCCGAGCCGATGAGCTCAATGTGGCTCTGCTGGCGGGCAAACTCGGCGGCAATCGCCGAGTAAATTTCTGGATCGAGGGACTTGAGCGGCGTGGCGTTGAGGGACATTCGATTGCGGAATGCGGTGGGTGGAAGAGGGAAGGAAAAGACAACCCGAGCGCAGCCGGGTAATCCGTAATCCGCAATCCGAAATCCGCAACGAAGCGGATCAGCTTCGGAGGGCCGGCAGGGAGCGCAGGTGCTCGAGAATGCTCGGGATGGCCTCGACCATCTCGTCCCGGCTCGCCTCGTACAGCGGGAGCGGCCCGCCATAGGGGTCCGCAATCTCCTTTTCCGCGCTCAGCGGCATGAACTCGCGGAACAGGAACACATTACGGGGCGCGGGATCCAGCGAGAGATTCATCATCGCCCGGTGGCTCTCGGTCATCACGAAGATGGCCAGAGCACCCTCCACCAACTCCGCCGTCAGAGCCTGGCTCTTGTGGGCGGAGATATCCAACCCCACCTTCTTCATGGCCTGAACCGAATTGGCCGACACCCGATCGCCGTTGCGGGCGGCCACTCCGGCCGAAATGACCTCGATCGACTTCAACGGTTCGGGCTGGGCCCGCAGCGCATGGGCCAACAGCGCCGCCGCCATTGGGCTCCGGCAGATATTGGCGGTGCAAAGGGTCAGGACGTATCCGGGCTTGGCCATGGGCTGGGCAGAAGGGGACAGGGAATCGTCCGAAAGGCAAACCGGCTCAGAGGCGCTTCAGGGCCATCAGCCCGCGGTGGAGTTGGACGGCGCGCTGGAGGACCGCATCGCCTCGGGGGGCAGGCGGCGCGGCTGGTTCGGTGGTCGCCGCCGGAGCGGGTGCATCGGGGGAAGCCGGCGGTTCGGCCGGCGGGGCCGTTGTCCCCGCGGGGGGGGGCGGCGCGCCGGGCGGTCCGTTGCTGCCGCGCCGGGCTCGCAGGATGGAGGCCTCGTCCCGCCGGGCCTTGACCAGCGGGGGATTGGCGAGCTCGGCCAGGTTGGCGCCCTGTTCGAGCGAGTCGTAGGCGCGGCGATCGTCCGCCTCGGAGACCGAGACGACGATATCGACGGGGGGAGCCTCTCGTCCGCCAATGGTCAGGACTGATGGCGGACGCGCCTCGAGCAGCGCGAGGATGGCGGGCGCGGTGCGCGCGCTCACCAGCACAAAACGCACAGCGCCGGGCGCGAGCAAGCCGCGCAGCCGTTCGGCTCCGGCCCCGTTGCCGGACGTGGCCTCCCGCAGGTCAAGGACGAGGGCCCGCGTGGTAGCAGAAAACGCCTCGCGATCCACATCGCGGAGTCGCAGATAGCCAAGATCCGCGCCGAGGTCGCGCACCTCGGCCGCCGCGCCGACCCAGGCAGCGAAGAGTCCGAGCAGGGCGATAAATCCGAGGCGCCTCATGAGCGGTTCAGTTGGCGGGCCCCGATGTCGCGGCGGAAATACTTGCTCGCGCAGTCAATCCGGTCGCACGCGGCATAGGCGGCATCCGCGGCCGCGCGGAGCGTGGGTGCAAGCGCGGTCACGCCGAGGACGCGGCCCCCGGCCGTAACCACCTGCCCGGCGGCATTGCGCGCCGTTCCGGCGTGGTAGACAGTTACACCCGCGGGCAGATTCTCGGGGATCGTGATCGGATCGCCCTTGGGAAAGGTGTCCGGATACCCGCGGGCCGCAATCACGACGCAGAGCGAGTGTTCTGGCCGCACCTGGAGCTTGAAACCGGCGAGCGCGCCGGTCGCCGCCGCCCACAGCAGCGCGAGCAGATCGGTCTCGAGACGCGGGAGCACGACCTGCGTCTCCGGATCGCCGAAGCGCGCGTTGTACTCGATCACGCTCGGGCCGGTCGGCGTGAGCATGATTCCGATGAAGAGCGTGCCCCGAAAGTCGATGCCCTCGGCGGCGATGGCCTCGACCGACGGACGCACAATCTCGTGCTCAATGCGGGCGAGCAGCGGCGGGGTCACGACCTGGGCGGGCGAGTAGGTGCCCATGCCGCCGGTGTTCGGTCCGGTGTCCCCATCGCCGATCCGCTTGTGATCCTGGGAGGTCGGTAGGATGACATAGTCGCGCCCGGACACGACCACCAGAATGGAGGTCTCGTCGCCGAAGAGGCAGTCCTCGATCAGAATCTGCCGGCCGCTGGCGCCGAAGCGGCCGCCCTCGATCATGGCGCGCACGGCGTCCTCGGCCTCGACCAGCGTCTGCGCCACGACCACACCCTTGCCGGCTGCGAGGCCGTCCGCCTTGACCACGATCGGGGCCGATCGGGCCCGCAGGTAAGCCAGCGCGGGCGCGACCTCGCTGAAGATACCGGCAGCGGCGGTCGGGATCCCGTATTTCAGGAGGATCTGTTTGGTGAAGATCTTCGAGGCCTCGAGCCGGGCCCCGTCCGCCTTGGGCCCATAGGCCGGGATGCCCAGGCGGGAGAGTTCGTCGACGAGACCCAGCGACAAGGGCACCTCGGGCCCGACGACAACGAAGTCGACCTTCTCGCGCTGGGCGAGGGCGACGAGTCCGGCGACGTCGTCAGCCGCAACGGGGAAGCACGGGACCTCCGCGGCGATGCCGGCATTGCCCGGCCCACAGATCACCCGGGGGCGCGCCGGCGAGGCGAGCAGGCCGCGCACGAGCACGTGTTCACGGCCGCCGGAGCCGACGACCAAGAGGGAGCGGGGGAGGGTGGGAGACGACACGGAGGAGAGGAGGAGGAGCGAACCCCGGGGTGAAAAGCACAAAAGCCGCGCCGGCTCAAAGGACCTGCAGCTTGTCGCGGTAGAAGGCCACCACCTCGTCGGGATCGTCTGTGAACAGGATATAATCCGCCATCCACGCCGGGGCGCGCTTGTCGTTGATCATCTGCTCGACCTGCCTGCGCAGATCGCCCCAGAAGCGGGCGTTGAAGAAGACGTAGGGGACGCGGGGACGGATCCCCAGTTTGAGATTGCACAGCTCGATCCCGATCTCCTCGAGCGTGCCGACCCCGCCGACATTGAAGATGCAAAAATCGGCCGCCTCGAACCATTTTTGGCGGAAGTGACGCGAGTTTTCCTGGAAGGTGTTGAAGAAATCGACTCCGAGTTCGGGCGGTTGGGCCTCCAGCTCTAGGAAGCAGGCCCCGGTGAGGGCGCCCTTGCCGCGCGCCTGGTCCGTGGCGAGGCGCATGACGCCGCCGCCACCGCCGGTGAGCACGCCCAGATTGGAGCCGAGGAAATTGGTCAGCTTGTCGACCAGCGCGGAAATCCGGTCGGTGTCGGCCTGGTCAAGGCCGACGGCCGAGCCGTAGAAGGCGAGGATGGTCGCCTCCTGAAATTTGCGCGCGGTCTCCTCCCGCACGAAGAAGCCGTGGTCGCGTTTGTAGGTGTGGAGGTAGAGGTCCTTCGTCAGCTCGTCATACCAATAGACGTTGATCCCGATCGAGTGGAAGGTGTCGAGGCGCGCGTGCGCATTGCTCGACAGGAAGTAGCCATGGGTGCGCGAGGCGCGCCGGAAGATCAGGCGCTTGAGCTTCACGTCGCCCAGGCGGGTTATCAGCTCCATGTGCTCGAGCAGATCGGGGAAATAGTCGACGACGAGCGTGTCGGCATCGGCCGGGGCGGCATCGAGGCTTTGGATGAGGGTGCGGCTGCCCACCGGGCAGGTCTCACCCTCGAGCAGGCGGCGGAGGTCCTCGTCGTTGGCCCGCACAAGAATGGCCCGGTTCTCCATCGTGGCGCTCTGCCCGCGGACCGTGATCTTGGTCTTCGGCCGGGCCTCGCCGGTGTCCCGGGCGGGGAATTCGTCGAGGCATTTGAAGAGCCCCTGGGCGGTGCCGAGCAGACGCTGGCGCCGCTTGGTCAGGGTCTTGGCCTCCGGGTCGGTGAAGGGCGGCGCGCGGAAGACCTCGAGGGAGACCATCGGGTTGACCACGGGGTGGTCGCCGGTGTTGTAGATCTCCAGCATGATGTTCGTGCCGAACGTCTTGATCGGGTCGAGCAGGATGGCGCTGG
>CAYZCV010000093.1:873-14389 GCA_964476965.1 uncultured Opitutus sp. | reverse complement strand
TCGGCCGGGGCTTCGGCCAGCAGGGCCTCCAGGTCCAGACGACCGGTCACCATGGCGAGCGTCCCGTCGGCGGCCCGGGGCCACTCGGCCTCGGGCCGGTCGCAGTACAGCTCGAGGCCGTTGCCATCCGGATCGCGAAGATAGATGGCCTCGCTCACGCCATGGTCGGAGGCGCCGTCGAGGGGAACTCCGGCCACCACGAGGCGTTTGAGGGCGTCGGCGAGCTCGACGCGCGACGGGTAGAGGAGGGCCACGTGATAGAGACCGGTCGTACCCCGCGCGGGAGGGGGCCCGCCGGCGCTTTCCCAGGTGTTGAGCCCGAGGTGGTGATGATAGCCGCCGGCCGAGATAAAGGCGGCCTGACGGCCATAGCGCTGCATCAGCTGGAAGCCGAGGACGCCGCAGTAGAAGGCGAGGGAGCGCTCCAGATCGGCGACTTTGAGGTGAACGTGTCCGATGCGGACACCGGGATGAAGAGGAGCGGACATGGGTTGAGATCTATACGTAACGAAAATGGTTACAATAAAAATCGTAAGGACGCGAACTTCGGAAGTTAACCACGGATTTCACGGATCGCACGGATTCCGGAATCACCGATGGGCGGTGGATCGGTCCTGGGAAGGTCTGCTCATGGTCTGATTCGGATCCGTGTCATCCGTGTAATCCGTGGTAAGGGTTTCCCTGCCTTGTTCGGTTGGGATTTGCGGGCGCTGTGCGCAACCAGTCCACGGGGAGATTGCCAGACGGGCCTCGGGGCGGCTGAGTCGCCGGTTCGCATGCAGCCATCCGTTCCGAGTTCCACCGCTCCGGCGCTCACCGCCTCCGTTCATCGGCGGCTGGTGGTGGTGCTGGGGGCGTTGACGACACTGGGGCCGTTGGCGATCGACATGTATCTGCCGGCGTTGCCGTGGATTGCCCGGGATGTGGACGTGGATCTCGGCACGGTGCAGCAGACGCTCTCGATTTTCATGATCGGGGTCGCGCTGGGTCAGGCGTTCTGCGGTCCGATGGCCGACCGTTGGGGGCGCCGGTTGCCGCTATTGGTGGGTTTGGCGGTCTTTGGGGTGGCCACCTTGGGCTGCGCGCAGGCGCAGTCGATGCCCGCGCTGCTGGCGTGGCGTTTCCTCATGGCCCTGGGTTGTTCGGCGAGCATGGTGATCCCGCGCTCGGTGGTGCGCGATTACTTCAATGAGCAGGAATCGGCGCGGATGTACGCGGTCCTGATGCTGATCCTCGGCGTGTCGCCGATTCTGGCGCCCACGCTGGGCGGCCTGATGCTCACTTGGACCGGGTGGCGGGGGATCTTTTGGATTCTGGCCGCGATCGGCGCGGGATCATTCCTCGCCGTTTGGGCGTGGCTGCCGGAGTCCTTGCCGCCGGAGCGACGTTCACGGGTCGGTATCCGGCTTGCGCTGAGCAACTACGCCCTTCTCCTCGTCGACCGCCGCTTCATCGGCGCCTCGTTGGGTGCGGGCTTCACGCTGGGTGCGCTCTTCGCCTACCTCTCCGCATCGTCCTTCGTGTTCATCGAACTCTACGGACTGAGCGCGCGCCAGTACGCGGTGCTGTTTGGCTTCAATGCCTCCGGTTTGATTGCCGCGTCCCAGCTGTGTCGCTGGCTGCTGGCAAGGCACACCTCGCGTGCGGTACTGGCGGGGGCGTTCGCGGCCAATGCCGGGGCGGGAATCCTGTTGGCGGTGGTGGGCCTGACCGGCTGGGGCGGTCTCCCGGCGCTCATCGCCCTGATCTTCCTCGTGATGACCGGCTGTGGTTTCATTTTCCCCAATATCGCGGCCCTGGCGATGGCCCCGTTTGGCGCGATCGCGGGCAGCGCGTCGGCGCTCCTCGGCACGACTCAATTCGCGCTCGCGGCGATTTCCGGTGCCCTGGTCGGGACTCTGCACAATGGCACCGTCTTGCCCATGACGCTCGGCGTTGCCGCCTGCACCGTCGCCGGCTGGATCGTGCAACGGACGATGGTGAGGTAGCCGCTGAAAAGGAGTCAGGAGTCAGAAGGCTGAGCAGGCGGAACGATCCCCGGGTTCACCGGCTGCTCCGCCGTTCTTCTGACTCCTGAATTCTGAATCCTGACTTCTTGTCTGTTCCGCCTCCGGCGGATCAGGCCTTCGTGGGCACCTTCAGGCCGAACTCGGCGAGGATCGCGTCGATCATGGCGACCTTTTCCTCATGCGGCATCGCGGGATGGAGGCCGGTGTGACGGAGCGTCCCGTCGGGGGCGATGATCGCCATGTAGGGAATGCCACGGATGCCGTAGTCCGGGTTGAACACGGGCTGCTCGCTGAAGGCAACGGTCCAGGTGACCTGGTGCTTCTGGGCAAACGCGGGCATCAGGCTGTACTCCTTCGCGGGGTCATTGCGGGTGTCGATTGGCTGGGCCTCCAGATTCATGACGCGGCCCTGCAGGCTGGTGACGCCGATGACCTCGACCGGCGACCCGGCGTAGTGCGTGACGAGTTCGCCGACCTGGGGAAAGGAGCTCAGGCAGGGTCCGCACCACGTGGCCCAGAAATCGAGCACCACGACCTTGCCCTTCAGGGCCTCGAGCGAGGCCAGTCCGCCCTCGCGGTTGGACCACGTGAAGGTGAGGGCGGGCGCCGGTTTGCCGATCAGCGCCGACTGGATTGCCGCCGCCTTGTCCTGCTCGTCGAGCTGCTGGGCCACCCGCAGGGCGTCGCGTCCCGCGTCGGTGTTGGGAAAGTCCGTGGCGAGCTGGGTGATGAAGCCGCGCGCCGTTTCTGCGTCCTGGAAGACCTGCACATAGAGGGAAATCTTGGTCATCAGGGCCAGGGCGGCCTTCTCGGGATTGTCCTGCCGCGCGGCTGCGATCAGGGCGTCGAACTTCGCGATCTCGGGCGCGAGGGCCTCCGCCGTGACCGCGCCGGCCTCCAGGCGGGCCTGAACCTCGGCGACGAGCGTACGCAGGTCGGCGAGCGGGTCGACCGGGGCGGTGGCGACCTGGGCGCGCAGCGGGGCGAAGACCAGGACAAGGGAGGCAAGGAGCGGGGCCAGGCGGTGGGGGAAGGTCATGGCAGGACGTTGGCGCAACGATCCGCACCCGGGGTCGGGGTGCAAGCCAAAGCCGGAATCGGGCCTGGCGGGCGGCCGCCAACCGGAGTTTGCATCTGCTCACCGGTTTCTTAGGATTCGGGCATGTCCGGGTCCAAGGCCAGCCAGGGAAAACCGCCGGCGGCGTCGCCGGCCCCGTCTCCTGCGACGGATGCGCTTGGATCCCTCCTCGCGATCGTGCCGGGCATGGTGTACCGCTGCCGTCCGGACCAGGAGTGGACGATTCTGGTGGTGAGCGCGGGTTGCCGAGCCATCACCGGGTATGCGCCAGAGGACCTTATAGGGAATCGGCGGGTCAGTTTTGGATCCCTGATCGATCCGGAGGATCGGGTGCGCGTCGAGGCAGAGGTTCACGCCGGCGTGCAAGCGGGCTCGCCCTTCGAACTGAGTTACCGGCTTCGCCGGGCGGACGGGGAGGTCCGCTGGATCCGCGAGACGGTGCACGCTGCGGCCGCCGCCGATGGCGGATATCTGCGGGAAGGCTATGCGATGGACGTCACGGCCCAGCGCGAGAAGGAAGTGCAGCTCAGGGAGAGTGAGCAGATCAACCGGGCCATCATCGACCAGACCTTCCAGTTCATTGGACTGCTGGACAATGAGGGACGGCTCCTGCGGGCCAATCAAACCTCGCTCAATGCGATCGGAATGCGGGCCGAGGCGGTGATTGGGCGGTATTTTTGGGACACGCCGTGGTGGACGCACTCGGTGGACGAGCAATCCCGGTTGCAGGACGCGGTGGCCCGCGTGGCGGCGGGTGAGTTTGTGCGCTTTGAGACCTCGCATCCGACCGATGACGGGCGCCTGCTCTCGATGGATTTTTCACTCAAGCCCATTCGCGATGGCGACGGACGGGTGACGGGCATGGTGGCGGAGGGGCGCGATGTGACGGACCGCCGGCGGGCGGAGGACGCGCTCAAGGCCTCCGAGGAGAAGTTCTCCAGCGCCTTTCACGCGAGTCCGGACGCGGTGGTGCTTTCCCGGGCGGACACCCACCGGATCGTGGACTGCAATGAAGGCTTCGAGCGTATCTTCGGCTGGACGCGAGCCGAGGCCATCGGGCGCACTTCCGCTGAACTGGGGCTATGGGACAACGAGGCGGACCGCACCGAGGTGTTGGCGCGCGTGGTTGCGACGGGATCGATCAAGGCCTTCCGCGGGATTGGCCGAAATCGGCAAGGGGAGCGGAGACACGTGCTCCTGGATATCGAATCGGCCATGATCGGAGGTGTTCCCCACTTGGTGGTGGTCACGCATGACATCACGGATCAGGTCCGCTCGGAGCGAGCCCTGCTTGATTCCGAGGAGCGCTTTGCCAAGGCCTTCAACGCCAGCCCCGATTCGATCACACTGACGGAGTTGGCCACCGGCCGCATGACCGACTGCAACCGGGGCTTCGAACGCATGTTCGGGTGGTCGCGGGCCGAGGCCATTGGACGGACCACGCTTGAACTGGGCCTGTGGGATGATCCTCGCCAACGCGAGCAGCTGGCGCGGCAGGTGCGTTCAGGGGCAACGGTGCGCGACATGCGGGCGGTCGGGCGGCGGAAGGGCGGCGCGCGCTGTGAGGCGTTGGTCTCGCTGGAGCTGGCCGAGATCGGCGGTTGTCCGCACCTGATTCTGGTCGCCCGCGACATCACGGAGCAGGTTTATGCGGAGAAGGCGCTCCGAGACTCCGAGGAACGCTTTGCCAAGGCCTTTCACGCCAGCCCTGATTCGATCACCATCTCCGACCTCGAGAGTCACCAGATGATCGACTGCAACGAGGGCTTTGAGCGCATGTTCGGCTACACCCGGCAGGAAGTGGTGGGAAAAAGCACCGCGAAGCTTGGCGTGTGGGTGGATCCCCAGGCCCGGCGCGAGGTGGTCCAGCGGGTCCGGACCACGGGCTGGGTGCGCGACCACGAGGTTCGGGCCCGGACCAAGGAAGGCCGGATCATCGATTGCCAGCTGGCGATCTATCCGGCGACCATCAGCGGTCGCTCCTGCGTCATCACGGTGGCGCGCGACGTCACCGCCCGCCTCGCGGCCGAGCGGGCCCTGCGGGAGTCGGAGGAGAAGTTTGCCAAGGCATTCCGCGCCGGTCCGCATGGCCTCACGATCTCTGAGCTCGAGACGGGCCGCTACCTCGACGTGAACCAGGGCTTTGAGGAAACCTTCGGCTATTCGCGCGAGGAGGTGATTGGCCGGACCTCCGCCGAATTGCAGATTTGGAATGATCTCGGTGATCGGGACCGCCTGACGGAGCAGCTGCGCAAGGACGGGGAGGTGCGGGGGTTGGAACTGGTCTTCCGGCACCGCAGCGGCCGGCCCATTCAGGGCCGCTGCAGCTGCGAGTTGATCGAACTGGCCGGCCGTCCCTGCATCGTGATGGTGACAGAGGACGTCACGGCCCAGCGCGAGGCCGACCGCTCGCGGCTTGAACTGGAGAACCAGCTGCGGCAGGCGCAGCGGCTCGACGCCCTCGGGCAGCTGGCCGGCGGCATTGCCCACGACTTCAACAACATCCTGACCGGCGTGATGGCGTACACGGAGCTCGCGCTCATGGAGGTACATCGCCCCGCCGAGGTGAAGAAGCACCTCACCGAGGTGCGCAAGGCTGGTGAGCGAGCGAAGGAACTGGTGAAGCAGATCCTCGCGTTCAGCCGTCAGCAGAAACAGGAACGCAAGCCGGTGCGGATGCACACCTCGATGCGCGAGGCCGTCAAGCTGCTCCGCTCGACCCTGCCGCGGACAATCGGGATCGAGTCGGACATCGCGTCCAGCGCCCCGGTGGTGCTGGCGGATCTGACGCAGGTGCACCAGGTGCTGCTCAATCTTGGCACGAATGCAGCCCACGCGATGAGAGGCCGGGCGGGGCGCCTCACGGTGGGACTTTGCACCGTGGAGGTGACGGCCGGTGATCCTGCGTTCCCCGCGGCCCTCCGGCCCGGCCGGCATGCGATGATCACGGTCAGCGACACCGGCCACGGGATGGACGAGGCGGTGCGGGCCCGCATCTTCGAGCCGTTTTTCACAACCAAGGCACCGGGGGAGGGGACCGGCCTCGGACTATCGGTCGTGCATGGCATCATTGAGGACCACGACGGCGTGATTGCCGTCGAGAGCCGCCTGGGAGAAGGCACCACGTTCCGACTCTTCTTCCCCGAGCATGTCTCGCCGGAGTCCGAGCCCGTCACCGCGATGGCCGCTGCGCCCAAGGGGCACGGCCAGCGGATCCTGTTCATTGATGACGAGAAGATGGTCGCCGATGTGGTGGGACGCCTGCTGACCCGGCTGGGTTATCGGGCGTCGACGTACACGGACCCGGAGGCGGCCCTGGCGGCGTTCGCCGCGGAGCCTGGAGCCTTTGACCTGATCTTCACGGATCTGACCATGCCGGGGATCACAGGGGTGGAGGTCGCTCGGCGGGCGCGGGAATTGCGGCCGGAAATCAGGGTCATCATGGCGACCGGGTACACAGGTTCATGGACGGCGGAGAATCTGCGTTCGTTTGGCATCAGCGCACTGGTGCAGAAACCGCTCACGCCAGACTCGCTCGCCGAAGTCGTCGCCGCGGCGCTGGCGGCCGGACCGGCCGGACAGTCCGGTGCCTAACGCGGCCGGGAAACGCCATTCACGGTTCGGGCTTGGGGAGTTGACGGCGTCGGCAATTCACCGACCAATGACTCCTGACGGGGTTCGTCCACCCTCGCTCCGTCCAACCCCAACTCCCTCGATGAACTCACGTTCCTTCGGCCGCACCGGCCGCACGGTCAGCGAAATCGGTCTTGGCACCTGGCAACTCGGCGCAGGCTGGGGCGATGTCTCGGATGCGGACGCGCTCAAGACCCTGCAGGCGGCGTATGACACCGGGGTGACCTTTTTCGATACCGCCGATGTCTACGGCATGGGCCGGAGTGAGTCGCTGATTGGAAAATTTCTGCGTGAGACGCCCGGTGCGCGCGAGCGGGTCTATGTGGCAACCAAACTCGGCCGCCGCGACTGGCCGCATGGGTTCACCCGGGCCAAGGTCAACCAGTACGTCGAGGACTCGCTGCGCCACCTCGGCGTGGACTGCCTGGACCTGACGCAGACGCACTGCGTGCCCCTCGAAGTGATGCGTGACGGGGCCATGTTCGGCTACCTCGACGACCTCGTGAAGCAGGGCAAGCTCAAGGCCTATGGTGCGAGCGTCGAGTCGATGGAGGAGGCGGACATCTGCGTGCGTGACGGCCGCTGCGTGTCGCTCCAGATCATCTTCAACCTCTTCCGGCAGAAACCCATCACGACCCTGTTCGCGGCGGCGCTGCGTCAAAAGGTGGCCCTCATCGTGCGCCTGCCCCTCGCGAGTGGGTTGCTGGCGGGCAAGTTTTCCGCGGCGTCGACCTTCGCCGCCAACGATCACCGCACCTTCAATCGCGATGGCCAGCAGTTCAACGTGGGCGAGACCTTTGCCGGCCTGCCGTTCGAAAAAGGTGTGGCGTTGGCGGACGCGCTCAAGCCCCGGGTGCCTGCGGGCTGGACGATGGCGGAGTGGGCGATTCGCTGGTGCCTCGATTTCCCCGCGGTGTCGGTGATCATCCCCGGCGCCCGCAATCCGGAACAGGCCCGCGGCAACGCGGCGGCCTCCGCCCGCCCGCCGCTCAGCCCGGCGGAGCACGCGGCGCTGGCGGAGATTTATCGCGGGGAAGTCACGGCGCACATCCGCGGGCCATATTGAGGAGAAGTTGGTAGGTCCGCGGAAGACGCGCAACGGCGAGATCGCCACGAAAAACACGAAGGGGGATTGATTGCGAAGGGACCTCGCGTGGCGCCTCATAGGGCGCCCGAACGGTTTTCGCAGCCAGGGCCGGCGTGGGTTCTTGTGTTCGCTTGGTCATGCCGCCTGCGCCGGCGGGGGCTCTACTTAATGCGAAAGTGGATGGTCTCCTGCAGGGACGCAGCGATGGCGGTGCCGTTGGCTTGAGCCGGTTTATAGGTCCATTTCTCGATTGCGCGCTTGGCTGGCGCGGCGAAGGCCTCATGGGTTGCGTTGACGATCACGATGTCGCGCGTTCGGCCGTAAGGATCCACGGTGAAGGTTGCGGTCACCGACCCTTCGACGCCCGCGCGGCGTTGATCGAAGGGATAGGTCGGATTGGCTTTGACCCTCGCACGAGGCGGATGGGTCATTCCGGGGGAAGAATCGGCGCCGCCCAGGGTGAATGGGCCGGCGATCAGACCAAGGATCAGTCCGGCTACGCGGGGAAGAGACGAGGGAGTCATGCATCGATCAAGACGATGCCCCGGCGGGTTTCTTAGACTGATTCGCGCCTTACCCGGACCTCAATCGGGCTGGGCCAGCAGGAAGGCGCGGACGGTGGGGTCAGTGGTCAGCCCGATGGCCTGCTGGCGTGCGGACTGGGCTGCCGAGCGATGGCCGGCGGCCTTGAGTAGGTGGGCCCGCAGCGCCCAGTAGGGTTGGTGACTCTTCACGCGGTCGGAGGGAAGTGTGTCGATCAGGGCCAGCGCGGTGGTCGCGCCCTCCGTGTGTTCCAAGGCTGCGGCCTGCCCGAGAACGGCCCCGACCGTCGGGGCGTGCGCGACGAGGGCGCGGTAGAGGATCGCGATGGCCGGCCAGTCCGTCCGGCCGGTGTGGGCGCGGGCGGCGTGTGCTGACTGAATGGCGGCCTCGAGCTGGAAGCGGCCGGGGCGTCCGATCCGCGCGGCGGTGCGCAGCAGGGTTTCGGCCTCGCGCACGAGCTCCGACTGCCAGCGACGGGGATCCTGATCGGCCAGCGGCACGAAAGCCCCTCGCTCGTCGCGTCGCGCCGGCTGTCGGGCCTCGCAGTGCAACATCAGCGCCAGCAGGCCACCCGCCTCCGGATCGTCGGGGACCTGACGGACGAGGATGCGGCCGAGTGCGATCGCCTCGCCGGCCAAGCCCTGGGTCGTCGGGTCCGCCGCGCTGAGGTCATTCCAACCGGCGCCGTAGGCAGCGTAGATCGCCTCGAGAACCGCCTCCAGGCGTTCAGGCCACTCCTCCGGGTCGGGCCGGTGAAAGCCGATGCCCGCGTCGCGAATGCGAACCTTGGCGCGCACGAGGCGCTGCCCCATGGTTGCGGGCGAGACGAGGAAGGCCGCGGCTATCCGGGCTGCGTCGAGGCCCAGCACGGTCTGCAACATCAGTGGGGTACGCACGTCCTCGGAAATCGCCGGGTGCGCGCAGACGAAGAGCAGAGCGAGGCGCTCGTCGGGCAGGGTCTGGGCGGATTCGCTCAAGTTCAGGAGTTCCTCACTGCGACGGACGATTTCGGGGGCCACCTCGGCGCGCACGCGGCGGTGGCGATGAAGGTCGATCATGCGCCGATGCGCCGCCCCCAGCAGCCAGGCCTCCGGCTTCTGGGGAACACCGGACTCGGGCCACGCGCGCAGCGCCGCGGCAAACGCCTCGGCCAGCGCATCCTCGACCGCACTGACATCGCGCCAGCGCGCCGCGAGGTAGGCCATGAGGCGACCATACGAGTCGCGGGCCGCCGTCTCGACGGCCCGCGGTGCGGCCTCAGCGTCCGGTTCGCGCTCGGTCACGTCACATCACGCGTCCGGCGGCTCCGGGAGCACTGCCCGAACCTCGATGCTGGCCGTCGCGGCGCCCGGGCAGCGGGCGGCCCACATCAGGGCGGTATCGAGGTCAGGCACATCGATGAGGAAGAAGCCGCCCAGCTGCTCCTTGGTCTCGGCGAACGGACCGTCCTGGACGAGCCGCTTGCCGTTGCGCACGCGGACGGTGGTCGCGGTGGACGGCGGTTGGAGCCCGGCGCCGCCGACGCTGACGCCGGCGGCGTCGAGCGCGGACGAGTAGGCAAAGTAGGCTGCCATCAATTCAGGCCCCTTGACGGGATCGGCGAGGATGGCGGTGTCTTCCGGGCTCTCGTAAACCAGCAGAGCGTACTTCATGGGAGGAGGGTGAGGGATTCAGTCGTTGGATGTAAAGCGGCCCAAAGTGGGCCGTGATCACAACGAAGACGGGTCAAAGTCCTGCATTTCGACCGGCAGATAAAAAATGCCAGATTATTTTACCACGGATGAACACAGATGAACACCGATGCGGATTCCCTTGGAAGAACGGGTTGGAGCGCTGCGTAGTCTTCGGACCTAGGATCTCGTCTCGGATGAGTTGATTCCGAAGGGTTTCTATCCGTGTGAATCCGTGTCCATCCGTGGTCAAAATTTTGATGGCTTAGGTCGGAAATCACTCGCAGCGCAGCGCAATCATGGGGTCAACGCGGGTGGCGCGGCGGGCCGGGAGGAGGCAGGCGAGGATGCCGGCGCCCGTGCAGAGCAGGGCGATGGCCACGAACGTGGTCACGTCGAACGGGCTGACGCCGTAGAGCTGGCTGCGCAGGAACTGTGACGCGATCGCCGCACCGAGCAGGCCGGCCACCAGACCGATCAACACTGGCCGCATGCCCTCGCGGGTCACGAGCTGGAAGATGTCGCCCGCGCCTGCACCGAGGGCGAGCCGGATGCCGATTTCCCGGGTGCGTTGGCTCACGTGATAGCTGGTCACGCCGTAGAGACCGACGAGCGTCAGCGTAAGGGCCAGCGCCGCGAACAATCCAAGCAGCAGCGTCAGGAATCGCGGCTCCGCCAGCGTGTCATTGCGGTAGGCCTCGAGCGTGCGGACTTCGGTCAGGGGAAGCAGGGGGTCGAGTGAACGAACGATGGCCTCCAACTCGCGCGCCAATCCCTCGGCCTGGCCCGAGGTGCGGACGAGCAGGGTGACGCTGGCGTTGGCGAACTGCGCTTGCGGAACGTAGACCTCGGGCCGGGCTTCGTCACCGAGGGAGCGATGGCGTACGTCACCGACGACCCCGACGATCTCCTTGGGCGCTTCGCCGCCCCAGCCGAGCTTGATGCGCCGGCCGAGGGGATTTTCACCCCTCAGGTGAGCCCGCACGAACGCCTCGTTGACCATGGCGACGGCGGGCGCGCTGGCGCGGTCGTCGCGGCTGAAGGCACGGCCGGCGCGGACGGGGATGCCGAGCGTGTCAAAGTAAGCGGCATCGACGAAGCGCAGTTGGGCCGACGTCGAGACGCTCTGGCCGGTCGGAGCGCCCTCCCATTCGAAGAGCGTGCTGTTTTCCACCGAGGTCAAAGGGACGCTCTGCGCGTGGCTGACATGGGTCACTCCGGGAAGGGCGGACAGCTGGCGGGTGAGTTCGTCCAGGAAGCGGTTGATCGGACCGGGATCGAAATCGCCCTTGAAGTAGGCATCGCCGGTGAGGGCGAGCTGGGCGGTCAGGGTGTTGCCCACGATGAACCCGGGTTGGACCTGATGGAGCTGGAGAAGACTGCGCCCAAGGAGGCCGGCGCCGACCAGCAGAATGAGCGCGAGAGCCACCTGGGCGCTGATGAGAACCTCGCGCCAGCGTTGGGCGGGACCTCCGCCGGAGCCCGAGCGGCCGCCCTCCTTCAGCGCGTCGGCGGGCTTGGCGCGGGCGGCGGTGAGGGCCGGGAGCAGACCGCAGAGCAGCCCGGTCACGAGCGCGGCTCCGATCGTGAAGAGGAGAACCCGCGTATCGGGCGCGAAGCTGGTCGGGCGGGGAATGGAGGCGGGCAGTTGCTGCGCGACCAGTGGGACCAGCCAGAGGGAGAGCAGCAGGCCGGCGGCCGCGCCAACGAAGGCGAGCGTGAAGCTCTCGGTCAGCGCGGGGCGCAGAAGGTCGCCTTGGGAGGCGCCGAGGGCCGAGCGAATCGCGCCCTCGCGTTGACGGCTGCTGGCACGGGCCAGGAGGAGATTGGCCGCATTGACGCAGGCAATGAGGAGCACCGCGCCGACGATCCCAAAGAGAAGGATGAACTGGCCGCGGACGTCGCCGGTCAGACGCTCGCGCAGGGGCATGAGCCGCACGGCGAGCTCGCGGCTGAGCGTGGCGTGCTCCTGCTTGAGACTTTCGGTGATCGTCGCGATCTCGGCCGTGGCCTTCTCGAGCGTCGCTCCGGGTGCGAGGCGCCCGAGGGCGGAGTAGGGACGATAATTGCGGCTGGCGTTAGTGGCCCCGGTCTGGTCAGGCGAACCATTGATACCGGTGGTAAACCAGAACTCGAAGGGTTCGTCGGCGACCGGGAAAAGGCCGGCCGGCGTGATCCCGATGACAAGGCTGGGGCGCTCGTCGATCATCACGCTGCGGCCGATGAGGCCGGGGTCGCCGCCGAAGCGGGTCTGCCAGGCGCGATGGGTGAGCATGACCGGAACCGGCGCACCCTTGGGCACGGGGTGCTCGTCGTCGGGGGTGAACGTCCGCCCGAGATGGGCGCCGACGCCGAGGGTGGTGAGCAGATTGCCCGAGACGATGGCCGCAACTCCGCGCGTGGCGCGGCCTTCGTGTTGGACGATCACGCCCGTGCGCGTGATGAGGGCTAGGGAGGCGAAGGACCGGCTGCGGGCGCGCCAGTCGGCGAAGTCGGGATAGGAGACCCCGAAGCCACCCTCGCTGGAGTCGCGCTGAAACTCCTCAAGCACGACGAGGCGCGACTCGTCCGCCACCGGAAGGGGCCGCAGCAGGACCGAATTCAGGACGGTGAACAGGGCGGTGTTGGCGCCGATGCCGAGCGCGAGGGTGAGGATGACGACGAGTGCGAACCCGGGTTGACGCCGCAGGGAGCGGAGGGTCAGGCGGAAGTCGCGCGCGGTGTTCTCAACCGCGGCCCAGGATCGCTGGTCGCGGATCTGTTCCTTGACGGAGTCGACATGCCCGAAGGCCCGCCGGGCAGCGAGAGCAGCCTCCGCAGGTGTCATCCCCGCGCGGACGTTGGCGTCGGTGAGTTCCGCCAAATGATGCGCCATTTCTTCAGCCATGGCGTCCTCGAGCTTACGCCGGCGGAGGAGAGTCTTGAGTTTGGAGACGAAGGACACGGGAGATCGAAGGCGGGCTTGGTTTTTGCAGGAGGTAACGGAGCGAGCAGAGGCTTGGATGCAGCGTTTGTTGTAGCTGGGGTCGCCGACCCCGGTCCGAGAGCCGACTCTCCGCGCTCTCTGTTCGCTCCTGTTAAAATAAGTCAGTCCCGACTACGCGTGACCGAGCACCAGATTGATCGCGCCGGAGAGCCGGGCCCAATTGGCTGTCTCGGCGTCAAGCTGCTTTCGGCCGGCCGCGGTGAGGGCGTAGAAACGGGCCTTGCGGTTGTTCTCGGAGATGCCGGATTCCGACTTGATGAGCCCCTGGTCCTCGAGCCGGTACAGGGCGGGATAGAGCGAGCCCTGTTCGACGTTGAGGATGTCATCCGACATCTGCCGGATCCGGACTGAGATCCCGAATCCATGCATGGGCTCATGCTGGATCGCCTTGAGCACGAGCAGATCGAGCGTGCCCTGCAAAAGTGAGGGTGATTCCTTGGCCATGCCTCCTTCCTAGATAAACTAGGGAAGGGCGGTCAAGGCTTTCCTAGAAAATCTAGGAGAGTACGA
>CAYZCV010000093.1:0-863 GCA_964476965.1 uncultured Opitutus sp. | reverse complement strand
TCGCGGGTGTCCTCGTGCGCCTTGGACGGAGAGGAACTGAGCGTTCGAGCGCTAGCGGGGCGGTTGGGAGGCCCGCTTGGCCTTCGGCTTCCACTCATTGGCCCGTTCGCCGCGGGCGGCGCAGCGGGCAGTTTCCTCGATGCGGGTGGCGCGGGTCTCCGGCTTCTTGGCCTGGCTGATCCATTCAAGGATCGCCCGCTTGGCGGACCAGGGGAACGCTTCGAAGTGGGCTTGGGATCCGGCATGACGACGAAACGCCTGTGCGAGATCCTTGGGCAGCTCCAGGTTTTCGACCGCGTCGAGCTTGGTCCACGATCCGTCCGCCTTGGCCGCGTCCATCTTGGCCAGTCCAGCCGGGTGCATCCGGCCGTCGGCGATCAGACGATCAAGGCGAAGCTTGTTGGCTCGCGACCAGCCCGAGCCGGGTTTGCGTGGAGAGAACCACCATTTGCCGCGGAGTTCGTCCATCGCGCGGACGGGACCGTCGATCCAGCCGAAGCAGAGGGCCTCCTCAATGATGGGTTCGTAACCCACATGGCGGTCGCCCGCGGCTTTCTTGTATGCGATGAGCCAAATTCCCTCCGACCGCGTGTGATTTGCCTGAAGCCAGCGGCGCCACTGTTCGCGGCTCGTAACCTCGATGGATTCGCCGTCCTTCATGGGGGCGAGAATGGACCGAGAAAGGGGCGGGGCAACTCTCTCGCATCAGGATCCGCCACGAATGGCTTCGCCTCACCCCCGCAGCGCCCGCGGTGACTGCTTGAACCTTTGGCGGAAGCGACGGGAGAAGTACAGGGGGTCCTCGAAGCCCACCTCCGCGGCGATCACGCCGATCGGCAGATTGGTCTGCGTCACGAGCTGGC
>CAYZCV010000092.1:0-14449 GCA_964476965.1 uncultured Opitutus sp. | reverse complement strand
CCGCCGAACCAGCCGTTGCCGATGTGATAGGGCAGGGACATGGAGGTGTAGCGGATGCGGGTCGGGAAGAGTTCGACGAGGTAGGCCGCGATCGGGCCGTAGACCATGGCAACGTACACCATCAGGATCGAGAGCAGGGTCAGAGTGGCGAGCCAGTTGATCTGGTCCGGGTCAGCGGCCTTGGGATAGCCCGCGGGGGCGAGGGCCGCGTCGTAGGCGGCGGTCGAGAAGCCGTTGACCGGAGTTCCCCCGGCGACCACGAGAGCAAGACCACCGCCGGGTGTGGCCGGGGCGAGCGTGAAGGGGACGCCGCGCGAGTTCAGGTAGTTACGGGCCTGGTCCGTCTCGCTGCTGATCTTCGACGGCAGGATGATCTTGCGGGCGGCGTCCTGCAGAGCGGCGATGGTGAGCCCGACCGTGCCGCGGTAGTCCTCCGTCTGGAGCACGACCGGCGACCGCTCCATCGCGGCGGCCAGCGCCGGGTTGGCGGACTTGGTCAGGCCATGGAAGATGGGCTGGTAGGTCAGGGCCGCGAGGGCGCAGCCGGCGAGCATGATGCCCTTGCGCCCGATGCGGTCGGAGAGGCGGCCGAAGACGATGAACAAGGGCGTGCCGATGAGGAGCGCGATGCCGATCAGGATGTAGGCATTGACGTAGTCGACCTTCAGGGTGCCGGTGAGAAAGTAGAGTGCGTAGAACTGCCCGGTGTACCACACGACACCCTGGCCGGCGGCGCAGCCAAAGAGGGCCTTGAGGACGATCTTGCCATTGTCCCAGCGGGCGAAGCTCTCGGTCAGCGGGGCCTTGGACGTCTTGCCCTGCGCCTTCATCTCCGCGAACACGGGCGATTCATGGAGCTTCATGCGGATGAAGACCGAGAGGCCGAGCAGAATCACGGAGAGCAGGAACGGAATGCGCCAGCCCCACGCCGCGAAGCTTTCCGCGCTCATCACCGAGCGGATGCCGAGGATGACCGCGAGCGAAATGAAGAAGCCCAGCGTGGCGGTGGTCTGGATCCAGGCCGTGTAAGCGCCGCGTTTGCCGACGGGCGCGTGCTCGGCCACGTAGGTCGCGGCTCCGCCGTACTCACCGCCGAGCGCAAGGCCCTGGGCGATGCGGAGAATGACCAGGATGATCGGGGCGAGGAAACCGATGCTTTCGTACGTGGGCAGCAGTCCGACCAGCGCGGTCGAAAGCCCCATCACGACAATCGTGACGAGGAAGGTGTACTTGCGTCCGATCAGGTCGCCGATGCGTCCGAAGACCAGTGCACCGAAGGGCCGCACGGAGAAACCGACGCCGAAGAGGGCAAGACTCGAGAGAAAGGCCGCGGTCTCGTTATTCGGCGGGAAGAACAGCTTGCCGAAAAACACGGCGAGGGTGCCGTAGATGTAGAAGTCGTACCACTCGAACACGGTCCCGAGGGAGGACGCGAAGATGACGAGCTTATGCTTCTTATCGAGCTGGGCCTTGGTTTCTTGGGCGGAGGCGGATGACATGGGGCAGGTGAAGGGTGAGGGAAAGGGTCAGGGCAGGGCGAGCGCGCGGGCAATGGCCGCAGCGGCCAGCGGCTCCATCACCGCGTAACCGGCCCGGTTGGGGTGAATGCCATCATCGCCGTACTCGGCGCGTAGTCCATCGCGGGCGTCGACCATCGCGGAGAAATAGTCGACGAACACGCAACCACTGGCCTCGGCGTACGCCTTGATCCATGCGTTCATGGCCACGACCTTGGACGCCGGCTGCAGGCCGGGGCGCCACGGAAAGTCGAAGGCGGGCAGGATCGAGCTGAGGACAACCCGGATGCCATTGGCCTGGGCGATCTCGACCATCGAGCGCAGATTGTCCTGGATCATTTCGGGCGTGGAGGGACCCGTATTGCCGGCGATGTCGTTGATCCCCGCCAGAATCACCACCACCCGCGGCCGCAGCGCCACCACATCGGCGCGGAAGCGCACGAGCATCTGAGGTGTCGTCTGCCCGCTGATGCCGCGTCCGACGTAAGGCTTGCCGGCAAAGAACGGACCGATACGGGGCCAGGCGTCGGTGATGGAGTCGCCCATGAAAACGACTCGCTCCTCACCGGGAGCCGGGGCGGCCAGCGCGGCGTTGGCCGCGCGGTAGCGGTTGAGATCGGCCCAGTCAGTCATAAGTCGTTCGATCCGCTGGCGCTCGCGGTCGGAGGTTCCCGGGCCCGCGGTCGCGGCTTGTCCGGACGCGCTGGGCGCCAGCGCGATCAGCAGTATCCCCAGCGAGCAGGCACACCTCCGGAGCGGGGCGAGGCTTGGGGCAGGCGCGAAGAGGGTCAAGGGGTGGCAGGGGCTCCGGGGGAGGCGGCAAAGAAGGCTAGGTCGAAGGCCTCTGCCATGAGCTTGTAGCCGGAATCTCCGGGGTGCAGCAAGTCCGGCGAATCCGCCTCGACCCGGAATCGGGTCGGATCGTTCGAGTCGCGGGTCGCTGCGTCGAAGTCGACCACGGCGTCGAATTCCTCGCTGGTGCGGATCCAGGTGTTCACCGCCGCCCGGATAGCCTCGCCGGCGGGCGTGTGGACGGGTGAGCCACCAAACGGGGTGAGCGTGCAGCCGATCACCCGCACGCCCCGGAGACGGGCCTGAGCGATGATCTGGCGGTAACCGGCAATCAGCGTATCGGCGGTGAGCGTCGGGGTGGCCGGGTTGCCGCGCGTGGCGCCCGTGATGTCGTTGATGCCGATCAACAGGGTCATCCACTCCACGCCTGGCACGGCGAGGACATGCTCCTGCAACCGGGCCAGGCCGCTGGTGTTGTCGCCGAAGAGGCGGTTGCCGGAGATGCCGGCATTGACCACCCCGACGTGGCGCGTGCGCGGATCGGCCTGCAGGCGGGCGGCCAGTAGGCGCGGCCACATGCCGAGCGTTCCCGGGGTGGACTGGTCGCCGTCCGTGATGGAGTCGCCGAAGGCCACCAGGGTCGCGGCCCCCGGGGCGGCGAGGACGTCAACGCCGGCGAGCCAGAGCACGTTCTCCGTGGTGGCGGCGACCGGCTCGATGCGCAGGGCGGCGGTGTGGTCGCCCTCGGCGGACAGGTAGGCGGTGCGAAGCCCGAAGCGATGATTGGTCGGTGATCGGTGGTCTCCGCGCGTGAAGAGGCTGACCACGAGATCGCTGGAGGCAGGCAACGGGACGTCAACCGGGTCGCTCACCAACACCCCGCCACCCGGGAGCGTGGCGGTGGTTTTTCCGCCGAAGGTGACCGGGTGATCGGTCCCCGGCTGGAGGGAGCCATCCCCCGCGTGGAGACCGATGCGTGCAGCGTCGAACGTGACGGCGGCGGCGCCGGCGGCATTGGCCAGCCGGATCCGCACGGCGTGGCCGGCCACGCTGGTCCGCACCACCATGCGCACGGTCTGGTTGGTCACGCGCGCGACATTGGCGGGCACGGGAAAGCGGCGCTGGGGCCCGGTCGGAGCCGTCGCCGGCGGCGTGGGCGCAACGACGGGTGCGGGCGCCGGCGTGGCGGCGGGCGCGGGCGTGACGTAGACCTGCAAGGCCGTGCCCCAGGTTGCCACCCAGCGACCCTCCTCGGACCTGGCCGGAGCCTGAGTCCAGGCGGTGGTCGCCAGGATCAGTGCGGCGCAGAGACCGGGCAGCACGCGACCGGGCAGACGAAGGCGCGTCATCTTACGAGGTGCGCCGCAGCAGCGTGATCCGGCCGATGGGGAGGTACTCGGCGACCAGGATGTTTCCATCGGCGAGGAAGATGGCGTCGTGGGGCGTGATGAATTCGCCGGGCGTGAAGGCGCTGCGCGGCTGACTGCGGCGGGACCCGACGCGTCCGTTGTTCGCCTGGCCGTCGCCTAGCTGGGCGACGACCTGGTAGTCGCGATCGAGGATGCAGACTTGGCTGTCGAGATCGGGGCAAACCATCCAATCGCCGCGTGTGTTGAAGTCGCAGGGCAGGCGCAGGCGCGTCGGATCAGAGACCGTGCGCAGCAGGGTGCCGTCGAGGGAGAAGGTCTGGAGGCGGTTGTTGCGTCGGTCGCCGATCACGAGCACGGGCGTGCTGCCCCGCGTATCGACGCAGAGGCCATGAGGCTCGCGAAAGGCGACGGGCGGAAGCTCGGCCGGGGCGGATTGTCCGGCGGGCGCTGGGGGCGCCGGCTGCCCGATCTCCCCCTGGAATTCGCCGCGGGCGGAAAACTTCAGCACCCGGTGGGAGCCGTAGCCGTCGCCCACAAAGAAGTCCCCGTTCGGGGCAAACGCGACGTTCGTCGGCACGAAGGGAATCGGCTTGGCCGCATAGGCCGGGTCTTGCCGTGGGTAACCGTGAGACCACACGACCTCGCCGGTGAGCGTGGTCTTGACGACCATGCAGCGGTTGGTGTCGCAGTGGTAGAGGTAGTCCGTGCCGCCCTCACGCCGGAGATCGAGCCCGTGGGCGCCTCCTCGGAATTCCGCGCCAAAGGACCGCACGTAGTTTCCCTTGGAATCGTACACGATCACCGTCTCGGGCCGCATGCTGGCGCGGTTGACGGTGTGGGCGACGTAGATGAAGCCCTCGGCGTCCTGGGCCAGACCATGGGTCTCGCCCCAGACCAGGCCCTCGGGGGGGAGGAGCCAGTCGTGCACGCACTCGTAGGTGTGCGCACCGGCACCCACCACCGGCAGGCGGGTCGCGGCCTTGGCCGACGGGGCGAGGGTGAACTCGGGCAAGGCGACCGCCGCGGCGGCGAGGGTTGCACTGCGCGTGAGAAAGGACCGGCGGGTGAGGGGGGGCTTCATGGGGTGAGGGGGTTAGGCGCCAAAGAGATCGCGGATCGGACGGCCGAGACCATCGCGCGTCACGTAAAACGGACGGCGCTCGATCTCGTAGGCGAGGTCGGGCGCAATGCCGAGGGCGTGGTAGATGCTCGCGTGCAGATCCTCGATCACGACGCGGTCCTTGATCCACTTGCACGGCCGCTCGTCAGCGGTGAGGCCGTGGAGGTGGCCCTTCTTGATGCCACCGCCGAACAGGAGCACGCAGCCGGCATCGGTGAAATGGCGGTGCATGCCGTAGTGCTTGGGCTCCTCGAGCTTCTCCGGGATGGTCACCTGGTCCTTCACGCGGTTGTCGGGCTTGCCCTCGATCATCGCGTCGCGACTGAACTCGCTGGCCAGCACGATCAGGGTCCGGTCGAGCAGGCCGCGTTCCTCGAGGTCGCGCACGAGCTGGGCGACCGGGGCGTCGATCTGCTGCTTCATGGCGACGAGGCGCTCATGTCCGTTTTCGTGCGTGTCCCAATTGAGGAAGGGCACGTACTCGGTGGTGACCTCAATGAAGCGGGCGCCCTGCTCGGTCAGGCGGCGGGCCAGCAGGCAACCGAGTCCGAAGCGACCCACGGTGCGGCCCTCGTAGCCGGAAAGGGCGGCGGACGCGCCCCGCCCGCGGTCAGCGTCGTACACCCGGCCGGGTTCGTAGTCGGGCACGTAGCGGCGGATGCTCTCCAGGGGCTCAAGGGAAAGATCAAAGGCCTTCGCGGCCGGCGAGCCCAGCAGGCGGTGGGCATTCTCGTAGGAGCGCAGGAGGGATTCGCGCTGAAAATCGCTTCCCGCTTGGGTGATCGGGCTCTTTTCCAGCAGGCGCTTGAAGAACCGATTCCGGTCCTCGAAGCGACCCGGGGTCATCCCGCCGGGCGGACGCACGGTGTCGGCGGCCTGGTGCGGGAAGGGCACGTTGAAGGGGCCGTACTCGCTGCCGAGGAAGCCGGCGGTGGTGAAGGCCTTGAGTTCCTCGCTCTCCCCTGTGTCGAAGCGCTGCCCGATGTTGATGAAGGCCGGCATGGCCGGATTCAGCGGACCGAGCGTGCGGGCGATGACGGCGCCGAGGTGGGGTGCCGCAACCGACTGGGGTGGGGCGTAGCCCGTGTGCCAGTGGTACTGGTGGCGCGAATGGAGGATGAAGCCGAGATCGCCCGCGGTGTAGGTGCGGATCAGCGTGCCGCGGTCCATCACGCCGGCGATCTTCTCCAGCCCGGCGGAGAACTTGATCGGATCGACGTTGGTATCGATGCTCGGGAACGTGCTGAGGAACGCGTCGGGCGGGAGCCCCTTTTCGAAGGCGCGGTAGCGCTTCGGATCGAAGGTTTCCGTCCCCGCCATCCCGCCGGCCATCCACAGGACGATGACCGTGTCGGCCGTGGCAGCACGACGGGCGGCGGGCTGGGCACCGAACAGGGGACGCGCGTGACCGGCGGCCAGCGCGGAGAGCGTGGCCGCGCTCGCGCCCTTGAGAAAATCGCGGCGGCTCCAATCGGGGGAGGGCATGGGCTTCAGGGAATGAGTTGGAATTCGGGCAGCATGACCACCGCCCAAAGCAGGTCCTCGACGGCGGCCGGTTGCAGCGGCGCCGCGAGAAGCGGCCGGGCGATGCGGGCCTCGGCGGCCGACGGCTTGCGTCCGAGTGCGGTGAGGTAGACGCGGTCGAGCAGCGCGCGCGGCGTCGGGTCGTTCGCCTCGAGTTGGAGCTTCGCGCCCTCGGCGAGGCGCCGGGCGAGTTCGGCGCCGTTGGTCAGTTCCAGCGCCTCAAGGGTGGTGGCGACCGAACCGCGCACGGTCACGATCTGTTCGCGGTTCGGTCTTCCCAGCGCCACCTGCAGCGGGCTCGCCGGCGCCAGGGCTGCGCGGATCGGGGAGAAGTCGCGCCCGGCCCAGTGGTTCTCGACGATCCGGGCGGACGGCTTCTCGTTCCATACGCCCGTCACCGTGCTGACGGCGTCGGCGAATTGCTCGGCGGACAGCCGCCGAACCGTGGGACCGCGAAAGACGAAGCTCTCGCGGTCGCGCTCGGCTGAGGGGACCGACGGAAGCTGGTAGGCGCGAGAGGTCAGGATGACCTCGATCAGGTGCTTGATGTCATAGCCATGGTCGGCGAAATCCTCGGCGAGCCAGTCAAGGACGGCCGGGTTCCACGCGGGCTGGTCCATCTCGTCGACGGAGGCCACCAGACCGTGCCCGAGGAAACGCTGCCAGAGGCGGTTGACCAGCGTGCGGGTCAGGCGTCCGTTCTGACGGCCCGTCACGATTTCCGCGAGCCGGGCCATCCGCTCGGGTCGCGACGCGGCGGGATCGATCGTGCCGAGCGAGGGATAGAGGAACCGGGGCGCGGCGGTCTCGCCGGTGGGCTTGTCGCACTCGACCATCTCCAGCCGGTCCTCGCTGTAGACGCCGGCCAGGCCGTAGGCGTCGGCGAGGGACCAGTCATCGATGAAGCTGTCGTGGCAGGAGGCGCATTTCAGGTTCACGCCCATGAAGACCTGCGAGACATTCTGGGATGCCTGCATGGCGGGAACCATGCTGGCGTTGACGACTCCGCGCCAGACGATGCCCTTGGTGAAGCCCTCGGACTCGGGCTTGGGATTGACCAGCTCGCGGACGAACTGGTCGTAGGGCTGGTTGTTCTCGAGGGCGGCGTAGAGCCAGGGGGTGATGCCCTTGCGGCCGCCGTCGATGTAGCCCGTGCCCTGATAATCATTGCGGAGCAGATCGTTCCAGAAGGAGAGCCAGTGCGTCGCGTAATTGCGCTGGTCGGCGAGCAGGCGGCGAACGAGCAGGCGGCGCTTGTCGGGAGCGTCGTCATCGACGAAGGCCTCAAGTTCAGCCGGGGTCGGCAGGAGGCCAACCACGTCGAGCCACACCCGGCGGGCGAACACGCGATCGGAAACGACCCGTGGCGCGCGGATCCGGTGCTGAGCGAAGTACGGCTGGAGGAGCCGATCCACGGGGTGGTCGGTGGGCTTTCCTGCGGTCAGCTCGGGGCGGACGGCTTCCAGATTGTCCGGCTCGGGACGGGCAAAGGTGATGGCGGGGTCCCAGGCGGCTCCCTGGTCGATCCAGGCGCGGAGCAACGAAATCTGGTCGGCGGACAGACGCGTGCCCTTTTGGGGCATGACGAGATCCTCGTCGAAGCCGGCGACGAGTTCGATCAGGTAGCTCTCGGCACTGTTGCCCGGGCGCACGGCCTCGCCCCAGTCGCCGCCCAGGATCAGGTTGGCGCGATCATCGAGATTGAAGCCGCCCTTGTCCCGGCCACGCCCGTGGCACTGCAGACAGCTCTGCTCGAGGATGGGCTTGATGTCCCGGCTGAAGTCGACCGGGTGCGCGGCGGGGGCGGGCAGGCGCGCCAGTTGATCCGGGGTGAGCGCGGACGCGGCGGAACCGAGCAGGGAGAAGGCCAGGACAGCAAGAAAACCAGACCGGGGCATGATGAACGCGGGACGACGGGGACGGCGGGGGTGCCGTGGGCGTTGGGGGTGGACGAGAGCGCAGGGAAGGAAGGGCTGGCTGGCGAGCGCGATCTCTTCAAACGGTCAACTTGGCGCGTCGGCGGACGCTACCGGGCGCGCTCCCGGAGCCGGGTCAGGTGGAGCCGCAGCTCGCTCTGGCGCGCGGCCTCGGCGGGATCACCGGAGAGGTTGTGCAGCTCGGTGGGATCACGCGTGAGGTCGAAGAGCTGCTCGTACTCGAACTCCGGCCAGTAGATGTACTTCACGTCCTTGCGCACGACCGCCCACGACGTCGGAATGCGGTCGCGGGAGGTGATGGTCGGGTGCTCGTAGAAGAATTCCTCGCGCCAATCCGGGAGGCCGGGTCCGAGGTAGAGCGGGGACACATCGCGTCCCTGAACCCCGGCAGGCAACTCAAGGCCGGCCGCCGCGATGACCGTGGGGGCAACGTCAATGTTGAGCACGCGCTGCTCGCGCACGAGCCCCCGCCGGGCGGCCGGCAGACGGGGATCGCGCACCAGCAGGGGCACGCGCAGGGCCTGCTCGTACGGATACCATTTGTCGGCGAGTCCACGGTCGGCATGGAAGTAGCCGTTGTCGCCGATGAACACGATGAGGGTGCGCTCATAGACCCCTTGCGCCTTGAGTTCGTCCACGATCCGACCGACCGCCTGGTCCAGCTCGGTGATGAGCCGGTAGTAGTTGGTCATGTAGGTCTGGTACCGCTCCGGCGTATCGAAGCGCCAGCCCCAGCGGATCCGGCCCTCGTTGGCGGGCGCGGAGAGGAAGGGCGGCAGCGCCCGGAGGTATTCCTCGGTGGCAAGCGGCGAGCGGGGAATGGTCACGCCCTCGTAGGCGGCGGCGCTCCACGCCTGGGGCAGGTACTGCTCCGGCGCGCGATCCTCGGCGTGGGCGGCAAAGAAGGACACGCTGAGGACGAACGGCTTTTCCTTGGGGCGGGTCCGGAGGAAATCCAGGGCATCGCGGGCGTTCTTCTCCGTCACGTGGATGGGCTCACCGGTCTCGGTTTCGAACCAGTGCTTGGTTTCGTACTGACGGGAAAAATCAAAGTCGCCCGGACGGATCGCACCAATGCCATACTTGCCGACAAACCCGCTCCAGTAGCCCGAGGCGCGCAGCAGGGCGGGGTAGGTGCGGCTGAAGGCCTCGGGGGCGATGGCCTTGCCGAAGGCGTCGATGCCGTGACGGGACATCGTTTGTCCCGTGAGGATCGAGGCGCGGCTCACCATGCAGATCGAGGTGGTCACGCGGGCCTCGCTGAAGCGGATCCCGTCGGCGGCGAGGGCATCAAGCCGCGGCGTGCGGATGACCGGGTTGCCGGCGGCGCCGAGCGAGTCCCAGCGATGGTCATCGGAAACGAGCACGACCACGTTGAGCGGAGGCTCGGCGGCGGACGCAAGGGACAGGCTGGCCAGAGCCAGCAGGAGGGTGGGGCGCATGGGAGGGGTAAGGTGGGAACGTTACTTCACGCAGCGGAAGCCGGCGTGATTGGACCCGGTGGACACGTCGCCGCGCCCGCGGGCCCCGACTGCATAGCTGGAGCAGTACTGGTCGGTGCAGAGGAAGGATCCGCCGCGTTGGACGCGCTTGGGCACGCCGGGTTCGGCGGGGTCGTGGCTGGCGGCCGGCCCGCGGGGGTTGTCGGCGACGCCGCGGGCCGCGAGTGCGGCGTAGGTGTCGGCCCGATACCAATCGGAGCACCACTCCCAGACGTTGCCGGACAGGTCGTAGAGCCCGTAGGCGTTGGGGGGGAACGTCCGGACCGGGGACGTGGTCCGGTAGCCATCCTCGCCGCTGTTGCCGAAGGGAAACGGGCCTTGCCAGAGATTGGCCATCCAGCGGCCGGCTGGCTTGAGGACGTTGCCCCAGACATAGGGCTGGCCGGCCTGGCCGCCGCGGGCGGCGAATTCCCACTCCGCCTCGGTGGGCAGGCGCTTCCCGGCCCAAGCCGCATAGGCCTCGGCGTCGGCATGGGCGATATGGACGACCGGGTGCTGCTCGCGCCCGGCGAGGGAACTGCCCGGACCCTCGGGCTGGCGCCAGAAGGCGCCGGGGACGTAGCGCCACCACCCGGAGACATCGTTGAGGGGAACGGGTCCGGAAGGAGCGGTGAACACGAGCGCACCCGGCTGGAGAGCGCTGGCCGGGACGCCGGGAAAGTCGCGCGGATCGAGTGGCCGTTCGGCGATGGTCACGTAGCCGGTGGCGGCGACAAACTCGGCGAACTGGGCATTGGTGACCTCGGTTTCATCCATCCAGAAACCGGCGACCTTCACGCGGTGAATCGGCAGGGCGTCGGGCATGGGCTGTTCGACCACGCAGAAGCCCAGCGCGGGATCCTCGGCGCCGCGCGAGTACTCGCCGCCCGGAATCCAGACCATGCCGGGCGGCGCCGGTGTCGCGGGCGGGGCGCTGGTCGGCACGGTGGCGGAAAATCCCGCGGCCACGACCGGGGCGGCGCTTTCGCGGTCAGCGGGCTGGCGACAGCCGCCGTACAGTAAGGCGCCGAGGGCGAGCAGTCGTGCGCCGGCGGGAAGCTTGTGGGCAGTACCTGGCATGGAAAGGAGGCGGCTCAAGGGAGGGTCCACCACGCATCGGTGGTGGCGGTGAGGTCGCGGACGAGGTCAGGCCGCTGGGCGGCGAGATCGTTTTTCTCCAGCGGATCGGCGAGTACGTTGAAGAGCATCGGCCCCTGCTGCTCCCAGTCGGCGGTGCGCCCGCTGATGTCGAGCCGGGCGGCGCGATTGGGCTCGTAGGGCAGGATCAGCTTCCAGCCGTCCTCGCGCACGGTGTAGCGGTACTTCAGATTGGCCGCGGGTTCGGTCAGGTTGACCGCGGTGTGGGTGAAGAGGGCGCCGCTGACGGATTTGCGCCGGGCGAGGGCCGGGCGGTCACGCAGGTCGATCCCGCGCATCGCGGGGGTTGGTGAGAGCCCGGCCGCGCGGAGCACGGTGGGGGCGATGTCGACGCTGCTCACAAGGGTGGTATCGTCGCGGGCCGGCGTGATCCGCCCGGGCCAACTGACCAGGACCGGGGTGCGCATGCCGGCGTCGAAGGGCGACATTTTTGAGCGGGTCTGGGGCTGGTTCTGCTGGCCCTCGGGCTGGATCCAGCCGTTGTCGCTGACAAAAATCACCAGCGTGTCGCGGGTCTTGCCGCGGGCCTCGAGCAGGGCGAGCAGTTCGCCCACGGTCTCATCCATCCACTCGACCATGGCGTAGTACTTGGCGAGCCCCTCGGACCGGCCGGACTGCTGGTACTTCGCGAGCAGACGTTCGGGCGGATTGTGGGGGGTGTGCGGCAGGAAGGGAGCGTACCAGAGCAGGAAGGGCTTGGTTCCGGCGGCGTCGAGAAAGTCGGCGATGGGTTTCAGGCCCTCGCGTCCGATCTTGAGTCCCTCGTCCCCGTGGCGCGCCCGGGCCTGTTGGCCCCCGAGGTTTGGATCCGGTTTGCGGAAGAAATCGCCGTGGGTCATGGCGTGCGTGAACCCGCTTTCCTGCGGTTTGCCCTCCCACCACTTGCCTGATTGGTGGCTCAGGTAGCCGCGCCCCCCCAGCAGCTGGGCCAGCGTCGGGTTTCGCTTGAAGACATCGACCATGGCCGAGCGCTGGACCGGGTCGAACGTGTTGGTTTGGTCACCGGGATGATCATTGCCCGTGATCCCGTTCTCCTGCGGGTAGAGTCCGGTGATGATGGAGGCGAGGCTGGGTCGGCAAACCGAGGACGGAACATAGCCCCGCGTGTAGGTGAGGCTGCGCGCGGCGAGTCCGTCCAGGTGCGGCGTACGGACCTCGGGGTTGCCCATGAACCCGTAGTCCATCCAGCCGTGGTCGTCCGAAAGGATCAGAACCACGTTGGGGGAAGCGGGCGCCGTTGGCTGGGCCGAGATCGTTCCGGGGACGAGCAGCGCGACCAGAGCCGCGCGTCGCGTAAACCAACGGGGGAGGAAACGGGGCAGGAGACTCATCGGGCGTTTGGGTTCAGGGGTTCATCCGCGGCCAGCGTTGCGGTAAAATCAGCGGCGGGCCACGGTCGGGCCAAGACCGGCGGGGACGAGGCCCAGACGAAGCGAGGCGCGCATGGCGGGAGACGGGGACGACGATCAAGCACTCGCCGGAAGAAATCGGGGCCTCAGCGAAGGGCGGCCAAGGCCTCGATCTCCGACTGGAGCCGGGTGGCGATGCGTTCGGCGGCCTGGGTGGATTGGGAGCGGTAGGTTTCACCCCGGGTGTAGCCGATGTGGGCCAGCCAGGATTCTGAGCGGAGGGCGCGGCGGTCGCGGACCAGCGGGAACAACGGGTCGGCTTGAATCCGCGCGAGTTCGGCCTCGAGCGTGGCGTCGGGCGGAGCGAGACCCAAGCCGGACGCGATGGTGCGGGCCATCAAGAGATGGCCAAGGTCACCCGGATGCACGCCGTCGGGAGCGAAGGTGAAGGCCGGTTCGGACTTGCGCCGCTCCGTGAGCGCGCCGCGCATCGCCGTGTGGAGATCGATGACCAGCACATCGGAGCCGCGGCGGGTCTGGACGATGGCACCGAGTTCCGCGAGGACATCATCATAGCCGGCAAACGTCTTCTGGTAGCCGTAGGCGGTGGCATCGGCGGGGGCGATGCGCTGTGGAATGGGCAAGGCGTCGAAAAGCGGAGGAGTGATCAGGACAAGCCTGGCGCCGGCGGCGCGGACCTTGGTGATCAGGACGTCGAGTCCCTGTGAGAACGCGGCGAGTCGCTCGGGCGAAGACGGGTGATAGATGCCGTCGTTCATCCCGTAGCACGCAAACACCACGGAGGGCTTGATCGTGGTGAGCGCACGGTCGAGACGATCGAGCCCGTTGGGTCGGGGATAGGGATGGCCGGGCTCGGTCAGCCCGGAGATCGTCTCGCTGCCCAGGCCAATCGAGATGAGGTCGGCCCGGGCCCCGGGCGCGAGGCGATGGACGTAGTATTCAAGGAACGCCACATAGCGACCGTCCTGCGTGATGCTGTCGCCCAGGACCAGGATGCGTTGTCCGGCGAGGAGCGAGGGAGCGGTGGCGGCGGAGCCGAGGTTGAAGGCCAGCGTGAACGCGACAATCAGGACGAGGATGAGGGGGCGTCTCATGGGGTAATAAAGATTAGCGTGATCACCGGCCCTTCGGCAATCCGGGACTGAGCCCAACCCGGCGATGCGCCTAGGCGCGAGTGCCGCTGGCGAGCAGCGTCTCGAAGAAGGGTTCCTGGGCTTCGCGCGCGACCGTGGTCACCTCGACTTGCTGCAGGCCGGCCTTCTTCAGAAATCCGTGGAGGGCGCTTTCCTTGAACCCGAGCCAGACGTCGGCGTAGAGCTCACGCGCCTTCTCGAAACCGTGTTCCTTCAGATCCAGCACCAGCAGTTGTCCGCCCGGGCGAAGAATGCGGGCGGCCTCGTTGACGGCGGTCTGGGGGTGCTGGGCGTGGTGAAGCGCCTGCGAAAGAATCGCGAGATCGACGGACTTGTCGGGGAGTGGGACCGCCTCGATGTCGCCCAGCTTGTAGGCGAGGTTGGCGAGGCCGTTGCGGGCGGCGAGGTCGGTCCCGACCTCGACCATGCGGGGTGAGTTGTCGATGCACCAGACCTTCTCGGCCCGGCGCGCGAGGAGTTGGGAGACGAGGCCCTCGCCCGCGCCCAGATCGGCGACCGTGATGCGCGGGATGAGCCGGAGGGCGAGGTGGCCGAGGGCTTCCCAGGAACGTCCCGGGCAATGATGCTTGCCGAGTTTACCGGCGATGAGGTTGAAGTACTGTTCCTGGTGGGCGCGCCGCTTGGCCAGGGCTCGATCCAGGTTCTCGCGGTCTTCCGCCAACTCCGGGAGTTCGGCCACGGTCTCGGTCGCCGCCCGCAGGAGGGCGAGGGTCCGGGCCGGCAGCTGGGGACGGAGGGAATAGAAGGATTTTTTCCCGTCGCGGCGGTCATTGACGAGCTCGGCCTGGCGCAGCTGGGCCAGTTGGGAGGAGATGCGCGACTGGGCCATGCCGAGGATCTCCTCCAGTTCGCCGACCGACAACTCCTCGCGCATGAGGAGGGAGAGGATACGCAGCCGGGTGGGGTCGGACAGGAGCTTAAGGGTATCCCAAGAGGCGTTCACGTCCCGCCACGGTGAGGGAGGCGGCGCGAGCGGGCAAGAGCGGAGGCGAGCCCGTGCGCCATCACTCAGGGTCGGAGTGATTC
>CAYZCV010000091.1:1643-14617 GCA_964476965.1 uncultured Opitutus sp. | reverse complement strand
GGAACCGAGGGTTCGCCCGCGCAATCAGGAAAACGACCCGCCATAGCTTGAGGGCAGGGGCGTTCATGCGGCGACCGGGGTCACGTGCCAACGGACGTTAGGAACGGCCGCGCAAACGCGTTTTGTGGCGGCCTGCAGGGCCTCAGCTTGGGTCGCCCCACGTTCCGCGATGGCAACCACGTCGAACCGTTCAATCGTGAAATCCCCGGCCTCAACCATGCGGCGAGCAGTCGCGACGAACTGAAAATCGTACGCACGCGGAGCATGGGAAATCGCCTTCATCCGCGAAAACCCTCCGGAAATTGGCCGAATTTAGGCCGATAAAAGGCACTAGCGCACGACTGAGTAAAATTACCTAAGTCGTTCCCTGATCGTGCCGTAACGCACAATAAATATTATGTCTAATCAAGAAAGAGGCTGATTAGGCCGGTGGCGAGTCGTCCTATATCTCCCACCGTGCGATTGACGGGCATCTCCCGTCACATCCCACCCGCGGAGCTACAAAAAGCATTTCCAATCTCCTGCTAGAACGTTCCCCTGTTCCCATGTCGACTGCCGCCGTGATCGCCGAGCGCCCTCTCTTTGACTGGCTGAAAGTCCGGGGCGCCGGAGTTCTGCTCCACCCAACGTCACTGCCCGGCGACCAAGGCATCGGCGTGCTGGATGGATCGGTCGACACCCTGTTCGCCTTCATGCGGGCGGCGGGTCTGCGGTACTGGCAAACGTGCCCGCTTGGTCCCACCGGCTACGGTGACTCGCCCTACCAGTGCTTCTCCGCCTTCGCGGGCAATCCCTACCTGATTGACCTGCAGGCACTCGTCCGCAGCGGACTGCTGACCGCCGCCGACCTGACACCGTTGCAAGGGCTGCCCCGCGATCGCGTGGATTTCGGAGCCCTTTACGAGACCAAGTGGAAGATTCTGCGTCGTGCCTTCGACGCCTTCAAGGGACGCCGGCAAGCCGACGCAGGCGGCCCGACCTTTGCCGCCTTTCAGGAAACGCATCGTTCCTGGCTGCAGCCCTACGCCCTGTTTCGGGCGCTCAAGGATCATTTCAAGGGCCAACCCTGGTGGGACTGGCCGGCAGACGTCCGCTTTCACCGCGTGGCCGCGAAGTCCCCGCTGGCACGCAAGCTCGCTGACGAGGCTGAGGCCCACGCCTTCTACCAGTATCTCTTTTTCACCCAGTGGGCCCTTGTCCGGTCCAAGGCGCGGAATGCCGGCATTGAGATCATCGGAGACGCGCCGATCTTTGTCGCGCGTGACAGCGCCGACGTGTGGACCCACCCGGAACTCTTCCGCCTCGATCCCACCACCGGTCGGCCAATCGTCGTCGCCGGCGTCCCCCCGGATTATTTCTCCGCCGATGGGCAACTCTGGGGCAATCCCCTCTACGATTGGAAAGCCCACGCCGCCGAGGGCTATGCCTGGTGGCTGCGCCGGCTGCGGGCTGACTTCCTGCTCAGCGACATCGTGCGGATCGACCATTTCCGCGGGTTCGACACCTACTGGGCGATCCCCGCCGATGCCCCGAATGCGCGGACCGGCCGCTGGGAAGCCGGCCCGGGGCTCGAGTTTTTCCGGCAGATCCGCGCCGCCCTGCCCGATTGCCGCCTGATTGCCGAGGACCTCGGCGAACTCACCCCCTCGGTCGTCACCTTGCGCGAAGCCACCGGGCTGCCCGGCATGGCGATCCTGCAGTTCGCCTTCGGGGGTGACGCAACCAATCTCTACCTGCCGCACAATCAGCGGGCCAACTGCGTCGTGTATCCGGGCACCCATGACAACGACACCTCGCTCGGCTGGTATGCGACCTCGCCCGAGAAGGCCCGCGATCACCTGCGCCGCTACCTGCGGGTCGACGGTCGCGAGGCCGGCTGGGACCTGGTGCGCGCGGCCTACGCCGGGGTCTGCAACCTGGCGGTCATTCCCCTGCAGGATCTTCTAAGCCTCGGTAGCGAGGCGCGGATCAACACCCCCGGCAAGCCGCAGGGCAACTGGCAGTGGCGCTGCGCCGCGGGCAGCCTTGAGCGACTGCAGCGCGAGACCGCACCCTATCTGCACTCGCTGGGCGAGCTCTACGGTCGCACGGATCTCTCGGCGTCGAAGTAGGCGGAAAGGGCGCGCACGAGGCGCGCCCCTACGACAGAGGCCTCATGACGCCGGGGCGTGCCCCGTGCGCGCCCGCTGGCTCCCGGTCACTCGCCCGACCACTTGAAGATCGTGGTGCTGAGCGGCGGGAGCGTGATGCGCAGGCTTTGGCTGTGGTTGTCCGCCGCGATGTCCTCGGTCGCACAGCCGCCATCGTTGCCGATGCCGCTGCCGCCATAGTACTGGCTGTTCGTGTTGATGACCTCGCGCCAGAAGCCGCGACGCGGGACGCCCACACGGTAGTCACGCCGGATCAGCGGCGTGAAGTGCCCGACAATCGCGAAGACGGCCTGGCCCGCCGGGTCGAGGCGCAGGAAGGCGATGACGCTGGCGTCGGCATCCTGGCAGGAAATCCAGCGAAAGCCCTCCGGATTGAGATCGGTGCAGCCCAGAGCCGGCTCGGCGCTGTACAGCCGGTTCAGGTCGCGGACCAGGAGGCGGATGCCCTCGTGGTCGAGGTACTGGCACAGGTGCCAGTCGAGCGTCCCCGCGTAGGCCCATTCGCGCGACTGTCCGAACTCACAGCCCATGAAGAGGAGCTTCTTGCCGGGCCAGGCCCACATGTGCGCGTACAGGGCCCGGAGATTGGCCGCCTTCTCCGGGATATGCCAGGCCCCCATCTTGTAGAGCATGGAGTTCTTCCCGTGCACCACCTCGTCGTGGGAGAACACGGTCACGAAATTCTCGGTGTACTGGTAGAGCGCACCGAACGAGAGATCGTTGTGATGCCACTTGCGATGGATCGGCTCCTTCTGGAAGTAGCGCAGGGTGTCGTGCATCCAGCCCATGTTCCACTTGAAGTCGAAGCCGATGCCGCCCTCGCGCACCGGCTTGGAGATACCGGCGAACGCGGTCGACTCCTCGGCGATCATGAGGACCCCGGGATGGTAGCGATGAACGAGGTCGTTGGTCTGACGCAGGAACTCAATCGCCTCGAGATTTTCGCGGCCGCCATGCTTGTTGGGCACCCACTGCCCGGCGGTGCGGGAGTAGTCGAGGTAGAGCATCGACGCGACCGCGTCCACCCGCAGGCCGTCGATGTGGTACCGATCCAGCCAGGAGAGCGCATTGGCGACGAGAAAGCCGCGCACCTCGTTGCGCCCGTAATTGAAGATCAGCGTGCCCCAGTCCATGTGCGCGCCCTGCCGCGGATCGGCGTGCTCATAGAGGTGCGTGCCGTCGAACTCCGCCAGGGCGAAGCTGTCGCGGGGGAAATGGGCCGGGACCCAATCGAGGATCACGCCCAATCCGCGCTGGTGGAGATGGTCGATGAACCAGGCAAAGTCCTCCGGCGAACCGAAGCGCTGGGTGGGCGCGAAGAAGCCCGTGACCTGATAGCCCCAGGAGCCATCGAAGGGGTGCTCGGCCAAGGGCATGACCTCGATGTGGGTGAAGCCCATCTCGACGGCGTAGTCGGCCAGCATCGGCGCGAGCTCGCGGTAGCTGTGCGGCCGGTTGGCGTCGTCGAGCTTCCGCTTCCAGGATCCGAGGTGGATCTCGTAGATGGAGATCGGCCGATCAAGCTGGCCGGCCGAGGCTTCGCGCTGCGCCATCCAGGCCTGGTCCCGCCAGACATGCCGGCGCGGGTTGCAGATGATCGAGGCGTTGCCGGGCGGCGCCTCAAAATACGATCCGTACGGGTCGGTCTTCAGTCGCAGGTGGCCCCGCTGGTCAAGCAGTTCGAATTTGTAGAGCTCCCCCTCGCCCAGCGCCGGGACAAAGAGCTCCCAGACGCCCGAGGCGCCGAGTGGCCGCATGGGATGAAAGCGGCCGTCCCAGTGATTGAAATTTCCTACTAGGGAAACTCGGGCGGCACTGGGCGCCCACACCGCAAAGGCGGTGCCGCGCACCCCGTCGATTTCGCGCAAGTGCGCTCCGAGCTTCTCGTACGCGCGATGTTCATTCCCCTCGTTGAAGAGGTACAAATCCTGGTCGCTGAGCGTGGGCAGGAATGAATAGGGATCGTGGTACTGGCGGATCTCGCCCGTGTGGTAGGTCACGCGGAGCTGGTACCGGAACGGCGCCTTGCGCTTGGCCAGAAATCCCTCGAAGAAGCCTTCGTCCGCGATCCGCTCCAGCGGATAGGTCTCGCTGGAGCCGATGTCGACCACGACACAGGCGGCGGCCTCCCGGAGAAATGCGCGCACCACCAAGCCTTGGGTGCGCCCTTTCTTCATCGGGTGCATCCCCAGCAGGCTATGCGGACTGGCACTGCGTGCCTGCAGGAAACGGTCGAGTTCTTCCGGGGAAATGATCACGGATTCAGGGGTTGGCCCAAGCGTGGACACCGCCAGCCGGCGCGTCCATCCCGGAGAACGGCGATTGTGGGGTCAGGGGGTTACCCGGTGTTCTTCAGGCCGCCGCTGATCCCATTGATGGTGAGTTCGACGACGGAGCGCGTCCCGGCTTCCTCGTCCTTGGTCAGGCCCCCGGCCCGCAGCCGCCGCAGCATCTCGACCTGCAGGTAGTTCAACGGATCGATGTACGGGTTGCGCAGGTCGATCGACTGCAGCAGCACGCGCTCCTGTCCCAGCAATTGCTTCTGTCCGGTCACGGCCAAGATCGCACGCTCGGTTCGGGCGAATTCATGCAGGAGGACCCCAAAGATCCGGTTGCGGACCCGCGAGTCAGCAACGAGCGACGCATAGAGATGCGCGATGCCCATGTCCGCCTTGCGCATGGTGAGCTGGGCGTTGTCGATCAGGGTTTGGAAGAAGGGCCACTCCGCGTACATGCCGCGCAGGAGCTTCCGCCCCTTCGGTCCGCGCGCGAGGACCGCCTCGAGCGCCGAGCCCAGTCCGTACCATCCGGGGAAGTTGTAGCGGCTCTGCATCCACGAGAAGACCCAGGGGATCGCCCGCAGGTCGCTGACACTCTGCGTGGCCCGTCGGTAGGTCGGGCGGGATCCGAACTTGAGATTGCTGATCTCGTCAATCGGCGTCGCCTGCTTCCAGAACTGCAGAAATTCCGGATCGTCGTGCACCAACGCCTTGTAGGCGGCGAAGCCGGCGCCGCTCATGGTCTCCATCGCCTCCGCCCATTCCGGCGGTCGCTGGGCCTCGGATTGAGCCGCCTGCGATCCGACCAGCACGCCATAGGTCATCTGCTCGAGGATGCGGTGCGCGAGATCCGGGTCATGGTAGCGAGTCGAGAGGACCTCCCCCTGCTCGGTCACCCGAATCCCCCCGTCACGCAGCCCCACGGGTTGCGCCAGGATGGCTTTGGCCGCGGGTCCACCGCCGCGGGCGATGCTGCCCCCGCGCCCGTGGAAAAGGGTCACCCGCATCCCGTGGGCGCGGCACACGGCCGCGATCTCATCCTGCGCCTTGAACAGGGCCCAGTTCGCCGTGAGGTAGCCGCAGTCCTTGTTGCTGTCCGAATAGCCCAGCATCACGTGCTGGTGGCCTTCCTTCAGCGAGGCGGCATAACTCGGATGCGCAAAGAGCCCCCGGAGGATGGCGGGCGCATGATTCAGGTCCTCCAGCGTTTCGAACAACGGAGCGATCGGGAGCGTCGCGCCCGTCAGCTTCATCAGCAGGCGCACCTCCAGCAGGTCCGAGACCGCGGCGGTCATGCTGATGATGTAGATCCCCAGCGACTCGGCCCCGAACTTGCCCCGCACGAGGGAGGCCAGTTGCAGCGGCTCCAGCACATGGCGGGTCGCCGCCGAGAAGCGGGCCAATCCGCCCTTGGGTAACTCCGTGCGCCCGGCCAGGGCCTCGCTCAGCACCGCGCATTTTCCGGCCTCGTCCAGCTTCCCATAGTCGTCGCGGCCGAGCACCTCGGCCACGGCTGCCTCATGCTGGGACGAGTGCTGCCGCAGGTCGAGCCGGGCAGCATGAAGTCCGAACACGTTCAGCTGGTGCTGGACCGCCGCGAGTTCGCCCTCGACCAGCAGCGCGCCCCGGCCCGCGCGCAGGCTCTCCTCGATCACGCGGTAGGTTTCCCGCACCGTCTCCGGCCCGAGGCAGGTTTCGTCGCCGACCGTCTCACCGGTGAGGACCGAACTGTCACGGACCTCACCCACCGCCTGGGTGAGTCGCTCGCGCAGGACTCCCAGCAGGAGGCGGTACGGCTCATGGGGATAGCGATCCCCGATCTGTTCGAGGTGCTTGGAGAAGTGACGGCTCTCCTTCGCCAGCCGGCGCACGGCCGGGGAAACGACATCCCGGCGGTCCGACACGGTCAGCGTGCGCGCCAGGTCGCGTGACCCGAGCCGGAGCTTCTCGATCGCGAGTCGGCGGTGCAGCAGCAGCACATCGGCGGTGACCTTGGCCGTGACGTTGGGATTGCCATCGCGATCGCCCCCGATCCACGACCCGAAGGTCAACCAGCGCGCCGGTGCCTTTACCTCCGGGTAGTGGAGCTGCAGCGCCTCGACCAGGTCGTTCTGCAGTCTCGGCAGGGTCTCGTAGAGCGTCGTGTCAAAATACCAGAGCCCGGTCTTGGCCTCGTCCGTGACCTCGGGGCGGGCCACCCGGGAGCGGTCGGTAAGCCAGAGCGAAACGATCTCCCGCTCGATGCAGCGGGCATCCGTTTCCGCGCCCGCGGGGTTGGACCGGTCGTGGAGCAGGGTCGCGAGGCGACGCAACTTCACGAGGAGCGTCCGTCGCTTGGACTCCGTCGGATGGGCGGTGAACACCAGTTCAATCGAGAGCGCATCCATGCGCTTCTGCAGCTCGGCGGATGAGACGCCGCGGCGCTTAAGCTCGACCAGCGCTGCCTCGATCGATTCCCGGATCGGCCGTGAACCGGGCGCCCCCGGCGCCGCGGACCGGCGGACCGACCGGCGCCGACGCAGCAGATCCGTGCGGAAGTTTTCCTCCGCCAGATTCACGAGTTCGAAGTAGACGGTGAAGGCCATGGCCTGCTGCAGGGCCTCGTCCCAGGTCAGCGCGCCGACAGCGGAGGCGAGTTTGACCGGCGCATCCACGTCGCCCTGCCGGCTGGCCTTGGCCAGCGACCTCAGGTTCATGACGGTGTTGAGGGCTTCGAGGCCCTCCAGACGGGTGATCACCCGCCCCAGGGCGGAGCCGAGGGTGCGAATTTCCGCCCGCAATCGGGCCATTTCCTTCAGTGCAGTGGAGGAACGAGACATGGGCATAGGGGGGACCGTGACAATGGGAATGGAGCCGGACCCCTGAAAGCGAAAAGTGGACCAAGTGGCGGCGGTTGCGGTCTGATCGCTTGCCAGCACCCTCCCCCGCTTCTTTCCTCCCTCCCTGTGGCCCGCCTTTTCGCCCTCTCCCTTCTTCTCCTCCTGCCGCTCGGCGCCCAGGCGCAGCGCGTGCCCGCCGGGGTTGATTTCACCTCGCCCGGCCGGATCGTCTACGACGCCCGCGCCGGCGTTGCGCGCGCCGAGGGCGGCGGCCGCCTCACGTACAACGGGGCCGTGCTCACAGCGGATGAAATCTCCTACAATGAGCGCCAAGGCAGCGCCGTTGCGCGCGGCAATGTCCGCCTGCTGACGGGATCCCGCCTGCTGCTGGCCGAGGAACTGACCTACCAGCTTGAGTCCAAGTCGTTTTCGGCCACCGACCTCCGTCTCGGCCAGCCCCCGCTCTACATCACGGCCGAGAGCGTGAGCGGTCAGAACACCACCTACGTCCTCGAAAACGCCCGGATTTCCTACGAAAAGCCCGGCCCCTTCGCGCCCACCCTCACGGCCGCCAAAGTGACCTACTCCGGCGACCAGGAGCTACGCGCCGAGCGCGTCCGTCTCGGGCTCGGCCTGTTCCAGCCCATCGTGCTGCCGACCTTCAACCGCAACCTCAACGCCCCCTTCTTCTCCCTGCTGACCGCGACCGGCGGTTACCGCAGTTCGCTGGGCGCCTTTCTGGTCGCCGGGCTGGAGCTGCCCTTGACACCCACGTTCAATCTGGGCGGGCAGATCGGTCTCTACACCAACCGGGGAATCATGGCCGGACCCAGCGGCAGCTACACGCTGGGCGAAGCGGGTTCGGGCGGTTCCTTCCGCTCGGGCTACATCCACGACAACGGCGACACCCTGACGGATGTCCTCGGCGCGGCGGTGCCCAAGGACCGTGGCTACCTCGAGTGGGACCACCGCCAGCGCTGGGGAGAGCGCCTCACCCTCAACGGCGCGCTGAACTACTGGAGTGACTCCGAGATCATCCGCGACTTCCGCCGCAAGGACTTCACGCCGGTCCAGACCCCCGACTCCTACCTCGAGGGCACGTATACAGGGAACAACTACATCCTGTCCCTCATCGCCCGCGGCCAGCCCAATCCCTACCATGCCATGCAGCAGCGCCTCCCGGAGCTGCGCCTCGACCTGCTCCCGACCGCGCTCGCGGCCGGCGTGTACCAGCGGGCGCAGGTCAGCGCCGCAGTCCTGCGCGAGGATGACATCCGCCTGCCCACGTCGCTGCGCAGCGATCGGATCGACGCCTACTACGGTTTATCCCGGCCGATGTCCCCGCGCGAGTGGCTCAGCCTGCAACCCGTGGCCGGTGGCCGCATCACCCACTACGCCCGCGCCGCGGGCGGCCGCGAGGACTACACCCGCGAACTCGGCGAGGTCGGTCTCGACGCGGAGCTCCGCGCCAGCGGCACTTACGCCTACCGGAATGAGCGCTGGGACATCGACGGCCTGCGCCACCTGGTGACGCCGCGGCTGAGCTATCGCTACATGCCGGAGAGCCGTCGCGGCCGGGCCTACATTCCCCCCATTGATCGGCGCGCGTTCTCCACCTACCTGCAGCCACTCGGCCTGGGTGACCAGCGCAACCTCGATGACCTGCGTCAGACCAACACCCTCCGCCTGGCACTGGACAACCGCCTGCAGACCCGGGACGCGACCTACGGTTCGCGCGACCTGGTCGGCTTCAACGTCGCGGCGGACCTCCGCTTCGATCACGAGGTCGGCGAACGCGAACTCGGGTCGGTCCACACCGAGCTCCGCCTCACCCCTGCAAGCTGGCTGCAATTCGACCTCTACCAGAATTTCGTTCCGCAGGACCTCGAGCTCGGCGAGTTCAATACCGCGCTGACCCTCAAGGACGGCGAGACCCATGCGCTGACCCTCGCGACCCACTACCTTCGCGGGCAGATCAAGGAGTACATCGCCGACTATCGCTACCGCCTGAACGAGGTCTACCAGGCCATCATTCGCCTCCACTACGACGAGCGCGAGAAGCGGTTCGTTGAGCAGAGCTACGGGCTCCGCCAGACCGTCGATAACCTGTGGTGGATTGAGTACGAGATGTCCTTCTTTGAGGGACCGCGGCGGGAGAGCTCCTTTAGCTTCAACGTGCAGGTCGAGCTGGCGGTCTTCTGATTGACCCGCCGGGGTTGCGTTTTTCCCGCGGCGGCATCCGCTCTGCGCATGTCCGCTGCGTCCACTCCCCTTCTCCAGGTCAGCGCCGTCGGCAAGCGCTACGGCGAGCGACGGGTGCTCGACGCCGTGTCCTTCGCGCTGGCCACGGGCGAGCGGATCGCCCTCACCGGGCCGTCGGGCAGTGGCAAGACGACCCTCCTGAACTGCCTGGGCGGAGTGGATCGTCCGGACGAGGGCACGATCGTGCTCCAGGGCGAATCGATCGGACAGCTGGACTCCGACGCCCTCGCGAGGCTGCGTCGCCAGCGGATTGGGACCGTCTTCCAGTTCTTTCATTTGCTGCCGACCCTGACGGTGCGGGAGAACATTGAGCTTCCCCTGCAGCTCCTGCAGGTTCCGTCCGACGAGCGGGCCCGGCGGGTCCGCGAATTTGTGGAGCGGGTCGGGCTGCCGGCCCGGGCGGATGCCCTGCCCGGCCAGCTGTCCGGCGGCGAGCAGCAGCGCGTCGCCATCGCCCGGGCGTTGGTCCACCGGCCCGCGCTGATCCTCGCGGACGAGCCCACAGGCAATCTGGATAGCGCCAACGGCGCCAACATCCTGGCCCTGCTGCGTGAATTGACCGGCGAGACCGGGACCGCGCTCGTGCTGGTCACCCATAGCGAGGAAGCCGCGGCAATCTGCCACCGGCGGATCCATCTTCGCGACGGTCGCGTCATCGCCGAATCATGAGCTCCGCGCTCGTGCCCACCCTGCTCAGCCGCCTGATCCTGCGCCAGTGGCGCCTCGCTCCGCGCGCCACGTTGCTGCTGACCGGAATTCTGGCGCTGGGGGTGGCGGTGTACGTGTCCATCCGCCTCGCCAACCGGGCCGCCGTGGCGAGTTTCACCCACTTCACGGACACCCTGACGGGCCAGAGCGACTGGATCATTCAGGCCCCGGCAGGAGCCTTGCCGGAAACGGTCCTACCCGAACTGCGCCGAGCGCTGGGCGCGCGGCCCGTCCATATTGTCCCGGTGGTGGAGGCCACCGCGGCCGCTCCCGCCACCGGCGGGGACGGCGGTCGCTTTGGCCGCGCCTCGTACACGCTGCTGGGCGTGGACCTGGTGGGCGTCAGCAATCTGGCCCGTTCGGCGGAGGGGGTCGGGGCCTACTATGGCCAGCGCACCCCCGACCGAGCCGACTCGGCCGGGGCGGCCGACTTCTGGACCGCGCTGCGGGCCGGGCCCCAAGTCTGGGTCAGCCCCGAATTCGCGTCCCCCGTCCCGAGCCAGCTTGCGCTGGTGCTCGATGAGCGGGTGATTGATCTGCCCGTGGCGGGTGTGATCCCCTCCGCGCCCGATGCGCCGCGGGTCCCGGTGAATCTGATGGTGATGGATCTGCTCGCCCTGCAGCGCCTGACGGGCAAGGAAGGCTGGGTGGACCGGATCGAGTTCCTCGTCGAACCGGGCCCGCGACAAGCCGAGCAGCGCGCCGAGCTGGCCGCGTTGCTGACGCAGCTGGGCCAGGATCGCTGGAGCGTCTCGTCGCCTGGCGCCCGACGCGAGTCGGCGGAGGTCATGACGCGGGCGTTTCGCCTCAATCTCACCGTCCTCTCGCTGATCGCCCTCCTCGTTGGTCTCTACCTCATTTTCCAGGCGCTCGACGGCGCCGTGGTCCGCCGGCGCGGTGAGATTGCCGTGCTGCGATCCCTCGGCGTCGAGGAGCGGACCATCCGGCAGGTGTGGCTGGCCGAAGCCGCCGTTCTCGGTCTGGTGGGCGGCACCTTGGGCGTGGCGCTCGGGTGGCTGGGGGCGCAGGTTTCAGTGCGGGCCGTGGGTCAGACCGTCAACGCGCTCTACTTCGGCACCACCGTCAACCAGGCCAATCTCAGTCTGGGGGAAGCCGTCCTCGGCATCCTGCTCGGTGTGGCGACGAGTGTCATCGCAGGTTGGTGGCCGGCCAGCGCCGCTGCGCGCACGCCGCCAGCGCAGGTGCTGCATCGGGGGAGCCCGCCGGCGGCCGGCGCGCGCTGGGCCCGCAGCCCGATCCTGGCCGCGGCCTGCCTGCTGCTGGCGGCGGTCCTCGCCCAGCTGCCAGGACTCCCTCTCCCCGGCGGCGGACGCTTTCCTGTGGCCGGCTATGCCGCCGCTTTTCTGGCGATCTTTGGCGGCGGGATCCTTTGCTCGCATCTGCTGCCGCCGGTCGCCCGGATGGCCGCGGCCTGGGGCCGTCGCCAAGCGCCCGCACGCATCGCGCTCAGCCACCTGCGCCAGCCCTCGGGCCGTCATCGTCTGGCGGCGGCGGCCCTGCACTGTGCCATCGGGATGACGGCCGGGATGGCGATCCTCGTTGGCAGCTTCGACCAGACCGTCCGCGGCTGGGTGCAGCGCACCCTGCAGGCGGACCTCTATATCTCGAGCGACGGCGCGCAGACCGCCAATTCCCAGAACCGGATCTCCGCCGCCGCCGCGGAGGCGATGGCCGCCCATCCCACGGTCGAGGCGGCGAATGTGCTGACGGCCTGGCGCATCGAGCTCGACGGGCGGCCCACGGTGTTGTCCGGCACGGATTTTTCTGTGCTCCAGTCCCGCATGGACCTCCCGTGGATCACCCCGCCTCCCCCGGGGACCGATTTCGTCGGGACCGCGGCGCGCACGCCCGTGGTCGTGAGTGAGAGCTTCACCGAGCGGTTTGAAAAGCGCACAGGCGATGACCTGCGCATCACGACTCCGGCCGGCGGGCGCGACCTGCGCATCGTCGGCGTGTTTGCGGACTACGGCAATGAACAGGGATCCATCCTGCTCGACCGAAGTCACCTCGTGAGCTGGTTCCGCGACACGCGGGTCACCAGCCTGTCGCTCTGGCTGAAGCCCGGCGTCGAGGCGGACGCGGTGCGGGCCGATCTCCTCGCGCAGTATCCGGGGCTTTCGGTGCTCACCAACAGCCGGCTGCGCGCGGAGATCCTCCGCATTTTCCGGCAGACCTTTGCGATCACCTATGCGCTGGAGATCATCGGTGTGCTGGTGGCGGTGATCGGACTGGTCCTGACCCTGACCAGTGTGCTGCTCGATAGAAGGGACGAATTGACCACCCTCCGCGCTCTCGGTTTCTCCCGTCACGAAATCGCCCTCGCCACCGCCATCGAAGGCACGGCGCTCTCCGCGGCGGCCGTCGCCGGCGGCCTGGCCCTGAGTCTGGGCCTCGGCTGGCTGCTGATCCACGTGATCAACAAGCAGTCGTTTGGCTGGACCCTCGGCTTCGCCCTGCCCTGGGGGCAACTCGCGGCGCTTGGCCTCCTCGTGACGCTGGCGGGCGCGGCCGTCAGCTACGGGGTCGGTCGCTGGGGCGCCAATCTGCCGGCCGACCAGGAGGCCTGATGCCATGAAGCGCGCTCCCCTCCTCCTCCTGCTGGCTTGTCTGCTGAGTGGATTCTGGGCCCACGAAGCCCACGCGCAGGGCGCGGCTGCCCCGGTGCCGCTGACGACCCCCGAGGGCTTCGCGGTCCCGCAGCCGGGCTTTGTCTTCTCGTTCCCCCGCGATCACGG
>CAYZCV010000091.1:0-1543 GCA_964476965.1 uncultured Opitutus sp. | reverse complement strand
CCCTGGTCGTTGCAGATGACGGATCCGGTCGCCGAGCGGATGCTCCTGCGCGGCGGGATCCGGGGAGACGCCTCCTTCACGCTCGAGTTGACCCCGAGCAAGCCGCTTGTGCGCTTTGGCGCCGATGGCTACTCGCGCAAGGGCGCTGATCCCACGGCAGCGAGTTACTACCTCACCTTTTCGCGCCTCGCGACGCGGGGCGAGCTCCAGCTGGGTCGGGAAACCCTCGCCGTGACCGGTGAGTTGTGGATGGACCACGAGATCAGCAGCAGCCAGCTCAGCGGCGGGCAGATCGGCTGGGATTGGATCAGCGTGCACCTGACGGATGGCCGCGAGGTCATGCTCTACCGGCTGCGCCGAGCGGATGGGAGTGCGGATCCGGCTTCTACGTTGACGTGGGTGGACGGCGCGGGTCGGACGCAGGTGTCGCCCTTCACCTGGACCGTGCAGTCAACGTGGAAGAGCGCGAAGACCGGCGCCACGTACCCATCGCGAGTGAAGGTCGCGACCATCGATCCTGCCACCGGTTCCGCGGTCGAGCTGCTCATCGAGCCGCTCGCCGAGAGCCAGGAGCTGACAGGTGAATTGGGCGGCGTACCCTACTGGGAGGGCGCGTGCCGGGTTCGCGATGCGGCGGGCCGGGAGATCGGGTCCGCCTTTATGGAGCTGACCGGCTACGCAAAGGACCTGAAGATCTAGTCGTAGCGCTACGGCGTCCGCTGATCACATCAGCTCCAGCAGGCGCGGGAGCCAGAGCGAGAGCGCGGGGATGTAGGTGATCGCGAGCAGTGCGAGCGCCATGGCGATGAAGAAGGGGATCGCCGAGGGCACGACGCGGGCGATCGTGGTCTTGCCGACTCCGCAGCCGACGAAGAGGCAGGTCCCGACCGGCGGGGTGCACAGGCCGATGCAGAGGTTGGCGATGATCACGATGCCGAAATGAACTGGATCCATGCCCAGCTTCATGACCACAGGGAGGAAGATGGGCGTGAAGATCAGCACGGCGGGGGTCATGTCCATGAACGTGCCGACGATCAGCAGCAGCAAATTGATCAGCAGCAGGACCATGATCGGGTTGGCGGACAATCCCAGCATGGCCTCGCTCACCATCTGAGGGACGCGCTCGTAGGCCAGCACCCAGCTCATGGCCTGGCTGGCGCCGACCAGCAGCATGACGACGGAGGTCGTCTTGGCGCTGCGGAGCACGATGGAGGGCATGTCGGCCCACTTGATGCCTCGATAGACATACATCCCGAGGAGGAAGCAGTAAACGACGGCGATGGCCGAGGCCTCGGTGGCCGAGAAGACGCCACCCAGGATGCCCCCGAGGACCACGGCGGCCAGCAGCAAGGTCGGGATGGCGCGAACGAAGGCGGTCGGGATGTCGAGAGCTGCCGTCGCGGCCGGGGAACCCGCGGCGGCTTTCGCCGGGGGACGGATGGCGAGCACCAACGCGCTGGCAGCCATGATGGAAAGACCGACCACCATGCCCGGAATGACCCCGGCCATGAACAGGGCGGCGACCGACACGTTGCCCGAGACC
>CAYZCV010000090.1:12723-14699 GCA_964476965.1 uncultured Opitutus sp. | reverse complement strand
GTGTTGGGGGCCAGGAACGCGGCGGTGCCGTTGGTGCGGTAGACCGGGTTGCGGTTCAGGTAGGCACCGGGGATGAAGTCGACGCGGAGCGGATCGCTGTTCGAGTTGTAGTAGAGCCGGCCGACGTTGTCCTGGGTGATGCCCCACTGGCCGCGGGTGATCGTCTCGTCGGGCCGGAACTTCCCGTTGCCCTCGTAGCGGTAGCGGATGGTCCAGTTGGCGCTGTAGATCCAGTTGTCCATCGCCCACATCAGGCCGTTGGCGTTGTGCTCGGGTCCGCTGGTATTGCCGTACGCGGTCGAGATCTCGGTCTTCTGGTCGGCCACGCCGTCGCCATTGGTGTCCTTCATGTACCAGAGCATGAGCGGGGCGGCGACGAGCACGCCGTCGTCCACGAAGGAGATCGCGCGCGGCATCACCAGGCCGTCGGCAAAGGTCGTGCGCTTGTCCATACGGCCGTCGCCGTCCGTATCCTCGAGCGTGGCGATGGTGCCGACCGGCTGGTCCTCGCCGATGCCGTCCACATTGGGCATGTAGCCAGTCATCTCGACCACCCACAGCTTCCCGTCGGGGGCGAACTGGATCACGACCGGGTCGCGCACGAGCGGCTCGGCGGCGACGAGTTCGATCCGGAAGCCCGGAGCCACCGTGAACGTCTTCAGCGCCTCCTCCGGCGAGAGGGCGGGCGCCGGGGGCGTCACGATGTGGGACGGCACGGGCGTCTGCACCTCATTGGGGCGGTCGCCCGCTTGGCCGAAGGCGCCGGGAGCTGCGGCCGTGAGGGCCGCGATGACGGCCGCAACCGCGGAGGAGCGGCGGCGGAACGAGCAGGAGGACGTGGGGGTGGAGCGGAACGCGTTCATCAGAAGGGACAGGACGGGACGGGAGTCAGGAAACAGGAAACAGGAGGCGGGAGTCAGGAGCCAGAATTCGGACCGGCGGACCGGCTGACGGTCGGCCGTTAGCTGGCGAGGGCGCGGCGGCAGAAGTCGATCGACTTGGCGAGTTCCTTCATCGGATCGGAGCCGGGAGGAAGCGGGTACTCGTACTCGATCGTGGCCTGAATCTGCCAGCGGTTGTCGCGGATGAGGCGGAGGACATCGACGATCGGGGTATCGCCCTCGCCGAACACGACGTTCGGGCCGTCGTTGGTGCCGGTGCTGCGCTTGCGATCCTTGATGTGCAGGTGGGTCACGCGGTCCGGGTACTTCTTGAGGAAGTCGATCACGGAGGTGTCGTTGTTCGCAATGTAGTGACCGATGTCGACATTGGCGCCATTGAACTTGGCGTGGCCGAAGGCGGTCTCCCACTCGGTGGGCTTCTGGGTGTGATTGTGGTAACCGACCGGGATGCGATGGCGGTCGGCGAAGGAGCCGAGCCGCTTGGTGTCGGCCACCTGCATCTCGCAGGAGATCGCATGGGCGCCGACGGCGCGGGCCAGCTCGAAGAAGTAATCGGTGACCTCGTCCGACTGCGTGTAGATGTTGTCGAACTTGAGGATCTCGATGAAGACGCCGGCCTCCTCGTACTTGCGGCGCAGGGCACGCGCCTTGTCGAGGTCGGCGTTGACGCGCCAGCGGCTCAGCTCAATGGCCCGCTGCTCAGGGGGCAGACCGGTGGGAGCGGCGGCATTCTGACCCTGGCCACCACGACCGCCGCGGCCGGCCGGGAGAAAAGCCGCCGGCAGGCCCATCGCGGCCTCGATCGGCTGGGAGCGGAGCTCGACGCCACTGATGCCCAGCTTGACGCAGCCGGCGAGAACGCCGTCCGCATCCATCGAGTTGTTGCGGAAGCTGTAAGGAACGTTGAGGCCGATGTGGACGCCATTGACGCGGGAATTGGGCTTCGCGGCGGGAGCGGCCGGCGCGGGCTCGGCAGCCTTAAGGAGCGGGGCGCCGGCGGCCAGCAGGCCGACCGCGGAAGTGGAGAAAAGACCGAGTTTCAGGGCATCGCGACGCGTGTACGTGCTCATGGCA
>CAYZCV010000090.1:10164-12713 GCA_964476965.1 uncultured Opitutus sp. | reverse complement strand
TTTTTGGGGGGGTGGGGGGGGGGGGGGGGGGGGGGGGGGGGGGGGGGGGTTGTGGGTTTTGGGGGGGGGGGGGGGGGGGGGGGGGGGGGGGCTGCTGACGGCCGGGCAGAGTGCCAACGGGGGTAGAAGGAAGGGTCCTACGATGGGACCGGGGCATCAAGGATGTCGAAGCTTTACGGTAAAACCCGGCCGCTCCGGCCGGTCTCAGGCGCCCTCGACCCAGTCGCCTTCGACCGCGATGTTGAGCGGATTGGGGGGCAGGCCGCGTTCGCCCCGGTAGATCATGCCGGCGAGGGTCTCGATGGCGACCGATCCGATCGCCTCGGGCTTCTGATCGATCCCGGGCTCGCGGTCGCCCGGCGCCCGGTCCATCGAAATGACCACCGGCCGGCTCCGCAGCCCGGAGCGGGCAAAGGCGCGGGCCAGCAAAGCGGGGTCGATCGCCTCCACCAGGATCGCGTCGGGCTGGTGTTGTTGCACCCAGGTTGCGAAGTCGGCATCATCCAGCGTCGGTCCCGCGGTCGAACCAAGAAACGGGGGCACGGGTGAGGTGCCGCCGAAGGCGTTCTGCCAGGCAATGGCCCCGGTCCAGCGATAGCGCACCCGCTCATTCCACCGTTGGGTGATCGCGAGCCCGATGCGCTTGAACCCGCGGCGGGTCAGCTGCCGGCAGGCGTGCACGACATTGTCGAAGTGGTGGGGGGTGACCCGATGGACCCGCGGCGCCACGACCGAGGTCGTGACCGACACGACGGAGAAGTCCTGCCAGTCGAGCAGGTCGGCGAGATTGGTCTGATCGGGCATCGGCAGCAGAACGATGCCCTCGATCCCCCGGTTGCGGAGGAGCGACTGGAGTTTTCCGCGCGACCGCCGGGCCGGGATCTCGATGCGGCTGAACGAAAAACCGAGGACCTCGGCCTGCCGTTGGATGCCCGCGCTGAGCCGGGCGGAGAAGGGGTGGCGCGCGAAGTCCGCGTTGGAGGCCGCCTCGACCAAGCCGCAGATGTTGGCCCGGTTGCGCGTCGGCTCCGTCGTGCGCAGGTGCTGCATCAGCTTCGTGATGGTCGGGTCTGGCTGGTAGCCGCGCAGCTTGGCCAGCCGCTGAATCCGCTGCCGGGTGCGCAGCGGGATCTCCGCCCGGTTGCGCAGCGCCAGGGAGACCGTCATCGCACTCACGCCGGCCTCGGCGGCGAGGGAACGGAGCGTGGGACGGGCGGACTTCATGTTACGGTAAAGCGGGGAGACGTCCGCCAGCGGCCCGAGGTGACAGAGAAACGAGACCTGAAACTTGAAACCTGAAACCTGAGTTTTTCCTGAGCTAAAGCCTCGATCCAAGTTTGCAGTCCGGATGCCCCATCCGAGCTCTGAACCACTCAGGTCTCAGGTTTCAGGTCTCAGGTCTCCTGGGGCGTGCCCCGCCCGCCCGCCCCCGTCACTTGCTCTCCGCCATGCGCTCGAACAGGTAGCTCCCGATGGGCTTGCCCGACGGGCCGACGATCGTCGCCGTGACCCGGTAGACCGTGATCAGCAGGTGATCCTTGTTCTCGAGCAGCTCAAAGACGTAGGTGTAGACGTCACGCTCCTCCGGTTTGCGGAGATTGACGATCACACGGGGCCCGTGGACCGAGCCCTTGACCGCCTCATAGAGATACTCGACGGACCAGCTCACGCGGGTCTTCTCCTTGTGCGCGCGGAACGTCAGGTCGTCGCTCGTCTGGATCAGGTCCAGGCGCTCGGTCTCGGCGTACAGAATCCGTCCCGTCTCGGGATCGAACTCCTGGCTCAACAGCGCGTGGAGCGACACCTCCGCGCCGGCCAATTCCGGCTTTTCATTGGAAATGACCGAGCCCTTGTCGTGGTAGACGCCGGAAACATCCGACGCCGATGCGGCCAGGGTGGCCAGCAGCCAAACACAGCCGAGGCGGAAGAAACGGGAGAGGGAAGAAGCGTTCATAGGGCCAGCGGGTTGAGGGAAGTATGGCCACCGCCGGTCCCAACGCAACCGTCCTGCGCGCAGGGCGGGGGAACGGCTCCTTCGTTCCGCGGCCCTAGGTCGAAATCCCGAGCAGACCGCGCGTCAGCTGAAAATGCGTCAGGCCCAGCGCGGTGGTTCGTGGCGTGTAGCGATGGCTCACGACCGCCGCCAGGCGCTCCCGCACCAGGGCTTCCGCGGCGGCCGCGTCATTGGGCAGGCGTCCGTCCACGTCCTCCGCCGCCGGCTCGCGCGCCGCGCCCGCCTCCGAGAACTGCAGCACCGGGAGCAGCGGGTGGCCTTCGTCAATCTGGTCGGCGACCACCGTGAGAAAGACATGCGCACCGCAGCCGCCAAGACCGGCCAGGTTCTCCGCCCAATGGGTGGTTTCCGTCGCCACCACATGGAACCCACGGGCCTCCAACGGTTGCCCGTAGGCGAGGGTCGCCCGCGGAGTCCGCCCGCCCAGCAGGCCGGTCGCGAAGGCGGGCGAAGCGAGCAGGGAATCCGCCTCCGGCACCAGGATGGATCCGCCCGCCGCCAGGACCGACCGCGCGATGGCGGCCCACGCCGCCGC
>CAYZCV010000090.1:0-10064 GCA_964476965.1 uncultured Opitutus sp. | reverse complement strand
GTCGCCGCGACATTCGGGTGCGTCGCGTAGCCGCGATAGGTGCGGTGCAAGAGCTGGTACATGCTCTGGCCGCCAAAGCCGCAGCCCTCGGTGTGCTGCAGCGTCGCGAAGCGCGAGATCCCGTGCACTGCGCCGAGGGAGGTCTGGTTGAGGCGGTCCGCTGCCAGCCGCGCGATCTGGGTCGCGCAGAGGCTGGTGGGCAGGATCAGGCCGATGCGATCCGTCGCATAGGCGCCATCCGCGAGCGCATAGGCCGACCACGCGCCGGACGCGGCGCCAGCTTCCGGCGGCAGATCGGCCGCGGTGAGCAGCGGGCGTCCGTCCGGCGCGGTGCGGCGGGCGAGCTCGGCCAGGCGCGAAGTGTCGGTCTGCCGCCAGTTGCGCCAGAGCGAAACCTGCGAGTGTCCGGCCTGCTCCCCCTTGGTCTTCCGCCCCGAGGCCGTGTCGAGCAGCAGGTCAAAGGCCTCGGCCGTGAGCGCCTCCATCGGCTCGCCGTCGAGGTAGCGTCCGGCGTTGATGTCCATCTCGTGCTGCAGCAACTGATGCCGGCGCGTGGTGGTGGTGAGCTTGAGCGTCGGGACGAAGGGGAAATTCGTGATCGAGCCATTCCCGGTGACGAAGAGGAAGAGATTGCACCCGGCGCCGACCTGACCGGCGATGCCCTCAAGGTCATTGCCCGGGCTGTGCATGAAATGGAAACCGGGCTGCCGCATGGGCTCGGCGTAGTCGATGACCGCCTCGACGCGCGTGCGCGGGTCCTTCTTGTGCACCGCGCCGAGCGACTTGAGGACGATGTTGTACAGGCCGCGGAACTTGTTGCCGGCCGACGGATTCGCCTCGGGCGTGATCCCATGCCACGAGAGGCGCTCCTTGAACGCCTCGATTTTGCCCAGCAGCGCGCGGGCGGTCGCGAGGTCGCGCACATTGCCCAGGATGTAGCTCTCGCCGCCGACCAGCTCATCCGTCTCGCACAGATTGCCGGCGCCGCCGTGGCGGATCACCTCGTGCACGAGCGCGCCCGCGAGCGGGTTGCCGGAGACGCCCGAGAACGCGTCGGAGCCCCCGCATTGCAGGGCGACTTTCAGGGCGCTGACCGGGGCCGCCGTGCGCGGGGTGGCATTGACCGCGCCCAGCCAGCCGCGCACCAGCCGCTCGCCCTCGGCCAGACCCGCCGCGAGCGCGCCGTCGAGCGTGAGGAAGGCATGCGGGACCGCGTCGAGCGCGTAGCCGTGCGCGCGCATGAAGGCCTGCAGCCGCGCGTTGTTCACCGGCTCGGTGCCGTGGTCGAGCGCGAGGATCGCGCCGACATTCGGGTGCACGATGAAGCCGGCCATCGCGCGCAGAATTTCCAGCGAATTATTGGGTTCGTCGGGTCCGCCCCCTTCCGTGTGCGCAATGGCCACGATCCCGTCGATGCCGGGGTGCACGCGCGCGAGCGGTTGCAGCCGCGCCGCGAGCTGCCGGGCGGCGCTCGCGGTGCGCGAGGTGGTGCCGAGGATGACCACACAGTTGCGCGTGCCGACCCCGCGTCCTCCCGGGCGCACATAACCCTGAAAGGTCCGCGGATTCGCGACCAGCGGCACGGGCGCGCCGGGCTTGAACGCCGCCTCGTCGAGCGTGAAGGCCAGGATGCGATCCTCGAAATTGGGCTCGGCCGGCAGCGTGAGCGGGAGCCCGCGCACCTTGAGCGCCTCGAGCATCGAGCGATTGCACAGGTAGTCGCCCGGCGCGAGCGCGGTGAGCGTCCGGCCAAACGGCTGGCCCCACGAACGCAGCTCCTCGCCTGCCGCGACAGCCCGCACGGCGAAGCGGTGGCCCTCGAGCACGGTGTGACGCAGCGTCCAGGTCTCGCCGCCCGATTGAATCGCGGTTCCCGGCTCCAGCTGCCGGATCGCAATCGCCACATTATCCGCCGCCGCCGCGAGGCGCGCGACGGAGGAAAAGGCAACAGGGGATCCGGGCTTCATGAGGAGAATGATTTAACCACAATGGATTCGAACGATCGATCGGCAGAATCTTTAACCACGGATTACACGGATGGCACGGATGGGATCCGATTCCGAAGTCTCAAATCCGTGTAGATCCGTGGAATCCGTGGTTAAATTCTGCTGGTTCGGAAGGGCACAGACTCGGGCCCATGGCTGATGTCGCCTCGCTCGGTCCGTGGGCAAAAATCAGCCTTGGTAGGACCGGAAGAGGGCCTGGGTGCCGCAGTCTTCCCAGCCCTTGGCGGCGACCTGGTCGTAGAGTTTCTTGGCGAGCGTCAGGCCGGGGAGGTCGAGCTTGAGCTCATGGGCGGAGTCGAGGGCGATGCGCAGGTCCTTCAGCAGATGCTTCACGTAGAAGCCGGGATCGTAATTCCCCGCCAGCGCGCGCGGCGCGAGATTCGTCATCGACCAGCCACCGGCGGCGCCACCGCTGATGCTCGCGTGGACCGCGGCGGGATCGAGTCCGGCCTTCTGCGCGTAGACGAGGCCCTCGCACCAGGAAATCATACCGACCGCGACGGCGATCTGGTTCGCCATCTTGCAGTACTGACCCGCCCCGGCGGCACCGAGGCGCGCGATGTTCTTGCCCATCAGCTCGAAGATCGGCTTCGCCCGGGCAAACGCGGCTTCCTCGCCACCGACCATGATCACCAACCGGGCCTCGCGGGCGCCGATGTCGCCGCCGGAGACCGGCGCGTCGAGCGCCTGCAGACCCTTGGCCGCCGCGGCCTGGGCGATCTTCTGCGCCAGCACCGGGCTGGAGGTCGTCATGTCGATCAGCAGCGCACCGGGCTTGGCGCGCTCAATCACCCCGCCCGCCCCAAAGTAGGTCGACTCCACGTCCGTCGGAAAGCCCACCATCGTGATCACCACATCCGCCGCAGCCGCGGCGGAGCCGGCGGTGTCATGCCACTTGGCGCCGGCTTCGAGCAGCGCCGCGGCCTTGGACGCCGTGCGATTGTACACGTGGACCGCGTGGCCCGCCTTGAGGAGGTGGCCGGCCATGCTGCGACCCATGACGCCGGTGCCGATGAATGCGAGGGAGGGGAGGGAGGACATAGGGGATTGAAGAAGAAGTCAGAAGTCAGGATTCAGGAGTCGGAAGTCGGACCGCCGGACTGTCGGACTGTCGGGCGGTGGGACGGTCACAGAGGGCGCTCTGGAGTTCCCGAGTCAGCCGGGCGCGCGAAGGGGACTCAATCCATTTTGAGCCCCTTTGCGCGCGGTCTCGACAAGGCGGCGGGTGGGGTGCTTCGCTACGGGACTACCCCATGAAAATCACAGCGGAGTTTCGCAACCGGGTTCTGGCGGGCGAGTTTGTCGGCGGGACCTTCCTCAATCTGGGCTCCGCGCTCACCGCCGAGATGGCCGGGCTGGCGGGCTTCGACTGGGTTCTGCTCGACCACGAGCACGGCCCGGGCAGCGACGAGACCATGATCCAGCAGCTGCAGGCCGTCTCGGCCACCCCCGCCGTGCCGATCGTGCGCGTCGCGGGCAATGATCCCGAGCGGATCAAGCGCGCCCTCGATGCCGGCGCCCATGGCGTGATGATTCCCTATGTCGGCAACGCCGACGAGGCCCGCGCCGCCGTCGCCGCGATGCGCTACCCGCCCCGCGGCATCCGCGGGGTTGCCAAGATGACCCGCGCCGCCGCCTTTGGGCAGGATTTCAACGCGATGTTCGCTCACGCCCATGAGCGGCTCGTCACCATGGTGCAGATCGAGACGGTCGAGGCCCTCGAACAGGTCGATGCGATCGCGGCGGTCGATGGCGCCGACGTGCTCTTCGTCGGCCCGCTCGATCTCAGCGTGAATCTCGGCATCTGCGGCGAATACAGTCACCCGACCTTCATCGCCGCCCTCACCAAGGTCGCCGCCGCCGCCAAGCGCGCGGGCAAGGCCGTCGGCATCCTCGCCCTCGACCCGTCCAATCTCACCCCCTGGCGCGAACTCGGCTACACCGTGATGGCCCTCGGTTCCGACGGCGGCGCCGTGAACAACGCGCTCACCGGCTTCGCCAACGCGCTGAAGAAACGCTGAAGCGAGGAACCACGGAACAAGGAACTGATTACACTGTAGCCGGGGTCGCTGACCCCGGTCCGAAAGTGGAACGGGTTGCCCTCCACCCGCTGGTTCGAAGCCCCCGGTCAACGCTCCTGTCACTTCTTACCGTCCCCGAGCCCCGGGGTCTGCGACCCCAGCTACACCTGAGCCCAATTACTCTTCCCCAACCCCATGATCCCTTCTCCCTCCTCCCTGATCGCCGCGGGCGATACGCCGTTGGTCGTCGCGATGCGCGTGGTCCCGGTCGCCGGGCAGGACAGCATGCTGCTCAATCTCAGCGGCGCGCACGGTCCGTTCTTCACGCGCAACATCGTCCTGATTGAGGACAGCGCGGGCCGCACGGGTCTGGGGGAGGTGCCGGGGGGGGAGAAGATCCGCCAGACCCTCGAGGACGCCCGCGCGCTCGTGATCGGCCGCCCGGTCGGCGCCTGCAACACGATCCTGCGCGCCATGCGCACCGCCTTCGCGGACCGCGATGCGGGTGGGCGCGGCAAGCAGACCTTCGATCTGCGCGTCGCGATTCACGCCGAAACCGCGGTCGAGTCCGCCTTGCTCGATCTGCTCGGCCAGCACTTGGGCGTGTCCGTCGCCGACCTGCTCGGCGAGGGCCGTCAGCGCGACGCCGTCGAGGTGCTGGGTTACCTGTTCTATGTTGGTGATCGGCGGAAAACCACGCTGCCCTACCGCGCGGCGACCGACGCCAAGGACGACTGGGTTCGTTTGCGCGACGAGGAGGCCATGACCACCGCCTCGGTCGTGCGCCTCGCCGAGGCCGCGCGCGAGCGCTACGGCTTCAATGATTTCAAACTCAAGGGTGGGGTGCAGCGCGGTGAGACCGAGATGGAGGCCGCCGCCGCGCTGGCGGCCCGCTTCCCGGGCGCGCGCATCACGCTCGATCCCAACGGCGCCTGGTCGCTCGACGAGGCGATCCGGCTCTGCAAGGGCCAGGGTCATGTGCTCGCCTACGCCGAGGATCCCTGCGGCGCGGAAAAGGGTTTCTCCGGCCGCGAGATCATGGCGGAGTTCCGCCGCGAAACCGGCCTGCCCACCGCGACCAACATGGTCGCGACCGACTGGCGCGAGATGGACCACGCGCTGGCCCTGCACGCCGTCGATATCCCGCTGGCTGATCCGCATTTCTGGACGATGCAGGGCTCAGTCCGCGTCGCGCAGCTCTGCAAGATGCGCGGCCTGACCTGGGGCTCCCACTCCAACAATCACTTCGACATCTCGCTCGCGATGTTCACGCATGTCGCGGCGGCGGCGCCCGGCAAGGTCACGGCCATCGACACGCACTGGATCTGGCAGGACGGCCAGCGTCTGACCAAGGAGCCGCTGCTCATCCGCCAGGGTCTGCTGCAGCTCCCGCAGCGCGCGGGCCTCGGCATCGAGATCGACCTCGTCGAGCTGGAGAAGGCCCACGCCTGCTACCGCAATCTCGGCCTCGGCGGACGCGACGACGCGGTCGCGATGCAATTCCTCATCCCCGGCTGGCAGTTCGACCCCAAACGCCCCTGCCTCGTGCGGTAGCGGACGGAGTCGGAGAGGCAGGAAACCTGAAACCTGAGACCTGAGTTTTCGGAATTCGGCGGGACGATCAGGTCGGAGTTCAGTCCGCTGCGAAGCTCGATTCCTGCTGAAACTCAGGTTTCAGGTCTCAGGTTTCAGGTTTCTCCGCATCCCTCACACCAGCGGGAACATCCACGCGGCGAGCATCACGAAAATGAAACCCGCGGTGCCCATCAGCGCGAGCTGGATGGAGAAGGAGCGCAGCGTGTCGATTTCGCGGAAGCCGCTCATCTTGCACACGACCCAGAAGCCGCTGTCGTTCATCCAGGGGATGAGCTTCGACCCGCAGCCGATCACGAGCGCGATGTAGAGCGGGTGAAAACCCAGCCCGCCGTCCGCCGTGAAGCCACCGAGGATGCCGACGCTCGTGACCATCGCCACCGTGGCCGAACCCTGACCAATGCGCACCAGCGCGGTGACAAAGAAGGCCAGCGGGAGGACCGCGATCTGGTAAACCAGCGCGAGCTCGCGGATGCGCAGACCGACGCCCGTCTCCTGCAGCACGCCGCCAAAGATGCCGCCGGCGGCGGTCACGAGAATGATCGTTCCCGCGTCGCTCAACGCCGTCTGCATGTGCGTGCGCACCGCCGCGCGATCCGCGCGGAGCCGCCACATGAGGTGCCCGAGGGCGATCGCGGCGGAGAGCGTGAGTGCCAGCGTGGGGTTGCCGATCTGCGTCATCAGCACCGCGAAATCACTCCCCTTGGCCAGCGTATCGGAAATGGTCTGCCCGGAAATCAGCACCACCGGCAGGACGATCGGCAGCAGGGCCGCCCAGAGCGAGGGCAGGTCGCGGTCCGGCCGCTCGGCGGCGGAATCGGCGGCGGCGGTGGGGATGACTGACCAGCGCTTGTTCGCCCACCAGGCGTAGGCGAGGCCAACGGAGGTCGTCGCGATGCCGAGCAGGATGCCGCCCACCATCATGAGGCCGATGTCGACCTTGAGCGCGTTGGCGACGAAGAGCGGGCCGGGCGTCGGCGGGACGAGCGAGTGCGTCATCGTCGTGCCGGCGCAGATGCACATCACGTAGAGCAGGTAGTTTTTCCCCGTGCGCAGCGCCATCGCGCGGGCGAGCGGGATGAGCAGCAAAAACACCGTGTCGAAGAACATCGGGATCCCCAGCACGAAGCCGCTGATGCCGAAGACCAGCCAGGCCTGCCGTTCGCCGAATAAGCCCAGCAACGAGCGGACGACGCGTTCGGCGCCGCCGCTGGCGAGCAGGCACACGCCGATGATCGACGCCATCGCAATGAGCAGCCCGAGCTGCGTGCTCGCATTGCCAAAACGCTTGGCGAGCTTGGTCCCCAGCGGTTCGTCCGCCTGCGCCGCGGCCGCCGCCGCCGTGGCACCCTGCGCGATCGCCACCCGCTCCACCGCCGCCCGCGGCGTCAGCACCGCGACGACCACCGCTGCTGCGAGCAGCGCGACGAACGCGTGCAGGCGCAGCCAGAGGATGCCGCCGATGACGATGACCATGCCGATGAGCAGCAGAAAAATCGGGTCCATAGGGGAGGGGAGGGCGCCGGAACAGGAAAGCGGGTCGGCCCGCGGCGAGGGGAAAGCGGGCGGTAGCTCACACCGCTTTTTCCTGCGTGTCGAGATCACGTCACGGGTGTGCCGTCCCCGTTTGCCAATCGGAACGCCGAATCGTTCTCGTTTGGAAAAAGGAACGAACCAATAACCAAGAACCAAGAACCAAGAACGACGCGGGCATCCCGCGCGCCGCCTCCATTGACATCCCCAACAGGACGGTGCTCGACTATCGTTAATAGCTATTACCCCTGCCGGCTTCCCCGCCGGCGTTCGTTCACCCCGACCTCGTTTGCCCATGAAATCCACCCTGCCCACGCGTCGCGATCTGTTGAAGACCGCCCTGTTCGGTTCGTTTGCGCTTCCTCTGCTTGGCTCCACGGCGTTGCGCGCGGCGACCGCCCCGGCCGCGACCGCCGCCCCGAGCGATGTCGGCGTCGCCCCGCCTGAGGGCCGCGAACATGGTCTGCGCCTCGGCATGGCGAGCTACTCGATCCGCGTGCTCCCGATGGAGAGCGTCATCCCGACCGCCAAGACCCTGCGCATGGCGAATGTCAGCCTCTTCCGCCTGCACTTCCCGTGGGAAACCGCCTCGGTCGACGACTGCCGCGCCCTCGGCGCGCGCTTTAAGGAGGCCGGTCTCGCCATCACCGGCTCCGGCGTGATCAATCTGCCCAACGACGAGGCCAAGCTCCGCAAGATCTTCGATAACGCCAAGGCCGCCGGGCTCGCCACCATGATGTGCAAGCCTTCGATCGACGCCTTCCCGCTCCTCGACAAACTCGTGAAGGAGTACGACCAGAAGATCGCGATCCACAATCACGGTCCCGAGGACGAGGTTTACCCGACCGCCGCCTCCGCGATGAAGCACATCGACAAACTCGATGCGCGCATCGGCCTCTGCATTGACGTCGGCCACTCCTACCGCGCGAGCGAGGACCCGGCGACCGCCATCCGGAACTTCGCCGCCCGCGTGCACGACGTGCACATGAAGGACTCGGTCGCCGTCCCCGGCGCGGTCCGTGACATCCCCGTCGAGGGCGGCCAGGGCCGCATCGACTTCCCCGGCATCTTCAAGGCCCTGCTCGCGATCCGCTACAACGGGGTCGTCACCTATGAGTACGAGCGCAACACGCCCAACCCCGTCCCCGGCCTCGCCGAGTCGATGGGCTATGCCCGCGGCGTGCTGAAGATGCTGGCCAGCGCCTGATCGGTCCGCGTCAGCGCAACCGTCCTGCGCGAACCGCGCGGGGCGGCGCCACCGCCCGCGAACCGTCGACGGCCTTGAACCCCGGCGCCCCGTTGGGGTCCAACCGGGATGCTCCCGCTCTGGATCGCCGTCGCCAAACTCCCCTGGTGGATCGCCCTGGGGATCGGGCTGGGCGTACTGCTCGCCGTGATCGGCGCCAATTTCGTGCGCAGCGAGAAGAAGGTGCTGCATGCGATCGAGCCGTCCTACGCCATCGAGGATCCGCAATTCGAGCGGTCTCTCGGTTCACTGCTCGGACCGCCGATCATTTCCGGAAACCGCGTCACGGAGCTGCTGAATGGCGACGCGATCTTCCCCGCGATGCTCGACGCCATCCGCGGCGCGCAGCAGACGATCACCTTCGAATCCTTCATCTACTGGTCAGGCACGATCGGGGATGAATTTGCGGCGGCGCTATCCGAGCGCGCCCGGTCCGGCGTGCGGGTGCTCATCCTGCTCGACTGGGTGGGATCGGTGAAGATGGCTCCGGCCCTGATCGACCAGTTGCGCAACGCGGGCTGCGAGGTCGTGCGCTACCACGCCCTGCGCTGGTACCACCTCACCCGCCTGAACAACCGGACCCACCGCAAGGTGCTGGTCGTCGACGGCCGGGTCGGTTTCACCGGCGGGGTGGGGATCGGGGACGATTGGCTCGGCCATGCCCAGGATCCCGCGCACTGGCGCGACACCCACTTCAAGCTCGAGGGCCCGGCCGTCGCGCAGATGCAGGCCGTCTTCATGGTCAACTGGATCAAGGCCGAGGCGCGGGTTGAGCACACCGAGGCGTTCTTCCCGCCGCTGGAGCCCGCCGGGACCCAGCGCGCGCAGATGTTTCACAGCTCGCCCGACGAGGGCAGTGAGAACATCCGCCTGATGTACCTCCTCTCGATCGCGGCCGCGCGCAAGACGCTGCTGCTCGAGCAATCCTACTTCGTGCCCGACGACCTCATCATCGAGATGCTGGTCGCCGCCCAGCGGCGCGGCGTGCGCGTCGAGGTCATCGTCCCGGGGGAACACACCGACACGGCCCGGGTGCGCCAGGCCAGCCGCGCGCGCTGGGGTCCGCTCCTCGAAGCCGGCGTGAAGCTCTACGAGTACCAGCCCACCAATCTCCACGCCAAGGTCATGGTCGTCGACGGCCTGTGGTCCTCCGTGGGTTCGACGAATTTCGACAACCGCGCCTTCCGGCTCAACGACGAGGCCAATCTGAATGCCTACGACCGGGAGTTCGCCGCGCAGCTGGAACAGACCTTTGCAGCGGACCGCGCGAAATCCGTGCAGATCACGCTCGAGGCCTGGCGCGCGCGGCCGTGGACCCAGAAAGTCTCCGACCGCTTCTGGGCGCTGTTCCGTCAGCAAATGTGACCCCGCGCGCGGCGAACGCCGCGCATTCCCTCCTCAGCGAGATTTGCCTTTTCCGCCGAGGCCAGGCTAGCGTGACGCGTGTCGCGTGGCTTCACGCCGCCGACTCGCGTCACCCCAACTCGCTACCCGCGCGCTGAGCCCCGTCTTTCATGAAACGTCTGCCCCTGCTGCTTTCCTTCTTCGCCTTCGTTGCGTTCGCGTCGCTCGCCTCGGCCGCCTCGACGGCGGACGATCCGCTGACCGGACTCAAGGCCGGGCACCCGCGCCTCATGGTCGCGAGCGATGAGGCCTGGGCCGACA
>CAYZCV010000089.1:0-14742 GCA_964476965.1 uncultured Opitutus sp. | reverse complement strand
GACAACCACGACATGGACTACTTCTACCTCACGCCCGCCCAGCGGCCTGACCTCGGTCTTACGGAGCCGGTCTACTTCCACAGCAACGGCACGGTGCAGACGAACTTCCGCTCGACCAAGTCGATGGGCTTCAGCGGCTCGATCGACTACCGCCTGAGCGATCGCGCCAGCGTTTATCTGCGTCCCGGCTACAGCTACACCGACACCTTTGCCGAAAAGCCTGAGGAGCGGATCTACATGGTCACCAGCGGTGGCGCCACCAATGTGCTCAACGCCACGGCGCGCACGGGGACTGGTCGTCTCACAAACAATGAGCGTCGTTACCAGAACCGCATCAACGATACCTTCACGCACCTGACATCGCTCAATGCAGGCGGCGTGATCCAGATGGACACGATGAAGCTCAGCTACGATGCCTACTATGGCAACAATGAGCGCAACGTGGAGAACACCTACACGTACGTGGTCCGCAACACAGGCTTCCAGGTTGCCTATGACCGGACCAACCCGTCTCAGCCCGTCTACACGATCCTCAACGGCAAGAATCCCTACGATGTGTCGGCCATCTCTCGGGGTGATCTGACGGTGGCTCCGGTCGACTACGTCGAGGAAGTCTACACCGGCAAGGTGGACCTCGAGAAACAGTTCTCCGGTTCCGAGCTCTCCGGTTCGCTCAAGGGCGGCGTCAAAACTTATGTCAGCGACCGCACGCAGGATTCCTCCAGCTTCGTCTATGTGACCGGCTCCAATGCCAGCGGCATGCCCTATGCCGACATCCTTCGCCGCACGGACTACACGTCCAATGGTGTCGAGATGACGCTCACCCCGGACATGAACAAGGTGGTGGCGCTGCTCAAGAGCCGCCCCGAGCTCTTCGTCCTGCAGGCAGCCGACGCCTTCCGGAATCAGAGCTTCAATGACTTCGAGACCACGGAGACGACGAATGCGGCCTACGTCATGGGCACCGTCACCCGCGGCCGCACCAGCCTCATTACCGGGGTGCGCGCGGAGAACATCAACCTCGAGACCAATGTCTATGAGTTCGTGCCTGCGGCGGGCGCCCGCCCGGCCAGCGCCAATCGCGTCACCCGCGAGCGGGACTACACCGTCTGGCTCCCCGGCCTGCACCTGCGCCACGAGCTGAAGGACAACCTGATCCTGCGCGCCAGCTACAACCGCAGCTACGGCAAGCCCGACCTCGACGACCTGATCCGCGGCCGCCAGCTGAACCCCGAAAACGACACGATCTCGGACGGCAACACGGAGCTGGAGCCAAGCCTCGCCAACAACTTCGACCTGCAGCTCGAGTCCTACACGGATCGCGGTGGCCTCTACTCGATCGGGTTCTTCTACAAGGACATCAAGGGCTTCTACTACGACTCCACGTCGACCGAGACGATTGTCGAGAATGGCGTGCCCACCGTCTATAGCGTGAGCAAGCCCCAGAACGCCCTCGGCGCCGAGAACTACGGCGTCGAGCTGATCGCCCGTCAGAGCCTTCACTTCCTGCCAAAGCCCTTCGATGGCTTCAGCGTGGACCTGAGCGCCACCTTCACCGAGAGCGATGGCAAGTACCCAGGCCGCCTCGAGGAGAAACTGCCCACGTACGGCTTCTCCGACTACATCTTCAACTCGTCGCTGGAGTACGCGATCGGCCGGTTCAAGGCCAAGCTGAGCTACACCTACCGGTCCGAATACCTCGAAGGTCTGGATGGCAACTTCACCTTGGACGACATCTATGGCGCCTCGGAGAATGTCGATCTGGAGACCAGCTTCGAGGTTTCCGACAAGCTGCGGGTCTTCCTGAATGTGGACAATCTGACGGAGCGTCCGCAGATCTCCTATCAGGGCTTCTCGTTCAATCCCGAGGACTCCACGTTCTACACCTACCGCGCCACGGCCGGTGTGACGTACACGTTCTGATCCGCCGTCCGTCCACGGCTCGTTACAAAGCCCGGCGCGGTTCGCGCCGGGCTTTTTTGTCCGATTGCTTGCACTGGCCGTCACCTCATCTTCACATCGCACGCGCGGGATCTTTATTCCCCCTTATCCTGCGCCGGCTATCGTCACCCTGCCCTCGTCGATGACTCCCCGCATCCCCACGCGGGCACCATCCGGGGCCCTGGCCCAACCTTCCTGCTTGTTCGCACCATGAAACTCGCCCGATCCCTTTCCGTCACGCTCAGCCTGCTCGCCGGCTGCGCCCTCCTCAGCGCCCACGAGGACGCTGTTCATACGCCCAAGCCCTATCCGGAGAAAGAGGCCCACGCACCGCGGCCGCTGCCTGATCGCGTCATCCTGACCTGGTCCGGCGATCCGGCCACGACCCAGGCCGTCACGTGGCGCACCGACCCCAGCGTGAAGTCCTCACTCGCCGAACTCACGCTCGCCACCTCCGCACCGCTCAAGGCCGAGCCCCGCAAGCTGCCTGCGCAGACCCGCGCCTTGGACAGCGATCTCGGCTCGGCCCACTATCATAGCGTTGAGTTCACGGATCTGCAGCCGGACACGCTCTATGCCTATCGCGTGGGCGACGGGGCAAACTGGAGCGAGTGGTTTCAGTTCCGCACGGCCAGCCGCGAGGCGAAGCCCTTCAGTTTTGTCTATTTCGGCGATGCGCAGAATGACCTGAAGACCCACTGGTCGCGGGTCTTCCGCGAGGCGGTCCGCACGGCGCCGCGCGCGGCCTTCACGCTGCACGCCGGCGATCTCATCAACCGCGCCAACCGCGATGCCGAGTGGGGCGAGTGGCATGGCGCACCGGCGTGGGTCAACGGCACGATCCCGGCCATTCCGACGCCCGGAAATCACGAGTACGCCAATCTCGGCGCCGGCCCGGAGACCGAGCGCATCTGGACCCGCAAGGACGGCAGCACGGTCCCGGCCACCCTCGCTGAGTCGCGCCCGCTCCGTAACGCCCAGGGGGAAAAGATCGGCGAGGAATGGACGGTGAAGATCGCGGGTACGGAAACCAAGGTTGCGGTTGACGATGCCACGCAGATCACGGCGGCCGATGCGGCCTTCGCGACGGTCACCGGATTCTCGGTCGCTGAGGCCCTGGGCAAGCAGCCCGCCAATCTGCTCAAGGATCGCATGGCCCAGCCGGGCGTTCGCACCCTCAGCCTGCACTGGCGGCCGCAGTTCACCCTGCCGGAGAACGGTCCCGATGGACTCAAGGAATCCGTGTACTTCCTCGACTATCAGGGCACGCGCATCATCTCCCTCAATTCAAACGAGCAGCAGGACAAGCAGGTTGCGTGGTTGCGCAGCGTGCTGGCGAACAATCCCCAGCGCTGGACCGTCGTCACCTTTCACCACCCGATCGTCTCGCCGGCCAACGGCCGCGACAATCCCCGCCTGCGCGAGCTCTGGCAGCCGGTGCTGGATGAATTCAAGGTCGACCTCGTGCTCACGGGTCATGACCACACCTACGCCCGCAGCGGCGACCTTTCCGACCGGGTCGGAACCGCCAACGTGCCCATGGGGTTGAAAACCTACGACCCGGCGATTGGCACGGTCTACGTGGTCTCGGTCAGCGGGCCCAAGATGTACAACATCACCAACGAAAACTTTGTGCGGACGGCGGAGGACACCCAGCTCTTCCAGGTCATCACGGTCAACGGCGACGAGATCCACTACGAGGCGCGCACGGCGATCGGCCAGCTCTACGACGCCTTCGTGCTGAGGAAGCGCGGTGCCGGTCAGCCCAACGAGTTGCGTGAAACCCTCCCACCGCAGAACCGCCGCGCGAAGGCCGCAACCAACTGACAAAGCCCCGGCTCCAAGCCGGGCTTAATCCGCCCCCTCGGCAGCGCCGGCCTATCACCGTCCTGGCCCACGTTTTTTTATGAACCGTCCCTTTCGCTGCCTCCTCCTTGGAGTCAGCTTGGCCTTGCTTCCGCCGCTGCGGGCCCACGAGGAAAGCGTTGCTCGGATGGCGGAGCTGGATGCCTTGATCGCGCTGGCGCCGGACGAGGCGATCCTGCGCATCCGCCGCGCGGACATTCACCTCGAACATGCCGCTTGGTCGCAAGCGGAGTCTGATCTGCAGGCGGCCCTGGCCGTCGATCCCGGCCATGCCGAGCTGCCGCTGGCTCTGGCGAAGCTCTATCTCGGGTCCGCGCGCCCCGGCGCCGCGCGCGACCAACTCGACCGCGCGCTGGCCGCGCAGCCGGAGGATGCCGAGCGGCGCGTCCTCCGCGCCCGCGCCTCCGCCCAACTGGGCGAGATCGAGGCCGCCCGGCGCGACTACGACGACGCGTTGCAGCGGATCGCCTCCCCTCCGCCTGAACTCTTTCTCGAGCGCGCCGCGCTTCCGCTTCCACCCGAGGAACGGCTCCGCGGGCTCGACGACGCCCTCGCGCGCCTGGGGCCCGTCGTGTCGCTGGTCGAGAAGGCGATTGCCATCGAAGTCGAGCGGGGACGACCCGACGAGGCCCTCGCCCGCATCGACCGTCATCTTACCACCCTCGAGGCCAAGGCTCCCTGGCTGCGCCGCCGCGGCGATCTGCTTGCCTCCATCGGCCGAGACACCGAAGCCCGCACGACCTATGCCGAAGCTCTCGCTGAACTCCGGCGCCTGCCGCTGTGGCTGCAGGCTTCACCGGCCGCCGCTCAGCTCGCGGCCGAACTCACTCCCCTGGTCTCACCCTCGTCGTAAAACCCGTCCGTCATGATTCATCTCCGCTCCCTTCTCGCTCTCGCCTGCCTCGCCGTGGCTCTGCCCGCCGCCCGGGGCAACGTCACCGTCGTCCGCGGCCCGTACCTCCAGCAGGCCACGCCTTCCAGCATGGTCATCCGCTGGCGCACGGACATCGCCGAGGAGTCCGTCGTTCGCTACGGCCTCGCGGCCAATCAACTGACCTCGCGCGCCTCGGCCCGGGGTTTCGTCAGCGACCATGTCGTCCAACTGGACAATCTCCAGCCAGGCACCCGCTACTACTACCGCGTTGCCGCCACGCCTCCGCCCGAAGAGGCCGGCAAGCCGGATCCCGGCGCCCGCGCCTCGACCTACTCCTTTGTCACCCCACCGGCCCCCGGCACGAACCAGCCCACACGCGTCTGGGTGCTGGGTGACCCCGGTACCCGCAGCAAGGATCAGGTTGCCGTCCGCGACGCCTACCATCGCTTCACCGGCGAACGCGCAACCGATCTGTGGATCATGCTCGGCGACAACGCCTACAACTCCGGCACCGATGCTGAGTACCAGGGTGCCGTCTTTGACATGTACCCCGAGACGCTGCGGACCTCCCCGCTCTGGCCCGCTCTCGGAAATCATGATGCCGGCACGGCCAACTCGATCACCCAGTCGGGCGTCTACTACGATCTCTTCACCCTGCCGACCCGTGCCCAGGCGGGGGGCGTGCCCTCCGGCACCGAGGCGTACTACTCTTTTGACTACGCCAATATCCACTTCATCTGCCTCGATTCGCATGACTCGGATCGCTCTGCTGACGGGGCCATGGCCCGCTGGCTCAAGGAAGATCTCGCCGCCACCCAGCGCGACTGGATTGTCGCCTTCTTCCACCACCCCACCTACACCAAGGGCACCCACGATTCGGACAAGGATGAGGACAGTGCGGGCCGCATGAACGACATGCGCGCGATCTTCCTGCCCATGCTCGAAGCGGGTGGCGTTGATCTCGTTCTCACCGGCCACTCCCACGTGTACGAGCGCTCGCCGCTGATCGATGGCCACTACGGCAAGAGTGACACCTTTCGTGCCGCGGAGCACGTCAAGCAGTCGGGTGATGGTCGCGAGGACGGCGGCGGCGCCTACCGCAAGCCCCGCGCCCGTACCGCCCATGCCGGCGAGGTTTCGATTGTCGCGGGCAGCTCAGGCCACGCCAGCAGCAAGCCGGTGCCGCTCAATCACCCGGCGATGCTCGTTTCGTTGAATGAGATCGGATCCGTGGTCATCGACGTGAACGCGCTCCGCTTGGATCTCACCTTCATCGACGGCAAGGCCGAGGTGCGGGACCGTTTCACGCTGATCAAGCAGTAAGCCCGATTCGTCGCGCGGACAAAAAAACAAAAGGGCGCCGGACCTCGCGGTCCGGCGCCCTTTTTGCGAAGAACGTTATGTCGCTCAGGCCTTCGGCGCCGTGAGCTCGTCGTAGGTCACCCCGAGGTTGCCCGGGAGGCGGCTGCCGCGCTCAACGTGGAAGTCGGTGAACCCAGGAAGATTCTGCAGAACCACAATCTCCTCCTTGGTCTTGCCGGCTTTGATCTCCTTCTCGACATGCGCGAGCATGGCGGAGAGGTAGTCGCGGAAAACCAGCAGGTCGGCGCGGGTGCAGCGCACCGTGAACTGGGGATCGTTGGCCTTGCTGTGGCCTGCGATGTAAATCGTATCGGCATCGTGATCGGCCACAGTCTTCTCCATGACGGAGATCCAGCCCTTGGTGCTCGCACCGCCCGGGCGGTCCATCACCGGATAGACGCGATTGAACATCAGGTCGCCCATGTGCACGACATTGGCGCGCTCGAAGGTGATGACGATGTCGCCCTTCGTGTGGGCGGCACCATAGTATTTGGCTGACACGACCTCATCACCCAGCTCCGCACGCCAGGTGTCCGCGAAGGTGACATCGGGAAGGACAAAATTGGTCTGCGGCGGATTGGCCCGGGCGCCGGCTGCCTTCATCAGGTCGGGCACATTCGCGTGGGCGACGATCGACTTGGTCACGGGCCGGAAGACCGGGTTGCCGCCGACATGGTCGCCGTGGTGATGGGAGTTGATCAGGAGGTCGAACTGACGGCCACCGCGGCCGGGGAACTCATCCAGAAAACGCTGGGCCGCATCGGGAAACTGGGTGTCGACCGCCGCCAGCGCGCTGCCATTGGCAAGCCAGCCGATGGTGCCGCCGCGACCCGTGAAGAGGCCGACGTTGCGCCGCAGCGGGGTGAAGGTCGTGGTGTAGGGGGCCGGGCCGGCGGGCGCGGCCGGTGCGGCCGGCGGCGTCTGGGCGCGGAGGAGGGACCGGGAGAGCAGGCCGGCGGACACAGCCACCGACGATTTAACCAGGAAGGAACGACGATTCATAGGGTGTTGGGGTTCACGGACCACCATGCAGAGTTTACCCAATCTGGCAAAATCTCTCAGTAACCTTTTCGCACCGGTCCGGTTATCCCCCGCGTCCAGCCCTCATGCACCCGCACCGCCGTGATCGTCGCCGCCCCAGAAATCAATGTCCAACCGCCTGCCGCCATGGTTAACTCCGTTGTGGCCAGCTCCGTGGACAGTCCCTCCGATCATGAGCTCATGATCGCGGTCCGCGCCGGCGAGATCGCCCGCCTGGGCGACCTTTTCGAGCGTCACCATGGGCCGCTGTACGGCTTTTTCGTCCGCCTGACCGGCAACCGGACGGCAAGCGAGGACCTCGTCCAGCTGGTTTTCTATCGCATTCTGAAGTACCGCCACACGTACCGGGACGAGGGCAAGTTCTCCGCCTGGATCTATCACCTCGCGCGCAAGGTCGCCGCCGATCACTTCCGCAAGCACGCCTCCATCCCGGTCCCGATCGATCCGGGCGATTTGCAGAGCCTCGCCAGCGACGAGCCGCATGCCGGCGACCGTGCGGCGCAATCGGACGATCTGGCGATGATGCGGGCCGCACTGGCTGACCTGCCGCTCGAGCAGCGCGAGATCCTCACCCTGCACCGCTTCCAAAACCTGCGCCACGACGAGATTGCCCGCCTGCTCGACTGCAACGTCGGCGCCGTAAAGGTCCGCGTGCACCGGGCCCTCGGCGCGCTGCGCGACCGTTTCTTCCGACTGCGCAAGGAACGCACCGTCTGACCTCCCTCAATCCCTCTGCTGCCATGAACTGCCAACGTATCCAGGAATCCTTTGCCGAGCATCAGGCCGGCACCCTCTCCGCCGCGGAGTCCGCCGAGGTCCGCGCCCACCTCAAGACCTGCCTGACGTGCCAGCGTGAGTGGTCCGGGCTGCAGGAGGTCCTGCTCAAGCTCGAGCGCCTGCCCGCCGAGACGCCCAGCCCGCGCCTCCGGGCCAATTTCTACACGATGCTGGATGAGTTCCAGCGCGAGGCCGACGCTCCCAGCCCGTTCGCGCTCGCCCGCAGCCGGATCGATGCCTTCTTCGCCTCCCTCCTGCCCGCCCGGCCCGCGCTGCAGGCTGCGTTCACGCTGGCTCTCGCGGTCGCCGGGCTGCTCGTCGGCGCCCGCTTCCTCCCGCGCGAACCCGCACCGGCGGTGGCCGCGGCGCCCGACCCCGCCACGCAGAAGGAACTGGCCGAACTGCGGAGCAAGGTGGAGTCGATGAGCCAGCTGGTGACCTATTCGCTGCAGCAGCAGTCCGCCAACACCCGGCTGCAGGGCGTCCTCGCCGCTGTTGACCAGGGCGAGACCAACGAGGCCGTGCTCGCCCGGTTGCTCCAGACCCTCGCCTTCGACCCGAGCACGAATGTGCGGCTGAGCGCCCTCGAGGAACTGTACGCCCACGCCAATCTCGATCCGGTCCGGGCCGGCGTTCTCGCCGCCCTCCCGCGCGAAAACTCGCCGCTGGTCCAGGTCGCGATGATCGACTTCTTCGCCGCGACCCGCGATCGCGCGGCCGCGCCGGTGCTCGAGGACATGCTCCGCTCCACCACCATCGACGCCGCCGTGCGCGAGGCCGCCCAGCGCGCCCTGGCCCAGCTCTGATCCTTTACGAACCATAACCTCAATCCAACGTCCGCCTGACCGCCATGAAACTCCGTTCCGTTCACCTGCTCCTGGTCCTTCCGTTGCTCGCCACCGCCCTTGACGCGGCGGAGGAGACGACCGCGACCATCAAGTTCTCCGATCCCGCCAAGCCCGGCCTGCTCCGCCTCTACGTGAGTCGCGGTGATGTCCGGATCAAGGGCGAGGAGACCGATTCAGTTAAGGTCTCCTCCTCCGCGCAGCCGGAGGGACGCAATGCGACCCGCCGCGATGGCCTGCGCGTGATCAGCACCGCCGCCAGCTTCAGCCTCACCGAAAAGGACAATGTCATCGAACTCAACTACGGCAGCGGGGCCCGGGGCGGCTCGGACGATGCGGATTTCGTCATCGTCGTGCCCCGCAACACGGCCCTTGATCTGACCACTGGCTGGGGCGGAGACATCGAGGTCCAGGACGTCTCCGGCGACGTCGAGGTCAAGAACATGAACGGCGAGATCGAGCTGTCCGGTCTCGGCGGTGGCGCGCTGGTCGAGACCATGAACGGCGAGATCACCGCATCCTTCGCCAGTCTACCCTCGGGCAAGCCCCTCTCCTTCACGTCGATGAATGGCGAGATCGCCCTCCGTCTGCCCGGCGACACCAAGGCCAATGTGCGCTTTCGCACGCAGAACGGTTCGATCCTGACCGATTTCAGCGAGACTGAGCTGGTGACGAAGAGTGAGTCGACCTCCGCGGATGCCCGCGAGATCAGTGAAGCCGCTCGAATCGCCGGCGATGTCGCCCGCGAGGTGGCGGCCGCCGCGCGGGAAGTGGCGGCCGAGGTTAAAGCCGCGGTGGAGGCGGAGCGCGCCGGCCGTTCGTCCGAGAACGCCCGCGCGCCCAAGGCCCCTCGCCCGCCGCGCACCCCGTCAATCCCGGCCATGGCCGGCGGCAAGGTCGTCAGCGGCACGCTCAACGGCGGCGGGGCGGACATCCAGATCGCCACCATGAACGGCGACATCGTGGTCCGGAAGAACGCGGAGCAGGCGTCGCGCTGATCTCGGAGCGCGGGCCGCCGGCCCGTCTCATTGCGGATTTCGGAATTTCGATCGCGGATTAAAAATCCCAGGGGCCGCAACCCCAGCTCCACCTCCCAGCGCCGCGCCTCACCGCGCGGCGCTTTTCTTTGCGGCCGGTTCCTGCTTGGCTCGGCGGGTGTCCAGCGACCACGACCATCCGATTCGCAGCGCCTGTCAGAACTGCGGGACCGAGCTGAAGGGTTCCTATTGCTCCGCCTGCGGGCAGAAGGACTTCGATTTCCACCGGTCGTTCGGCCACGTGATCCACGAGGCGATCGAGACCTGGTTCCACTTTGACGGGAGCTTCTTCCGCGGTTTCCACACGCTGCTCTTTCGCCCCGGAGTGATGACCAAGGAGTACAACGAGGGGAAGCGGGCGCGTCATGTTCCGCCGCTGCGTTTCTATCTCGTGGTCAGCGTGGTGTTTTTCCTGCTGATCCCCCCGCACGACGCCACCAACGGGGCGATGGTGATCGACGAGGACGACCGGGCGGGGGCGGCCGCCGCAGGAGCGCCGACCGACCTGGTCGCCCCCAAGGCCGAGCTGGGGACGGTGGAGCGGGCCCTGGAGGACAGCGTGCAGGAGTTCTTCCGCGACCCCACCCTGTTCTGGAATGCCTTCCTGCGCGCGCTGCCCAAGACGCTGCTGATGTGCCTGCCGATCTTCGCCCTGCTCACTCGCGTGCTCTATCGGCGCAGCGGTTTGTTTTATCTGCAGCACCTCATCCTGTCGGTGCATCTCCACACCTTTGTGTTCCTGTGGTGGATGACCGCCTACGGCTGGGTTCAGCTGATCGGCCTCGGCTCCGATGTCGCAGCGGGCTGGGCGGCCTTTGCCACCGTGGTGTACCTCTTCTACTATTTTTACGCGACCCAGCGCCGCGTGTTCGGCGGCTCCCGGCTCGTGATCTTCCTGAAGGGGACCCTGGCGGGTTCGGCCTACGCCCTGGTCCTGTCCCTCGCGATGGTGGCGACGGCGGTCGTGGCCGCCCTGTTGCTCTGAGTCGCGGCCCCGCTCTTGAAGAAGCGGTGCTGCACCGGCCGGCGCTGTTCGGCGGTCAGCGGGGGCAGCGTCGGCAGCGCATCGGCCTTGGATTCGCCCAACTGGGTGCGGCACAGCGCGCGGAAATCATTCCAGCGCTCGACGAGGAGTGGCGGCAGGCCAGCGTCAATCGACAGGGGTGGAGCTGACACGACCTGACGCAGGAGACTCCGCCACTCCGTCATCAGCCGGTCGATGTCCCCGCGCCCGGCATTCTCAATGTCCTCCAGCAACGCGCCCGCGCGCGCGGTTTTCTCGACCAGGGCCTGCACGACTTCGCTTCCGCCGTAGCCGTATTGCGGCGGCAGGCCTTCCTCGAGATAGCCCTCGATGGTGAGGCGGTGGAAGGCCTTTTCGCACACGGCGGCAAGACGGCCCAGACGGCGCGGATTGGTTCCGGTGAAGCGGTCGGTGCCGAAGAGATTGGCGCAGTCGTACACCAGGGCCTCGAGCGGGTAGCGCCGATCCTCCAGCGCAACGGCCAGGGCGAGGCCCTCCGGACCCAGAAACGAGCCGGCAATCGCCCCGCGGGCCGTCAGGCGCAGATCGCGATCGAGCACGCCCGCGCGCTGCAGCTGCCAGAGCAGGGTCGGCTGCGGCGACAGGCCCACGCAGGCCGCACGCAGGCCGCAGGTGGCGCAGGCGGGGAAGGGATTCTTCTCGCGCCGCACCAGACGCGCCCGGCCGGTATCGGTCCGCTGGTGACAGGGCAGCGACTGCGGATCCAGCGCCGCCGTGATCTCATCGCCGGCCAGCATCGGGGATTCGGTGAAGAAGCGTTTCACGCCGGCGACCACGGCCTCGCGCGCGAAATCGCCCGGCTTAAGGCCGCGCAGCAGGACGGCCCACGGCGGCGGCGCGGCGCGCTTGAGACGCTGCTGGGCGGCGCGACGCACGCGGGGCGTGGACGCGCTGACCAGCACGTAACCGATCTCGTCAAGGCCACGGCGGCCCGCGCGGCCGATCATCTGGAGCAGTTCGTGCGGCGCGATCTCATGCTCAATCGCGCCCTGGCGATAGCTGGCGGCGGTGATCATGACGGAGCGCAGGGAGAAATTGATGCCGGCGCTCAGGCCCAGCGTCGCGACGACCGAGCGCAGTTGTCCGGCCTTGGCCAGCGGCTCGATCAGCCCGGCCCGCTGGCCGTAGGTGAGGCCGCTGTGGTGGTAGGCGACGCGCTGGCGGAGCAGCTTGGACAGCGCGGGGCCGGCGAGGACTTCCTGCTCGGGGGTGAGCGTGAGGGGTTCCGCCAGCGGAAGCTCCCGCGCGAACTGGCGGGCGAGGCGCTCAGCGTCCTGCCGATGCGGGGCAAACACCAGGACCGGGCCCAAGCCGTCGCGCAGGGCACCGGCGACGCGGCGCGACCAGAAACCCTCGATCGTGCGGGGCAGGCCGGCGATCAGGTCGTCGGCCTCGACCTCCTCGAGCGGGACGGGACGGACATGGGTCTGGACCACATCGACCTGGCGCCCCAGCCGGCGGAGCCAGGCCGCGACCTCCTCGGGATTTCCGACCGCGCCGGAGAGCAGGAGCAACTGGACCGAGGGATCCAAGGCCAGCAGAGCGCCTTCGTAGTGGTTGCCGCGGTGGGGATCCGCCAGCCAGTGGTACTCATCCACCACCAGCAATTGAAACCGCGGGAGCGCGTCGGGCAGTTTGTGAGCGGTGGGTTGCGTTGCCGCCTGGGTGACCAGCGTCCCTTGAACAGCCTCGAGCGTCGCGACGACGAGCGGGGCGCCGGGGTCGATGGTGACGTCGCCCGTGATGATGCCGACCCGCCAGCCCCGGGCCCGCCACTCGGCGTACTTGTCATTGGCAAGGGCGCGGGTCGGAACGGTGAAGAGGGCGCGGCGGGCAAAATTGGTCTGCTCGGCCCAGCGCTCAAAAACATAGGTTTTGCCCGCACCGGTGGGGGCATCGATGACCACGTCACGCCCGGCCTTGAGGGCCATGATCGCAGCGGCCTGCCAGCGATCGGGCAGGAGGAGCGTCTGCAGTCCGCTGAACGCATCGGAGAGCACGCGGCACCGTGGCGCGGCCGGCGGGGGGCGTCAACCGGCGGACGGAAATGACAAGGCCGCCCCTCGTGAGAGGAGCGGCCTTGGTTGGTTTCTGGCTTAGGTTAGGGAACGGACCCGATCAGTACATGGCGAGGGTCGAGCCTTCCGCGATGCGGAAGGGGACCGCGACCTTCATCGAGACGGGCTGGCCATCGGCCGAGCGAGCGGGAGCGAACTTCCACTTCGCGAGGGCGACGGTCAGGCGCTCGACCAGCTGGTCCGGCGCCTTCGAGACGGGCGTGATGTTGGTCACGTTACCCGCCGCATCGACGACGAACTCGAGCTTGACGGTCTGGCCGACATACAGGGCGCTGACCGCGGGCTTGACGACCGCGACCGGGACCGGGATGTCGGTACGACCCTTGAAGGATTCGACATAGGCTTGTTCATCGGTCTTCGCCGAGAGCGCGAAGGGGGCGGCGAACAGGCCGAGGCTGAGGACGAGCTGCAGGGAGGACTTCTTCATTTGAGCATAAACTCCGCGGTGAGGCGGAGAGTTTTGGTTTCGGTTGATAAGCATCACGCCACCACCGGCCGCGAGGGCCGCAGGCAAACGCGATGTCCCGCCCCCGACACGCGGGGCGCGTCGACGGCGAAAGGGATCGTTTTGGGATGACCGGGAACGGGGAAGCGCCCGCTCGGACAACCGGAAGCTCAGCTCATCTTGGCTGCGCGAATCCTTCGGACTGGTGCAAAGAACATCCCCCGCCCTCGTGGGCAAGTATTGGGGAGGGTTCTAAGAAAGCACTGTCCTGCGACCCTTCCACTTTAGCAGAGGCCGTGCCGTCTGTCCCGTGACAAGCAGGCGACAAACGCCGCGACAAAGATGCATCCTTAAACCCCTGCCTCAAAGCGTAATAAGAGAGCAATGAATTCGCCTCATACGACAATAGCCCCCGATTGCACCATCCCAACCGTGAGCGAAATCGTCCAATCCACCGAGGGGTCAGGCCTCAACCACGGTTGGCTTGAGCCTGAGGGGGAGAAGGATGAGCAGACCCACCATGAAAAGGGCTCCCGTTGCCACGATCGCGACCCGGTAATCCGTCAGCGTGGCCAGCCAGCCAAAGAGGAGCGGGCCGATCACCCCGGCCAGTTTGCCGAAGAAGCCCCAGTAGCCGAAGAATTCGCCGGCCCGGCCCGGAGGCGTGAGGGAGGCGACGACGGCCCGGCTGGAGGACTGCAGCGCACCCATGGCCGCCCCAGCGAGGGCGCCGATAATGTAGAACTGGCCCTTCGTGTCGCAAACCGAGGCCCAGATGCAGACCCCGACCCAGAGCAGGATGGCGAGAATCAGCGCCAGCTTGGAGCTGACCCGGTCCTGCAGAATGCCGAAGCCGAAGGCGCCCGCCACACCGGCGATCTGCAGCAGGATGAAGAGTTTGATCACCTCATCCTGAGTCATGCCGATAACCTTGGTCGCGTACAGGGCCGCGAATCCGACCACCGCCATCAAGCCGGACAGATAGAAGGTGAGGGCGAGGAAGAAGATCGCGAGCGTCCGGTGCTGGGGGAGTTCCCGGCGCATCATGCGGAGCTGCTGCCAGCCGCGGCCGGCGAAGGACTCGCCCGCTTGCAGGGCGCAGGGGCGTGCTCGTTCCCGCAGCAGGATCAGGGTGGGCAGGCTGGCTCCAAAGAAAAATGCACCGGTCATCAGGAAGGTCCACGTTGCCCGGCCATCCCCGCTCTGGAGAATGACCAAGGCCAGCACCAGACTGAGCAGCCCTCCGAAGTACCCGAAGCTCCAGCCGAAGCCGGAGATCCGCCCGACATTGGACGCGGTGCTGATTTCCGGGAGGAAGGCGGCACAGATGTTTTCGCTCAGGGAAAAGGCGATGTTCGCCACCATGACCAGGCCCAGTGCGAGCATCACACGGCCCGGGCCGACGAAGAACAGCAACGCGGTCGCGACCGA
>CAYZCV010000088.1:0-14779 GCA_964476965.1 uncultured Opitutus sp. | reverse complement strand
CGATGAAGACCGAGCAGGAGATGCTCAAGTACCGCAACTTCGGCAAGAAGTCGCTGAACGAGATCAAGGAGAAGCTCGAAGCCCTCGGCCTCTCCCTCGGCATGAAGTTCGACGAGCGCCTCCTCGACACCAAGAAGGAACTCTGAGGAATTGCGGAATCTCGATTGCGGATTGCGGACTGGATTCCGCAATCCGCGTCTTACCATTCCGCAGTCCAAATTCCGTAATCCGCAATCTTTCGGTCCTCGCGCCGTCCTGTCCGCCCAACGCTGCGGAAGGATTGCCGATCGGGGACCGTCCTTAAACCAAACCACCCATGCGTCACAACAAACACCACGCCTCCCTCGGCGTCAGCCGTGAGCACCGCGCCGCGATGCTCTCCAACATGGCCGCCTCGCTCATCACGCACGGCCGCATCGAGACGACCCTGGCCAAGGCCAAGGCGCTCCGCCCCTTTGTCGAGAAGGTCGTCACCAAGGCCAAGCAGGCTGCGGCCAAGACGGACAAGAAGGACATTCTCCACCTCCGTCGTCTCGCCTCGCGCGACGTGCGTGATCCGGCGGCCATTGAGCTGCTGTTCGGCGAGAAGGTGAAGGAGTTCGCCAACCGTCCGGGCGGCTACACCCGCATTTACAAGCTCGGCGCCCAGCGCCAGGGCGACGCGGCCGAGATGGCACTGATCGAGTTCGTCAAGGCGGACGATCAGGGCTACAAGAAGGCCAAGAAGAAGGGCGCCGCCAAGGGCAAGAAGGCCGCCGTCAAGAAGGACGCGGCTCCCGCCGCCCCCGAGGCCGCTCCGGCCGAGGGCGAGAAGCAGGCCTAAGCCTCCATCAAATCCGATCAGCTCAAGGCGTCCCGCTCCGGTGGGACGCCTTTTTTGTGGCGTCAGCGGGCCGTGCCCGTGCTTGCCGGAGGCGCGGTGGTCGCTCCACACTCCGGCCGTGTTCGATCTGGAGACCGGCGTCATCCTCTTTTGCGTCCTGCTCGCGGTGGGCTTCCTCGGGCTTTGGTTCTATTACGACCGGCGGGATCACGCGCGCTTTTCGGCCGGCCGTCGCCGGGTCACGTTTCACTGCATCCGCTGCGACCACCTGTATTCCTCCTCCGAATCGGCGGAGACGGCGCCCTGTCCCAAGTGCGCCTACGTGAACGGCCGGCTGCGCTTCTGAGCACGACGGGGGCAGTGGCCCTCCGCCATTTTCCGGAATAAAGTCGCGCACTCCGGCTTGATTCCCTCCGGCCCGCCGTCTTTCTTCCCCTATGGCTCAGACGATCGCCGTCCTCGATTTCGGCTCCCAATACACGCAGGTCATCGCCCGCCGCATTCGCGAGTGCCAGGTCTATTCGAAGATCTATCACTACGCGACCCCCGCGGCCCAGCTCAAGGCGGACGGCGTCATCGGCATCATTCTCTCGGGTGGTCCGAGCAGTGTGTTTTCGAAGAAGGCGCCGATCCCGGACCGGGCGCTGTTCGAGCTCGGCGTACCGGTGCTTGGCATCTGCTACGGCATCCAGCTGATGGGCCACCTCCTCGGCGGGCAGGTCGCGAAGAGTGATCACCGCGAGTACGGCCATGGCACGCTCACTATCCAGAAGGCCGGGCGCCTGTTCGCGAAACTGCCCAAGAAGCTGCAGGTCTGGAACTCCCACGGCGACCGCCTGATCAAGCTCCCACCCGGGTTCACTGCGATCGGGACGACGGACAACTCCGAGTACGCGGTGATTGAGAACCTGCCGAAGAATTTCTACGGCATCCAGTTTCACCCCGAGGTCTTTCACACCGAACGCGGCGTGGACGTCATCCGGAATTTCCTGCTCGGCGTCTGCAAGGCTCGCCAGGATTGGACCACCAAGGACTACATCAAGAAGGCGATCGACGACATCCGGACCCAGGTGGGCACGTCCCATGTCATTCTAGGCCTGTCGGGCGGCGTGGACTCCTCCGTGGCCGCGGCGCTCATTCATCAGGCCATCGGTCGCCAGCTGATCTGCGTGTTCGTCGACAACGGCCTCCTCCGCAAGGGCGAGCGCGAGACGGTGGAGTCGCTTTACGCACGGAATTTCAAGGTCGACCTCCGCGTTGTCGATGCGTCGAAACTCTTCCTGCGCCGGCTCAAGGGAGTCACGGACCCCGAGAAGAAGCGCAAGATCATCGGGGTGACGTTCGTCGAGGTCTTCGAGAAGGCCCTGAAGGATATCGGGCGCAAGGCGGACTTCCTTGCCCAAGGCACGCTCTACCCGGACGTCATTGAAAGCGTCGCCATCGGCAACAACCCGGCGGCCCTGATCAAGAGCCATCACAACGTGGGTGGGCTGCCTGCGCGCATGAAGCTCAAGCTGCTTGAGCCGCTGCGCGAGTTGTTCAAGGACGAGGTCCGCGCCGTCGGCAGCGCCCTCGGATTGCCGAAGGAGGTCGTCTGGCGCCAGCCTTTCCCTGGTCCGGGCTTGGGCGTGCGCGTCCTCGGCGACATCTCGCCGGACAAGCTTGAAATCCTGCGCAATGCGGACGCCATCCTGCAGGAGGAGATGATGAGCTCGGGCCTGTACTGGAAGGTCTGGCAGTCCTTCTGTGTCTTCCTTCCGGTGAAGTCCGTGGGGGTGATCGGTGACGAGCGCAATTACGCCTATGTGATTGCGGTCCGCGTGGTCGAGAGCATCGACGCGATGACGGCCGACTGGTCGCGGGTTCCCTACGATCTGCTCCAGCGCATCTCCAACCGCATCACGAACGAGGTGCGCGGCGTCTCCCGCGTGGTGCTCGACATCAGCTCGAAGCCGCCGGCCACCATCGAGTGGGAATAAGGCGGCTCCTTTTCCGACCCTCCGTGTCCCAGCATGAGTGATCGTCACCCTCCCATGATCCCGCTCTCCCGTATCTTCCTCGTTCTGGCGCTGCTGGGGGGCACCGTGGCGCGTGCCGATGTGGCCGCAACGCTTGCCCTGGCCCGCTCGGTCTACGGCCCTGAGGCCACACTCAACGCCGTTCGCTCCATTCGCTATGTGGGCACGGCGGAAACCATGGTCGCCACACCCGAAGGCCCCAAGCCCTTCACGGCCCAGATCGAAATCCTTTTTCAGGTCCCGTTTCGTCAACGCATGGTGGTGACCCTGGCCGACCGGGTCGAAGTGACGGCCCTCGACGACTATGAGGCCTGGCAGCGGGTAGCAGATCCCGCCGACCCGACCCGCTGGCGGCTGACCCTGCTGGGAATCGAGCAGATCAAGCGCCTCCGAGCCACGACTTGGGAGAACCTCTCCTTTCACCGCGGCCTCGAGCAGCGCGGGGGCCGGGTGGACGATTTGGGCGACGCCCTGGTGGACGGAATCCGGACGCACAAAATCGCCTTCCTCCACGACAATCGCATCATCTTTTTCCGCTATTTTGACCGCGCCACGGGCCGACTGATCCTCACTGAGACCGACCAGGGCGAACGAATTCGGGAAGAGGGCGAATTGGTTGCATCCGGCATTCGTTTTTCACGTAAAGTCATTACTTCGAGCAAGTTGGCCGATGGAACGGACCGTGTCGTGACCGTGACCTTTGAGCGGATTACGGTCAACGAGGACTTCCCGGCGAGCGAGTTTGCGATCCCGCCCGTGGGTCGGCAGTAGTCGCGAGCGGAATATTTCCGTCTCGCGCCCGGGGGGGTGTTTGGGTAAGTCCTTTTCGAATACCGCTTACCGTGCGCCTCCTCTCGTTTGCCTCCAAATCCTTCGACACCGACCTGGCTGATTTTTGCCGCGGCGCCGTTGTTCCCCGTGAGATTTCTGACTCGGTCGCCTCGATTCTGGCTGATGTTCGGCACCGGGGAGACGAAGCCGTTTCCTACTACGCGGCTAAATTCGACGGGGCCAAACTGCGGGCGCGGGACTTCCGTCTGAAGGCGTCGGACTTGGCCGCTGCGGCCAAGCGCATCAGCCCGGTTGAGCGCAAGGCGATGGTCGCCGCCTACGAGAACATCCTCGCCTTCAATCAGAAGGGATTACCGGAAGGCTGGACGGGCAAGAACAAGCACGGGGCGATGGTTGGTGAGGTTCACCACCCGATCCGCCGGGTGGGTCTCTATGTTCCGGGCGGCGAGGTTCCGCTGGTTTCGACCGTGCTGATGACGGCGACGCTGGCGAAGATTGCCGGTTGCCCGGAGATTGCCGTGTTTACGCCGTCGAACCCCCAGGGGCGGGTGGCGGATGGTCTGCTCGCGGCCTTGGACCTGGTCGGCGTGGATGAAGTCTACCGGATCGGTGGAGTCCAAGCCGTCGGTGCGATGGCCTTTGGCACGCTGACGGTTCCGCCGGTCGACAAGGTTTACGGCCCGGGGAATGCCTACGTCTGCGAGGCCAAGCGACAGGTCTTTGGCACCGTCGGGGTCGATTCGCTGCCGGGTCCGAGCGAGGTCATGGTGATCGCGGACGAGTCGGCGCGGCCGGACTTTGCGGCGGCCGATTTGCTGGCCCAAGCGGAGCATGGCTCCGGCCGGGAGAAGGTTTTCCTCGTCGCGACCTCGCTCGAGCTGATTCAGGCGATCCACGCGGAGATGCTCACACAGATCAAGTTCCTCACCCGCTCGGAAAAAACCCAGCGCGTTTTGGCCGAAGGGTTTCTTGCGATCCAGGTACGAAATCTGACCGAGGCGGCCCAGGTTGCGAACTTTGTGGCGCCCGAGCACCTCGAATTGCTGGTCAAGGACAGCGCTGAAAAGACTCTGGTGCGCACCATCACCACGGCCGGGGCGATCATGCTGGGCAATCTCACGCCGACGGCTCTGGGTGACTTCACCGCTGGCCCGAGCCATGTGCTGCCCACGGGCCGGGCTGGGCGCTTCTTCAGCGGTTTACGGGTCGCCGATTTCATGCGTCGCACCAGCCTGATCCGCTATGACCGTGGTAGCGTGCGCAAGGCCGAGCCCGTCGTGTCGGCCTTCGCCGCCATGGAGAAGCTCGATGCGCACGGCCGTTCCGTAAAGATCCGAGCCCTCTGAGGCAGCGGAGCTGTCTCAAGAATTCAGGACTCAGGAGTCGGAATTCAGAATGACTATCGCCGAGAGGGAGCGATCTTCCTCCCTCTCGACCCGTTTTTCTGATTCCGGATACTGACTTCTGACTCCTGAATCCTGACTTCTTTCCTTTTTGATCCGATGTCCCCTGTTTCCTCCCTCGTCCTTCCGCACGTTGGCAGACTGCACGCCTACACTCCGGGCCTGCAGCCGACCGAGTCCGGTTGGGTGAAGCTGAATACCAACGAGTGCCCCTACGCGCCGAGCCCACGGGTGGCCGAAGCGATCCGTCGCGAACTGGAGGGGGAAGGGGATGCCCTGCGTCTTTATCCGAATCCGAAGAGCAGCCCGCTGCGGCGGCAGATCGCGGCGCTGCACGGACTGCAGGAGGATCAGGTGATCGTGGGCAACGGCTCCGACGATGTGCTCAATCTCCTGGTCCGCTGTTTCGGCGGTCCCGCGGTTGAAACGGGGTTCACCTTTCCCAGCTACTCGCTCTACCCGGTGCTGGTGGCGATCCAGGACGGTGCGACCAGGGTCGTGCCGTTCACGCGCGAGATGAAGCTGCCGGTCGAGGCCATTGCCGCGTCCGGCGCCCGCGCCTTCTTCCTGACGTCACCCAACGCGCCGACCGGAGTGGCCTTCACCAACGCGGAGATCCGCGCGGTGCTCGCGCGCTTCCCGGGGCTCCTGGTGGTCGACGAGGCGTATGCGCCCTTTGCCCGCGAGAACGCCGTCCCGCTGCTGGCGGGGTACCCGAATCTCGTGATCACGCGCACGCTTTCCAAGGCGCATGCGCTGGCCGGGATCCGGGTGGGCTATGCCCTCGCTTCGGCGGAGGTGATCGAGCTGCTCGACCGCGTGCGCGACAGCTACAATGTCAACCGGCTATCGCAGGTCGCGGCGATGGCCGCGCTGGGCGATGCCGGCTACTACGCGGCGATCATCGACAAGGTGAAGGCGACCCGCGACTTCTACGTGCATGAGTGGAGCGTGAAGCTCGGCTGGTTCACCTATCCTTCACAGGCCAATTTCATCTTCACCGAGCCGCGGGACGCGGCGGGCGGCACGGGCCCGCTCGTGGCGAAGGCTCTTTACGATTTCCTTCTTTCGCGCCGGATTCTGGTCCGGTACTTCCCGAGCCACGCCTTGACCGCCTCCTTTCTGCGCATCAGCGTGGGCAACGACGGGGAGATGCTCGCCGTCAACGAAGCAATCGACGCATGGCTCAAGACCGCAAAGTAACGCTGACCCGCAAAACCGCCGAGACCGACATCGCCCTGACCTTGGGCGTCGACGGTTCCGGCCGGTCAAAGATCGACACCGGGGTGCCGTTCTTCGACCACATGCTGACCCTCTTTGCGAAGCATGGTCTTTTCGACCTGGAGGTTCGCTGCAAGGGCGACGTGGAGGTCGACTACCACCACACGGTTGAGGATGTCGGGCTCGTGCTCGGTGATGCCTTCAAGCAGTCGCTCGGAGACAAGATCGGCATCCGGCGATACGGCTTTTTTCTTCTGCCGATGGACGAATCGCTGGCCCGGGTCGTGGTCGACATCGGCGGCCGCCCGCACCTCGTTTATCAGGTCGAGGCTCCGACCCAGTTCGTGCGCGATTTCAACATCGTGCTGGTGAAGGAATTTTGCCGGGCGTTCAGCAATGCGCTGGGGGCCAATCTGCATGTCACCTTGGAGTACGGCGAGGAGCCGCACCACGTGGCCGAGGCGATCTTCAAGGGGCTGGCCCGCGCCATCGACGTGGCCACGCAGATCGAGCCGCGCGCGGCCGACCAGCTGCCAAGCACCAAGGGGAAGATTTAAAGATAAGAGTTCAGATTTCAGAGATCAGAGGGCGGCAATACGGGTTCCATCGAACACTCCGTACTGCCTCGGTCCGATCCTGATCCCTGACCTCAGACTTCTGACCTCTGTCTGCTTCAGTTCTTGCCCAGCGTTTTCTCGAGCGCGCTGACGAAGAGCTGCATCTCCTCTTTGGTGCCCAGGCTGACGCGAACCCAGTCGGCGTACTTGGCTTCGTCACCCGGCTGGATGCCGAAGGGGCGGGTGACCATGATGTTCTCGGCCAGCATTTTCTTCACCACCTCGCCGGACTCCATGCCCGACTTGAACAGCACGAAGGCTCCCTGCGGATCGGCGTAGGTGAGGCCGAGGCGGTCGAGTTCCTTCTTGGTGTAGTTGCGCACCTCGGCGTACCGCTTCCGGTTCAATTCCATGTACTCCTGATCCTTCATGGCCTCCTGCGCCGCGATCGCGGCGAGGAAGCTCGGCGCCAGCCCGAGGTCGTATTTCTTCAGTTTGGCCAGCGTCTCCGGATGCCCGATGCCGTAGCCCGCACGCAGACCCGCGAGGGCGTAGGCCTTGGAAAAGGTGCGCGAGACGATCAGATTTTTGCGCAGCTTGACCAGCGGGGCCACCGTGTTGGGCAGCAGGCCGGTGTCCGCCAGTTCCAGATAGGCCTCGTCCACGAACACCAGAACGTGGGGTGGGGCCATCATGACGAATTTCCGCAGTTCCGCCGGATCCGCGAGCACGCCCGTCGGGTTGTTCGGATTGCAGATGTAAACGATCGCCGTGTTTTCGTCGATTGCCGCAAGCAGGGCGGTGAAATCGTAGCCCATCTTGGCATTGACCGGCGTGTACTTGATCGTGCCGCCCCACTTGGTGAACGACCCGGTCAGCTGGGGATAGCCCGGCGTGGTCGTCACGATATTGAGCCCCGGTTTGCTGAAAGCGGCGGCGGTCAGCTCGAGGACCGGCCCGGACCCGGCAGTGGGGTAGATGAAATCGGGCTGCACGCCTTCCTTGGCGGCGGCGATCTTCACCATCTCCTCGACCTCATTTCGGTTGTAGTAATTGCTGCTCTCGATGGCGGCGATCATCGCCTCCTTCGCCTTCGGGGTGTAGCCGAAGGCGTTTTCGTTGCTGCCGAGGCGGACCGGACTTTCGGGATCGGTGGGCGCGCTCCAGAGGGGCGTGGCGAGGGCGAAAACGAGTGCGGATGCGGCGGCGACGAGGCGGCGGGAGGAGGGGATCAAACGGTTCATGATGGTGTGGATTGAGCGATGTTTGATGGCAGGACTCGCACCAAACCCGGATTCAAACGCGGGTTCGGACATGCGATTTATTCATTGTGAACAGGTCCGGTGTGGTGGGGAGGTGGACACGAAAACGGCCGGTCGATGAACGACCGGCCGCGATAACAACACGAAAGGGAAAGCGGCTTCAGGTCTTGCCGAGAATCTTGGCGAATTCGCCGAGGAAGATGTCCATCTCTTCCTTGGTGCCGATGCTCACGCGGGCCCAGTCACCGTAGGCACCCTCGGGCACGCCGCTCTCGCGGGAGCCACTGATGAAGATGCTGGCGTCGCGCAGCTTTTTGATGAGGTCCGTGTTGGGCATGCCGGCGCGGAAGTAGATGAACGCGCCCTGGGGGCTGGCGTACTTGATGCCGAGGCGGTCGAACTCCTTGCAGACGTAGTCGCGGACCTGCTGGTAGTTCTTGCGGTTGGCCTCGAGGTGGGCCTTGTCCTTGATCGCCTCCTGGGCGGCGATGGCGGCGAGGTAGCTCGGGCCGCCGGTGTAGAAGCGGCGCAACTTGGCGAGGACATCCGGGTGGCCCATCCCGTAGCCGGCGCGGAGACCGGCCATCGCGTAGCCCTTGGAGAAGGTGCGCGAGACGATCATGTTCTTGCGCAGCTTGACGAGCGGGCCGGCGGTGTTGGCGGCCAGACCGGAGTCAGCGAGTTCCAGATAGGCCTCGTCGACGAAAACAAGGATATGCTGCGGAACGGAGAGGATGAATTTGCGCAGCTCGGCCGGATCGGCGAGGACGCCGGTGGGATTGTTCGGATTGCAGATGTAGACGATGACCGTGTTCTCGTCGATCGTGCGCGACAGGGCGGCGAAGTCATAGCCCATTGATTCGCTCAGCGGAGCGAACTTGATGTCGCCACCATGTTCGCTGAAGGCCCGGGTCAGCTGGGTGTAGCCCATCGCGGTCGTGACGACATTCTTGCCCGGGGCGGCGTAGGCGAAGGCGGTGAGCATCAGGATCGGACCGGAACCCGGGGTGGGCAGAATGTAGTCCTCCTTCACGCCCTCATAGCCCGCGACGACCTTCACCATCTCGCCGATTTCATTGTTGTTGTAATAATTGCCCTCATCGAGCGCGGCCTTGAGGCGGTCAAGCGCCTTGGGCGTAAAACCGAAGGCGTTTTCGTTGCTGCCAAGCCGGGTCGGGGTCGGCGCGGCCGAAGACTGGGCGCTGGCGACAGGGGGAGTGGCGACGGCGGCGAGGGCGAGGGCGGCCGCCAGCGCGAGGCTGCGGCGGGTGCGGAGGAGCGGGGATGCGTTCATGCTTGGATGCGGTTCCGGTCGTTGTTCGGGTTGAAACCGATTCCCATTCAGCACCCCACGTGCCCCGGCGTGGAATTGATCTACGCAAATACTTCATAGCAGACGGAACCCCGGCGATTTTCAGGTGGCGCCGGCGAGGCACGTGGCTACGTTCGATCCGATGTCCGCTCCCGTCATTGCCGTCATCGACAACGGAATCTGCAACCTGCGCAGTGTGACCAAGGCACTTGAAGCCGTGGGGGCGGCGCCGCGCGTGGTGCGCACGCCCGGCGAGGCCCGCACGGCGGAGGCGGAGGGTTTGGTGCTGCCGGGCGTGGGTGCTCTCCGGGATTGTGTGGCGTCGTTGCGGGCCACGGGGCTCGCGGAGACGGTGCGGGAATGGATTGCCGCCGACCGGCCCTTTCTGGGCGTCTGCCTCGGGATGCAGGCGTTGTTCGAGTATTCGGAGGAAGGCGGCGTGGCTGGCCTCGGTGTCTTTCCTGGCCGGGTGGTCCGCTTTCGGCGACCGCCGGAATTCAAGATCCCCCACATGGGCTGGAACACGGTGCACTTCGTTCAGGAAGAGTCCCCGCTGCGGGCGGGTCTGCGCACGGAGGGGGAGGCGTTCTATTTCGTGCACAGTTTCCACTGCGCGCCGGCCGATCCGGCCCTTGTCCTCGCCGAATGCGACTACGGTGGGCCGTTCACGGCAGCCATCGGGCGCGGGCAGTGCTTCGCGACCCAATTCCATCCGGAAAAGAGCCAGGCCAAGGGCCTGCAGATCTACCGCAATTTCGCGGCGGTGGCGGCAGCCGGGACTCTGGCGGGCTTACGCTAGCGATTCGGGCTTCTAACCCGACGGTCAGCGGGTGCTTATGGCTGCACGGGTATTTGCCTTGGGCTCCACTTTTCTTTGCAAGCGGAGCGAAATTTGCTCTCTGTGGCAGGATGCAGCCATCCCCCGCTACCCTAAAGATCGCCGACAAAGACATCTCGCTCCCCATTATCGTCGGCAGTGAGGGAGAAAAGGCGATCGACACCCGCAAGCTCAGGGCGGACACGGGGTACATTTGCTATGATCAGGGTTACGGCAATACCGGTTCCTGCGAGAGCGCGATCACCTACCTCGACGGCGACAACGGCATTCTCCGGCACCGTGGCTACCCCATCGACCAGCTCGCCGCCCACAGCAATTTTGTCGAGACGGCGTACCTGATTGTTTACGGCCAGCTCCCGAATCCGCAGCAGCGCAAGGAATTCGGATTTCGGATGCGCGAGAACGCGGCGATCGAAACGCAGATGCACCGTCTGTTCGAGGGCTTCCCCAAGGACGCCCCGCCGATGGCCATGCTGAGCTCGCTGGTCTCGGCCCTGCCCGCCTTCTACCCGCACCTCGCGACCAATAACTTCGAGAAGGATCTGCAGAATTTCGATCTGACGGCAGCGATGCTGATCTCGAAGGTCCGCACGCTGGGCGCGATGATCTATCGCTACCAGAAGGGCCTGCCTTTCATTTTCCCCAAGGACATCCCGTTCGCGGATAACTTTCTGCACATGATGTTCTCGGAGCCCTACCAGGACTACGCGGGCATCCCTGAAGTCACCCGGGCCCTGAACCTGCTGCTGCTGCTCCACGCGGATCACGAGCAGAACTGCTCGACCTCGACCGTCCGCATGGTCGGTTCCTCCGCCGCCAATCTCTTCACGTCCGTGGCCGCGGGCATCAATGCCCTTTCCGGCCCGCTGCACGGCGGGGCCAATGCCGCCGTCATGCAGATGCTCCAGGCGATTCATGATGAGGGCGATGACGGCACCCGCTTCATCGCGGCCGCCCGGTCGGGCAGCAAGAGCAACCGCCTCATGGGCTTTGGCCATGCGGTCTACCGTAATTTCGATCCGCGGGCCAAGATCATCGGCAAGGCCTGCGAGGAAGTGCTGAACAAGCTCGGGATCCAGGATCCGCTCCTGAAGATCGCCCAGAACCTGGAGCGCGCGGCGCTGCAGGATGAGTACTTTGTGTCCCGCAAGCTGTACCCGAACGTTGATTTCTACTCGGGCATCATCATGCGGGCGCTCGGGATTCCGACCAATCTGTTCACGGTCATGTTCGCGATTGGCCGCACGCCGGGCTGGATTGCCAACTGGCATGAGGTCGCTTCCAACCCCAAGGGGCGCATCTACCGCCCGCGGCAGATCTACGTCGGCCCGGTCTGTCGTGACTACATCCCGATGGAAAAGCGCTGAGCACGCGCAGCCGTCACCAACCGTTTCACCGGTCGGCCCGCCCTTGAGGCGGGCCTACTTTTTTTCAGGGGCCGGGTGGAACATCTGCTCGAGTTCCAGTCCGGTCAGTTTCTTGAGTCCGCCGATCAGGTACCACAGCGCGGCCATCGTCATGATCATGCTGGGAATCACGATCACCGGCCAACTCAGGACCTGCATGCGCGCGATCTCCGCATTGAACTCCGGGGTGCCCGGGGGGCTTTTCAGAAGATAGCGGGCCAGGCCGAAGTTCAGGAAGGCGCTGATCGTGAACGATGCGACCAGCCAGTAGCTCGAGTTGGCGAGGAGTCGATCGAACGCGACGCGGTTGCCGCGTTCGGTGAGGGCCTGATCCACCTTCGGCAGGTCGATGACCTGGTCGTTCAGCAGGAATTCCCGGACCAATGGCCGCTTGCTCTTCATGGAGAAGAGGACGGCGAGTCCGATGATGGCGGGGATGGCGGCTTCCTTCACCGCGATCCAGAAGGCATCCATTTCCAGGAGCATGAGCCCGCCGGTCAGGAGAATGCTCGCCACGCCGATCACCGAGACGAAATTCGCCTGGCGGCGCTGACGGTAGTCCCAGAGTCCGTAGCCGAGCGGAAAAATCAGGGCGACCAGGGTGGCCAGGCGGGGGCCCAAGGCTTCCGGCTTGCTGAGGTAGGTGAGCGTCAGCGAACCGAGAACGATGTTAAAGACAATGCTGAGCAGAAGGTTCTCTCGCTTGGGCGGCGTGGGTGTCACAGGAGAAGAAATGGTCTCGTCCGCGATGTAGTCATGAAATGAGGCCGTCCGGCGATTCATTTCTTGGATTCCCGCGCGAGGCTTTTATAGCTGCGTGTCAGCATGATCCTCCTGGGCGTCAATATCGACCACTGCGCCACCGTCCGCCAAGCCCGCTACCGGCAGGCGGAGGCGACCACGGGTGGCTGCATCGAACCCGATCCGGTCACGTTCGCGGTTCTGTCCGAGCGGGCGGGGGCGGATGGCATCACGGTTCACCTGCGGGAAGACCGGCGCCACATCCAGGAGCGCGATGTCTGGCGTCTGCGCGAAACGATCGGGACGCGCCTGAACCTGGAGATGGCCTGCACGCCGGCGATGATCGCTTTCGCGCTCAAGCTGAAGCCGGAGTCGGTCTGCGTGGTCCCGGAAAGCCGCGAGGAAGTCACCACCGAGGGTGGGTTGGATGTGGTCGGCGCCCGCGACCGGGTGCGGGCCTGCGTCGAGGCGATGAACGCCGCCGGAATCATCACCAGCCTGTTCATCGACCCCGACGAGGCCCAGATCGAGCTCAGCGCGAAGCTGGGGGCCCCGTGGATCGAATTGCACACGGGTGCGTACGCCAACGCCTACCACCAGCCCGGCCGGGCCCAGGAGTTCAAGCGACTCCGCGTGGGCGCAACCCTCGGTCACCAGTGCGGCTTGGTGGTGAACGCCGGTCATGGCATCAATTACGTCAATATCGCGGAGGTGCGCACGCTCCCGCACCTGCATGAGCTCAACATTGGCCATAGCATCGTCAGCCGCGCGCTCTTCACCGGAGTCGAGGAGGCGGTGCGCGAGATGAAGGCCCGCATGAATCACGCCTGAGGACGCTCCGCGCCGCCGCCGCCTCCCGCCGTCGAACCATGAATCTTGATCTGCCACCCGGCGGCATCCTGTTGGGGCTGGGGTGTGACCTCGTGGAGATTGCGCGCATTCAACGGGTGCTGGAGCGACAGGGGGAACGTTTCATGGCTCGGGTGTTCACCGAGGAAGAGCGGCGGTACTGCCTGGCGATGCCGCATCCCCCCAAGCACTTTGCGGCCCGGTTCGCCGCCAAGGAGGCCGTTTCCAAGTGCTTCTCCACCGGCATCGGAGCCGAGCTCGGTTGGAAATCCATCTCCATCCACCATGGCCCGCGGCACGACCCCCGGGTCCGGCTCGATGAGAAAGGCGAGGCTCTGCTTCGGGCAGTGGGCGGCACCAGCGTGCAGGTTTCCCTTTCCCACACCGACACGATGGCGATGGCGGTTGCGGCCGTACTGCGAAGGCCCTAGCTTCCCCGCTCATGAGCGCCGTCGAATCCAAGGAGACTCTCTCCAAGACGCCGTCGTGGATCATGGTCGGGTTTGTTCTGGGGGTGCTGGCGGTGCTCGGCTTCCAGCACGAGATGCAGCGCTCCGCCGCCCAGGCCGCGGCCGCGGCGGCGAGCGTGCCCCCGCCCGTGGAGCCGGAGCCGGAACCGAATGTGACGAAGGTCACGGATCTCCCCAGCCTGGCCGTGATCGAAGCGGTCTTCTCGGAATGGGGCCGCTACGCGCGCTGGGGTGAGGACCGGACCGAGGTGGCGCTCTGGAACTCCACCACCGGCGATTTCACCGATTTCTTCGAGATCATGCGGGTGGCCGATGGTCTCTACTTCCGTTCCATTGGGCGGCTGACCCGTCCGATGACCGAGGCCAAGCCGCCCAGCGAGGCGCCGCTCCGCTTCACGGAGCCGCCGGAAGATCAGGAGGCTCGCCGGGAGGGCCGCCTGCGCTACGAGGAGGAGCCGACGCCCGTGGGGCCCTGGCGCGAGTCGCCCGTGCCGGCTGAGGCGCTCCGTCCGTCGTACCTGCCACCGCCCGCGACGGCAGCCGGCGAACCGAAGGTGTGATCCAGCCCCCCGGGCCATGTCTTCCGCTTTCCATCCCGTCCTCAGCTGCGCCGAGGCGAAGCAATTCGAGGCTGATCTCTTTGGCGGCGAGGAGGAGCGTGCTTGGCTCGCGATGGTCCGCGCGGGGCAGGGCGTGGCCGCTTCGATTGAGGATGATTTCGGGGAGTTGGGTGGGCTCCCTGACCACGCGCGCGTGCTCGTGCTGATGGGGAAGGGGCACAATGGGGGCGACGCCCTGCTCGCGGCGGCGGCGCTGGCGGCGCGTCGTCCGGGCCTGACCGTCGATGCGTGGAGCGTTCTCGGTCAGCGGTCGCTGCGGCCGCTCGCGCAACGCGCCGCGCGTGCGTTTGCCGACGCCCTCCGGGGGCGCGAGCGCTGGGTCGATGCCTCGACGGTCGCTCCGACCTACGACCTGGTCATCGACGGTGTCTTCGGCTTTCAGTACCGGCCCCCGCTGGACGCGCGCGTGCTCGCGGCGCTGGCGACGGTCAACGCCCTCGACATTCGCCTGCGGGCAGCGGTTGACC
>CAYZCV010000087.1:10061-14853 GCA_964476965.1 uncultured Opitutus sp. | reverse complement strand
CCTGATGTGGGCGATGGACAACTGGATCTACAGCGCCAACCACACGGTCCGCTACCGCTACGAGGGCAATGGCAAGTTCACCGGCGAGGAAACGATCACGCGCGGCCAGTGGGGCATCACCCAGGACAATGTCGGCCGCCTCTACTACAATTCGAACAGCGATCCGCTCCGCGTGGACTTCATCCCGGGCGCCTACCTGAACCGCAACCCGGTCTACCGCACCGCCGGCACCTCCGCCTTCCTCGCGCCCAGCACCCTGCCGATCTGGCCCGGCCGCGTCACCCCCGGCATCAACCGCGGCTACCAGATGCTGCAGCCCGACGGCCGCTACAATCAGGTCACGTCGGCCGGCGGCCCCGTCATCTACCGCGGCGACCTCTTCCCCGCTGAGTTCCAGGGCAATGCCTTCATCACCGAACCAACCGGCTACCTCGTGAAGCGCATTCTCCTCGAGGAGCGCGACGGCGGTCTGTCCGGCCGCAATGCGTACGAGGGCACGGAGTTTCTCCTCTCGACCGATGAGCGCTTCCGCCCGGTCAATCTCGCCAACGGTCCGGACGGCGCGCTCTACATCGCCGACATGTACCGCGGCATCATTCAGCACCGCGTCTACGTCACGACCTTCCTCCGCAACCAGATCATCGAGCGCAAGCTCGAGAATCCGGTGAACCTCGGCCGCATCTACCGCATCGTCCCCGAGGGCGCCGGCCGGCCCCAGCCCCGCACGCTGGCGGGCGCCTCCACCGCCGATCTCGTGGCCGCGCTGGCCGACGCGAACGGCTGGCGCCGTGACACCGCGCAGCGCCTGCTCGTCGAGAAGCGCACGACGACCGCCGTCCCCGCCCTCAAGGCCCTCGCCTTCTCCTCGCCCAATGCCCTCGGCCGCCTCCACGCCCTGTGGACCTTGGATGGCCTCGGCGCGCTCGACGCGGACTCCGCCCTCAAGGCCCTCTCCGACGGCGACCCGCGCGTGATCACCGCCGCGATCCGCCTGTCGGAGCGCTACCTCGCCGATGCCGCCAGCCCGCACTTCAAGCGCGTGCTCGAGCTCGCGAAGTCGATCCAGCCCGCGATCCGCCTGCAGGTCGCCCTCTCGCTCGGCGAATCCAAGGATCCCGCCGCCGTCGCCGCCCTGTGGGCCTTCGCCCGCGCCAGTGGCAACCAGCCCTTCCTCGTGGACGCCGTCGTCAACAGCATGACCGGCCGCGAAGACCAGCTGATCGCCGCCGCCATCGCCGAGGGCAATAATCCCGGTCCAACCGCGGCCTCGGCCGTCACGCTCGCGACGACCGCCGTGCTTCGCTCCAATGACAACCGTCGCGACGACGCCCTGCTCAATTCCGCGCTCGCCGCCTCGGCCCCGACCTGGGTCAAGACCGCGACGCTCGACGGCCTCGACGGCCTCATGCCCCCGGCCGGCGGCGGTCGAGGTGGCCGCGGCGGTCCGGGCGGTGGTGGTGGCGCGGGTGGCCGCGGAGGTCCCGGTGGCGGTCGCGGCGGCCAGCAGGCCGGCGTGATGCTCCCCGGTGAGCCAACGGCCCTCATGACGCTGGCGGCCGACACGTCCAATCCCCTCGCCAATCGTGCGACGAATCTCCTCGGACGCCTGCGCTGGCCCGGCAAGGCCGGCATGGTGACGGAGACCGTGGTCGCCCTCACCGCCGACCAGCAGCGCCTCTTCGAGATCGGCCGCGAGCACTACGCGACGCTCTGCGCCGCCTGCCATCTCCCGACTGGCCAGGGCCAGACCGGCGTGGCTGCCACCCTCGTGGGCGCCCGCTGGGCCACCGGTGATGACCGCGTCCTCGCCCGCCTCGTGCTCGAGGGCAAGATCCGCGAGAATCTGCTGATGCCGCCGATGCGCGACATCTTCGATGACCAGACGCTGGCCGGCATTCTCACCTACATCCGCCGCTCGTGGGGCAACAACGCCACGCCGGTTTCCCCCGCCGTCGTGGCCGAGGCCCGCGCCGCCGCCGGCAACAGCCAGCAGCCGCTGACCGAAGCCGAGCTGGAGAAGCTCCTCCAGGATCTCCCCGCACGGACGCCGTCGAACTAAGCGACCGACAAAAAGCCCCGGCCTGAAAAGGCCGGGGCTTTTTTGTGCGCGTCTTCCACGGACGGCTACACGATCGCAGAGATGGCCACGAAAAACACAAAACCCCGTACGGCGGTGAATGCCTCGAAGCGCTTATAAGCGCGCGGACGGTCTAGACGGAAACCGCGGCCCCTTTTCGTGTTTCTTGTGGCCGGCGGTTCGATGCCTGGTTCGGTGAAGTTTCGCTGTGTTCCGCGGACAACCTTCACTGCTTCCGCACCGGGTCGCGGTAGGCCGCATCGGCGGGCATGTCCTCGCCGGACCAGACCCGGGCCTGGGTCCACTTGGCCGCGGGGGCGGTCCAGAACGGATCATTGGCCGGCAAACCGAGGTGCAGCATGCCCGACATGCAGAGATAAAGGCTGCCCGTCGCGATGTAGCGCTCGCGGATCGAGGGCTGGTGTCCGGCCACGCCGATATTGAGCCATCCCTTGGCGTCGAAGGTGCCAGGCGCCTCGATCATCCGGCGCGTGATCGCCGTGAGGGCACCGCGCACCGCGGCCGGATTGAGCTTCGCGGGCAGTTCGCGGCGCAGGCTGATGTCGGCGAGGTGCTGGAACGCGCCCATGCGGTACGCGCTGGAGCGGCCGATGACCGGAAACGTGCCCTCCGGCGAGATCTGCATCTCCTGCACGTGCGCGTAGCGGCGCGCGCGGGCCAGCACGGTCGGCCGGCGCTCGGCCAGCGAGTCGCCCTTGGCGGCCGCCACATCGAGCACCGCCAGCATCATCGGCTGGATCACGAAGCTGTTGTAGTAGTCCCAGTGGAATTCCTTCCCGTCGCCATAGGTGCCGTCGCCCTTGTACCACTCCTCATGACGATCGAGCGCGTACACGATCGGTTCGCGCCGGTACTCGCCCGTGAACTGCCAGAGCGCGGCCTCCACGGTCGCGGCGAAGAGCAGCCAGTTGTTCTCGCCCGGCTTGATCACGCGCGTTGCCTTGAGCGCGGCGACCACATTGGCCTGCTCCGCTGGGGAGAGGGCACCCCACAGGCGGGTGGGCGCGCGCAGGAGCGCGTGGGCGAGGAAGGCGGCATCCACCAGCGGCTGGGAGCCGCGGGTAAAGTTGGCGAAATCGGGCGAAGCCGGATCCGTGATGCTCGCAATGGTCCGCACCGCCTGCGCGGTCATCCGCGCACGCAGCTGGCCCTCGGCCGTATCATCGGGTGGCAGCTCCATCCACGGCGCGACTCCCACCAGCGTCCGGCCGACGGCCTCGAGGTGCGTGACGTCGGCGCGATCCTTTTCCCAATCATTGATCGGGAGCCGCTGCTTGAGCTCACGCGCGGCGCCGGCCTCGAGCACCGGCCCGGCCACGCGGGTGACGACGGACACGGCATACGCGCGATCCGCCGCGCCAGCCGACTCGGCGGCGTGAACGGGCACAGTCGAAACCGAGAAAACGAAGGCGGTGGTCAACGCGAGGGTGAGAGACGCGAGTTTCATAGGGATGATCAGGAGTGGCAGTCTGGATAAAGATTCAACTTCGCAACAGAGATCACGGAAATCGCACGCAGAGGAGGCGGTCACCGGAGTCGGAATTTGGCCACAAAGAACACAAAAACTCCTTGGGTTGATTCGTCCATCTCACGGCGCCTTTTAGGGCGCTCGGACAGTTTTGATACGCAGGATATCCAATCTTTATGTTTTTCGTGGCAATCACTTCGGGTCTGACCGGTTCGCTCAGGGTTCGAACGCGGTGCACCCCGCGGCCAACTCCTGACTCACTTCGCCTTCGGCGGCGGCGGCGCGACGTAGGGCGGGAGGACCATCGCCTCCGGGGTGACCTGGGCCATGTTCGGCGTGATATCCGCGTCGACGCGACCGAGGGCCCAGTTCAGGCCGCCCATGAGGAGGTTCTGGTAGATCGGATTCGTCCAGACATCCTCGCGGTGGCCCATGCTGGTGTAGAACACCCGGCCCTTGCCGTGCATGCGTGCCCAGGTCGACGGGTAGTTGGGGCGCTCGTAGAGATTGCCGACCATGCCCTTCGTGTCCTGGACGAGGATCACATGGATGTCCGGGGCGAAGTTGCGGTGGGAGTACCACTCCTCATGCAGCGTGAAGTCCCCCGCCGGTGCGCCCGGGAACTGGGGGCTGGTGAGGATCATGCGGCCAGGCTGCTGCAGATTGTGCATGATGAACTCGCCGCCGATCATCTGGATGAAGTCACTGGTGTTGGGTCCATCGTTCTTGTAGCGCGCCGGCCCGTGAACCTCGCTGCCCGGCGAGAGAAAGGTGTTGTCGGCTCCGTGCATGCCAACGAAGCCCTTGCCCGCGGCGATCGCGCGCAGAAGGGCATTCTTGCCTTCGAGCGTCATGGGCGGCTCGCGGTCGAGTCCGAGCTGGGTCAGGTCGCCCAACGTGTAGAACATGATCACATCGAACTGCGCCAGGTAGGCGTCGGAGAACAGGCTGCCGTCCTTCGAGAAGACAAACTCGATGTTGTGCTTGGCCCCGAGCTCCGCGAGCACCCGCTCGGACAGCGAGGGCTCGCCGTTGATGCGCAGCGCGGCGGTGTGCGACGCGGGCGCGACGGACATCTTGGAGAAATAGAGGACCTTCTTCCGCGGATGGGCCGCGGGTTCGGCGGCCAGGGCGGAGCCCGCCGCCAGCGCGGCACAGGCAGTCAGCAAGAACACGAGGCGACGCAGCAGGGATTTCATGGGCGAGGTAACCAGCTCGGGGTAAGG
>CAYZCV010000087.1:1544-9961 GCA_964476965.1 uncultured Opitutus sp. | reverse complement strand
AGCTTCATCAGCTCGTCGCGGGTCACGTCGGGCTTTAGGAGGGCGAGCTTGAGGAAGACGCGGGCCTTGGCCGGCGTGAGGTCGGTGCCGGCGAGGGTGCCGACCGCGGCATCGCTGCCATCGCCCGCGCCGCTGTCGGACGCGGCGACCGGGCCGTAGCTGTGACGCGCGGTGCGGAGGAAGAAGACGCCCTGCTTCGTCAGGGTGCGCACGGCGTCACGCGCGGCGGAGGTCATGCTGCCCGCGCCGGAGCCCGCAACCACGATGCCCTTGGCGCCCGCGCCCACCGAGGCCCTGATCAGGACGTCGTCCGTGCCGGCGCTCATGTAGATCACATCCACGCGGGGAAATCCGCCGTCGCCGGGCAGCGCGAAACGGGGCGCGCCGCGCGCGGCGGGTGCCGGCGCGTAAAACTTCACCTCCGTGCCCTCGACCCAGCCGAGCGCGCCGGCATTGGGGGAGTCGAAGGCGTTGGGCCGCAGCGTGTCGACCTTGGTCACATCGCGCGCGCCATGCACCGTGTTGTTGAGCACCACCATCACGCCGCGGGCCCGCGAGGCCGGGTGGGCCGCGACGGTGACGGCGTCGAGAAGATTGCCCGGTCCGTCCGCGCTGATCGCCGTGGCCGGACGCATGGAGCCGACCAGCACGACCGGCTTGTCGCCGCCGGTGGTCAGGCTGAGCAGGAAGGCGGATTCCTCCATCGTGTCGGTGCCGTGGGTGATGACGATCGCGTCGACCCCGGGATCGGCGAGCCCGGCGGTGACGCGGCGGGCCAGCTTGAGCCAGGTCTCATCATTCATGTTGTTCGAGCCGATGTTCATCAGCTGCTCGGCCTGAATCTCCGCGCGATCGCGCAGACCAGGGACGGCGTCGACCAGCGCCTCCACGCCGACGACGCCCGCGCGGTAGCTTTGGCCCGAACCGTCCTTCGGCTGCACGCCGGCGATGGTCCCCCCCGTGGCGAGGAGCAGCACCCGCGGCTTGGACGCCGGCTGGGCGACCGCGATGGACGCGAGGAGGACACCGAGCACCAGCGCGAAGAAAGGGTTCAAGCAGCGGACCGACACAGAAAACATCATGGCTGGAAGGGACCCACACCTCGACGCGCCTGCAAATCCGAATTTTCCAGCCCGAGAAAAAGGCGGAAACGGCAGCGCGGGCCTGATCGGACCGGGGTCAGCGACCCCGGCGACAACGATCGGCTTGCCGCCCTAGCAGCGCACGGTCTTTCGCTTGGGGGCAATGGGGGCGCCGCGGCGGGCCTTGAGGATGTACTCCTCGGCGTCGGGCACCTTGCAGGCGGTGTCACCCATGTCGATGTCCACCTTGCCGACCTTGCGCGCGGTCGCGATGGCCCGGGCGCCCAGCGGGGCCACGTAGGTGCCGCAGGCGATCACAAAGACATTCATCGCGTAGCGGACGTCGTCCGAAGCGGAGGGCATCGTTTTCACCACGCGATCAAGCTGCGCGGCAAACGCCTTCAGCGGGAGCTGGTCGTCGGGCACGACCGCCGCGAGGGCGCAGAGCGATTTCCACCCCGCGACCGCGACGAGTTCCTTTTTCGCGTCCACCCAGTCCAGCGCGAGTTCGGCCCCGTCGGGATGCTCTGAGGCGGCCCAGGGGACGATCGTGCTGGCAACCATGTTCCAGGAGGCCGTCTTCGCCCACGAGGTGAGCTGGGCCCGGGTCAGTTTGCGTCCGTCCACCACCATGCCGGCGAGGTACTGCGCATCGCCATTGCCCGTGGCATAGAGCTGCAGGGCGAGGGCCTGGTCGCCCTTGATCCTCTTCGCGATGACCTTGAGGTCCGCGACCTTGACGCCAAAGAACGGCTCCTTGGCGCCGTGCTTCAGGAAGATCTTCCTCGTGGATTCGCTGCCTTTGGCCGCGAGGGCGGCCATCACCTCGTCGAGGGTCATGGGGTGAGGGAAAAAGGGGTCGGGTGGGCTACTTGTTCGCGATCACCGGCAGAAAGTCCTCCACCGGGGCGGCCGCCTCGGGGTAAGCCGCGCGAAAATCCTCGCCGACCAGAGCGGCCAGCGTGGCCGCGATCTGGGCCTGATAAACGAGCGCGGTGTTGCGGCGCTCGCCGAGCGCGCGGGTGTCGGGTCCCATCGCCATCAGCCAGGTCTGCTCGGAATCCGGGACATTCCGCCCATGCGAGGTCCAGTCCTTGCCCTGGATCCCACGGCCGTGATCGGGAGAAATCAGCAGCGTGGTCGAGTCACGGTACTCCGGGCGCGATTGCAGAAATTCCCAGAGCTGACGGATGAAGCGGTCGCAGCGTCGGATGGATTCCAGGTAGCGGTCATAGCGGCGGGCATGGCCCCATTCGTCCGGTTCGCCGAGGCCGAGCAGGAAAACCCGCGGCTGGTGCCGGGCGATCAGGTCGAGCGCCGCCTCGTAGGCGAACGCGTCGTAGCTTTCGCTCGGCGTGATCGGAGGAATGTCCTGCATCCACCGCTCGATCTCGGCAATCCGCGGGGACACGCTGCCCGGGGCGGACTGCTGCAGGGTCACGAAGAGCGGGATTCCATTGCGGTCGACGTTCAGGATGGGCCGGAAGACATTCCAGGCGGCCGACGCGGCGACCCGGCCGGAGAAGCCGGGGCGGGCCTGCAGCCACTCAAGGACATGGATGTTGGGATTGGGCCCGGCGGCGTTGTTCCAGATGCGGGGATCGGGGCGGCCGGTGAGGAGTTCGTTGTAGCCGGGATAGGAGACGCGCAGTTCGTTGAGCACACTGACCGGGCTGCCGAGGGCGCGATTGCCGAGGAGCTGGCCCTGTGCGGCGACCGTTTTCCAGATGAAGGGCATCAGCTTCTCGCGGCGGGCTTCGGGCGTGTCGGCTCCGAACTCGGCGCGGAGCTGGCGGGCCATGTTCTCATTCACGCCGCCGTGTTCCGGGGTGAGGAGGCTCTCATCGAGCCCGGCGAACACCTCCTGCCAGCGCAGGCCGTCAATGGTCACCAGGACCACATTCTTCGTGGCCGGCTGGGCGAGCGACAGGGAAGCGCCGAGCAGGAAACACAGCGGGGTAAACAGCTTCATGCGCGGTCAGGGATAACCATCCGCCCCCGCCGAAACAAGCGGGGAGCGTCGCTCGACGTTACGGTTTGGCGAAGCCGGCGGGGCCGGCTTCGCGCCGGGGCGCACTCAGGCGATCGGCTGCAGCAGCGGATCGAGCCGGTCGATCTGACGGAGCGCGTACTGCGCAATCTGCATCTCCTTCAGCGCCGAGGTCGCCCGCGAATCGTCGGCGCTCTGCTCGGTGCCCGCGTCGACCGTGCGGCCTTGCGCCCGGGGTCCGGGGGAGGACGCCAGGGAGCTGAACGGGTCACGCAGCGTGAGGAGGGAGGGGACGATGGACATGCCCCCAACTTGCCCGGTCGCGTCGCGTCGCGCCAGACCGGAGCGCAGCAAAATTTACTTAGGTAGACTCTGCAGCGGAGCCACCGCTGCCGGAGCGAGAATCGCGTTAAACCCCTCGAATCGATGGGCTTAAAACGCGCTCGCGGCGTGCGGCGCCCTCAGGACGTCTCGGGCTTGAGCCAGCGGCGGAAGGCGCGGAGCTCGGTCAGCGTGCCGACGACCAGCAGGTGATCGCCCGCGCGCAGGACCTGGCGGCCGTCGGGATTGATGATGCGCTCGTCGCCGCGCTGGACGCCCACGATGCGGACGCCGGTGGCCTGCGCGACCTTGAGCTCGGCCAGGGTCTTGCCGTCATAGGCGGGGGTGCGCAGCACGCCGGTCTCGAGAATCGACCCGCTGAACGCGCCCTCGGCCCCCTCGGGGGTCGCGACCGGCGTCGAGCTGCCCTGGAGCAGAAACTCGCGCGCGCCGACAAGACCATCATTGCGGCCCAGCAGGAGCAGCTTGTCGCCCGGGTAGATGCGGAGATCGGGTCCGGTGCTGGTGATGACGTAGCCATTGCGTTCGATCTCCACGACCGAGCAACTGAAGCGCGCGGTGAGGCCGAGCTTGGCCAGCGAGACCCCGGCGGACGCGGCCTGGTCGGGGATGACGACTTCCTCCAGCCGCAAGCCCCAGGACTCCAGTCCGTGACCCAGGGTGGCCCGGGCGGTCGCACGCGAGCCGGTCCCGTTGGCGGCCTCGCCGGTGAACACGTCCTGCACCGAGGACTGCCACGCGCTGTGCCAGTAGATGAGCCGGCTCGAGCTCACGCCGATCAGGATCATCGCGCCCGCCGCGATGAAGACCCAGCCCCAAGTGGGCAACGAATCGACCGGCAGGATGAGGTAGAGCCAGTAGCCGAGGATGACGGCAATGAGCCCGCGGAATGCCTTGTCGATCATGCCCGGCGTAAGAATGCCCACCGCGCCGAGACTCTCGGCAAAGACCATGCCGACCGTGACGAGATTGCGCCAGATCGCGAAGATCAGGATGACCACGAGGAGGCCGATGAAACCCCAGTAGACGTAGGGGAGCATGGCCCCTTCAAGGAAGGTCGAGCGCACAAAGGGCTCGATCGCCTCGAGGAGAGGCGGGGCGAAGATCAGCAGGCCGGTCACGAGCAGCATCTCGACGACGACCTGGACGAGACGGCCCTTGGCCAGACGCCAGACCAGCGGGGCGGCATTGCCCTCCCGGATCTGCGCCAGCCAGCCATGGTAGGCGTCGAGCGTCCGGGTCAGCCAGCGCGGCTCGATCCGCGCGACCAGCGCGAGCAGCGCGGGGGCCCGGCGGTTCACGAACGGGGTCACCAGCACGGTGAGAATCGAGACGCCGACCGCGAGGGGGTAGTAGCGCTCGGGGAGCACGCGGCTGCTGACGCCCAGCTGGGCGATGATGAAGGAAAATTCGCCGAGGGGCGTGAGCAGCAGGCTGGCGCGGCGGGCTTCCTGCGGCGGGGCGCCCGTCACGATCATCGCGAGCGAGGTCGCCAGGGGCCGCGCGATCATGACGAAGACCGTGAGCCCGAGGATCCAGAGCCAGACGTCGAGCAGGAGCCGTGGATCGATCATCATGCCGATCGACACAAAGAAGACGCTGCTGAAGATGTCGCGCATGCCGACAAAGGCGCGCTCCACGCCGGCCTTCTGCGGCATTTCGGCGACGATCGCGCCGAGCAGGAAGGCACCGAGCGCGAGCGAGTAGCCTGCCTTGGCCGCGCTGACGGCGAGGAGGAAGAGCACGCCAGCCACGATGATGGCCTGCAGCTCGGGATCGGCCTTGGCCTCGAGGCGGCGGAAGAGGCGGGGCACCAGCAGCAGGCCGGCGCCGACCAGCAGCACGACAAAGGCGCTCATGGTGGCAAGCAGGCCGCCGAGATTGGTGTCGCCCCCGCCCTGGGTCTGGCTGGCGAGGACGGTCAGCATGACGACGGCCACCACGTCCTCCATGACGGTCACGCTCAGGGCGCGCTGGGCCGAGCCCTCGTGGGTCAGCTTGAGCTCGCCGATGATCTTGGCGATGACCGCCGAGCTCGAGACCATGAACATGCTCGCGACAAACAGGCTCTGCAGGGGAGTCCAGCCCACGGCGACGCCGAGGATCTGGGTCAGATTGAGCATGAAGAAGGCGCCCAGCCCGGTGGCGAGCAGGACGGGCAGGCCCATCTCCTTCAACTTGGTCAGACTCAGGCCGAGCCCGATGGCGAACATCAGGAAGACGAGGCCGACTTGGGACAGGGTCTGGACGCGGTCGACATCGTTGATGAAGGCGAACGGCGGCGTGAACGGGCCGATCAGCATGCCGGCCGCGAGATAGCCCACGATCACGGACAAACCAATCCGCTTGCAGAGCACCCCGGCCGCTCCGGCGAAGAGCAGCACCACAGCGAGATCTTGAATGAGGCCGATGCCTTCCATCGTGGGCGAGTGAGGGACTGAGCGAGAGGAGTGAGCGAGCGAAGCGGAGGAGCGCAAGCGGCCTGGCAGCCAGGCCTAGGAACCCTGCAAGGGACCAAAGTTCCCCTCGACGGGCGTGGAGCCGCGGCGGGAGGGAGTTTTGGCCATCGGGAGATCGACCCGCCGAGGGGCGGGGCAATCCGACCTCGAGAAGACAACCATTCGGTTTCCCTCCGCAAACGCAAACACCCCCGGCGGCGAAAAAACCTCGGCCCGACCCGATCCCACGGATTCGCACGCCCCGCAGTGGCTTTCGCGCGGCCTCTGGCTACGCTTCGACCAACCCCTCCCGCCATGAACCGACGCGAAGCCCTGCGAATCATCGGAGCGGGCGTGGGCGCCGCCGCGCTCGCGTCACCGCTCCGACCTCAACCCGCACCCCACGCCGCACCCGGCGCCACCCCCATGCTCACCCGCCCCGTCCCCTCCTCCGGCGAAACGCTCCCCGTGATCGGCATGGGCACCTGGCAGACGTTCGACGTCAGCTCCTCGCCCGCCGAGCGCGCCCCGCTGGAAGCCGTGCTCGCCGCGTTCGCCGCGGGCGGCGGCCGGGTGATTGATTCTTCGCCGATGTACGGGCGCTCGGAGGACGTCGCCGGCGAGCTCATGGAAAAGCAGGGCCTCCGATCCAAACTCTTTGTCGCGACCAAGGTCTGGACGACCAGCCGTGAACAGGGGATCGCCCAGATGCGGGAATCCATGCGCAAGCTCCGCGCCCAACCGGTTGACCTGATGCAGGTGCACAATCTCGTCGACGTCGACACGCACCTCGCGACCTTGCGCGAGTGGAGGCAGCAGGGCCTCGTTCGCTTCCTCGGCATCACGCACTACACCGCCGGCAGCCACGACGCCGTGGCACGAATCGTCGCCGCGCAGCCGCTGGACTTCATCCAGATCAACTACTCCGTCGGCGAACGCGAGGCCGAGCAGCGCCTGCTGCCGCTCGCGCTCGAGCGCGGCGTGGCGGTGATCATCAACCGACCCTTCGCTGGCGGTGACCTCTTCCGGCGATTGCGGAGCAAGCCACTGCCCTCATGGGCGGCCGAGATCGGCTGCACCAGCTGGGCCCAAGTTTTACTGAAATTCGTGATCTCCCATCCCGCCGTCACCTGTGCCATCCCCGCGACCTCCCGACCGGAGCACATGCTCGACAATCTCGGGGCCGGGCGCGGCCCCCTGCCCGACGCCGCCCTCCGCGCTCGGATCGCCGCCGAGGCCGTGTGATCGCCGCGTGCGCCCGCGCATCCTTCGGACGTTGTAGCCGGGCTCGCTGAGCCCGGTGGTATCCAGCGCTTCTTCTCCCCGGCAACGGACCGGGGTCAGCGACCCCAGCTACACCGGCATTCAATCCGCTCCGGCCCGAATTGATCTCGGCCTACTTGTTCCGGAACAGGTCGCTCTGAACGATGGCGTGGATCAGCGTGCGCGTGCCGTAGCCGTCGGCTGCCGCCTCCGCGAGGATCGCCTCGACCGCCGGCCGGTCGCTGAAGCGCACCGGGGCGCCCGTCGCGTACACGACGAGCTGGCGCACGAGGTTGCGGGCAATCGTCACCTCATCCTCCGCCAGGAGCTTCTTAAAATCGCGAATGTCCGTGAAGGGGCGTCCATCCGGGAGCGTGCCCGCCGAGTCGACCGGCAGCCCGTAGTGAAAGGCGAACGGCTGCCCGTTCTTGCCGCGGCCCGGGAGGCCCGGCTTGTCCTCCGCCACGGCGCGGTACTGGTCCCGCCAGCCGCCGAGGATGTCGAAGCTCTCCAGCGCGAAGCCCGGGGGATCCATGATCTGGTGACACGAGGCGCAGCTCTCGTCGCTGCGATGCTTCTCCAGTTGCTGCCGGATTGTCACCGCGCCGCGGATATCGGGCTCGACCGCCGGCACTGGCGGCGGAGGTGGCACCTGGATGCCGAGGATGCGCTCAACAATCCAGTTTCCGCGCAGGACCGGAGAGGTCGTGGTGCCGTTGGCGGTCACCTTGAGCACACTGGCCTGCGTCAGCAGGCCGCCGCGGACGCTGTCCGCCGGCAGCGCGACGCGACGCATCGTGCTGCCTTCCACGCCGGGGATCCCGTAATGCTGGGCCAGGCGCGCGTTGAGGTAGGTGTGGTCGGAGCGAACGATCGCGCGCGCGGGCTGGTTGCTCGCAATCAGGTCGGCGAAGAAGAGCTGGGTTTCGAGCTTCGCCGCCTCGACCAGCGCATCATCCAGATAGTAGTCGTTGTAGAGCGTGGTCGACGGCGTGGTGTCATCCAGCTTCCGAAGGTCGACCCAGTAATCGAGAAAGGCGTCCACGAAACGCCGGGATTTGGGGTCGTTAAGGAGCCGCTCGGTCTCGGCGCGCAGCACCGCCGGATCCCGAAGCTCGCCGCGATCGGCCCGCGCGCGCAGGGCGGCATCGGGCTCAGAATTGCCCAGGAACAGCGCCAGGCGCGTGGCGAGGGCGTGGTCGTCGAGGCGTCCGGGCGCCTCGTTGAGGAACACAAAACCCGGCGAGGCCAGCACCGCCGTGTAGGCGGCAAACATGGCCTCGGTGAAACTCAACCCGGCCG
>CAYZCV010000087.1:0-1444 GCA_964476965.1 uncultured Opitutus sp. | reverse complement strand
TCGTCGAACAGGAGCCGATATCCCGACAGGGTCGTCTCGTCGTAGAGCGGTCCCTCGACCTCCATCCAGCGAAACGCCACGCTCGGGGCGCCTTCCTCGGTCATCAATGGATTGCGGAACCCCTCAGGCCGCGAGCGGTAGAGCCGGGAGGCGTCCGGAACGAGCGTCTCATCAGCCTGCAGCCAGATCTCCCCGAGGTCATAGACCGCCGGCTCCGGCGTGAGGTCGAACTCCCCCACCCGTCGGTTCGGCACGCCGTTGCGCGTGTACACCGTGATCGGCTCCTGGGTGCGACCGGGCGAAATCTGGTCATAGTCGGGCACATGCCGGTTGGGCGGCCGCGGCGTGCCCACCTTGTCCGCCTCATTCTGAAACCGCATGGCCACCCCACCCGGTGCCGCCCAGAGCGTGTAGCCGCTGAATTTCACCCGGTAGCGTCCGGCGACGGGCGCGCGAAAGCCGTCCCAGCGGTAGGTGAAGCCCGTGACGTAATTGCTCGAGACCCAGCCGATGGCCTCGATGTCGCGCGTGGCCGGATCACTCTCGCCCACCGTGAGCGGCGCGCGCAGATGGCGGACATCGGGTTGCGGCGTGGAGCCGATCACCGGATAGGTGAGGCGATCGGGCGAGGTATTGAAGATATTCGGCGTGAACTTGCTCGTGAGCGTGCGCTGGTCGCGCGCGTAGTGCCGCCGGATGGTCGTCGGAGGCTGCAGGAGCTGGACCGCGAGAACCTCGCGCATGGCGTAGTCGGCCGCGCCCATGTAGCGCGCCATGTGCACATGCGAGACATCGAGCGCATCACCCACCTTGTTGAAACGATGGGCCTCACCGTCGTCCGGAAACTGCGCCCGCACCTGGAGCCACGGCGCACCCAGCAGGTCGCGCAGGATGTTCTCGTATTCGTAGCCGTTGAGGCGGCGCTGGGTCGCCCGACCCTCGCGGACCGTCACCGCGTTCTCGTGAGTCGTCACCGCGGACGCGATCGAGCCCAGAAAGGTTTCCAACTCGGATGCCGCCGGTCGCTCCTTGCGCTTCGGCGGCATCTCGCCGTGCAGCGCCCGGTCGTGGATGCGGACCCACTTGCGCAGATTGTTCGAGTCCTCCGGATTGAAGGCGAGGGAGGTCAGGTCGAGGCCGGCTTCCTTCTCGATGTCGTCATGGCAGTTGGCGCAATGCCGATCGATGAAGCCGAGATTCGCCTGCGCCAGATCGGCGCCGGACAGGCCGCTGCCCACGCCGCCCAACCCGAGCGCGAGCCAACACCCCAGACGCAGGCCGGACCGCGAACTCATGCCAGATCGAGCCCGCGCATCGTGCCGGTCGACGAGGCAAACACCTCTTCTTCAATGCCCATGCGCTGGAGCATTGAGACAAAGAGATTCGGCAGCGGGTAGTTCTGCGTCTTGCTGAACTCCAGGTGCTGGCCGTGGCGGAAGCCGCC
>CAYZCV010000086.1:0-14898 GCA_964476965.1 uncultured Opitutus sp. | reverse complement strand
GGGCCGTAGACCGGCCGGTTGCGAGGGGCGTCCTTCGCGGGACCGCGGGGCGGCGCGTTGTGGCCGCCTGCCGTGTACCCCTCGATGATGAAGCCGTCCACGCGTCCACTCGCCTTGCGGGCCAGCATGGTCGCAAGGACTGATGACGAGACAATCGCGAGAAACGCCGGCCGTGACAGCGCTGGTTTTGGTCCGCGGATGTAGTCAGCCGGATCAAGTTCGAGGATGGGAGCTTCGCCGGCGGGAAGCCCATCCACCGCGATCCGCAGCTCCGCCTTGGTCCAGGCGGCGAGTTGATCGAGCGCTCCGGGGATTGCGCTGGGAATACCCGCGCCCATCAGCACGCAGTCGACTCCGGCGAGCATCGCGCCAAAGAGAGACGGTAGCGTGGGGATTTGGAGTTTCTCCAGCAAGTTGATCCCGACGACACCGGTGTGTCCTTCCTTGGCCAAGAAAACTTCCACGAAGTTGGCGACCATGGTGAGCGTGGTCAGCTCTCGCGAGGAATCGAGGGAGGGGAGTGGGGGCATGCGATAGGGGTTTCCCGCCGGCCGCCCATCAGGGAACCAATAGCGGCTGAGTATGGCCTCCGCCTCGGCGCGCAGCGGGCAGTGCTGGAGGGCCCGGCGTATGCTGCCATCCGGGTCGCCGTCTTGGAGTCTGCGGACAAGGACCGTGCTCAGCGCAGTGCCTGACACCACGCCAATCTGGCCTTGGCGCGAGACCGCGCGGGCGAGTCTCCAACTGGAGACGCCGATTCCCATGCCGCCTTGGATGATCGCGTGGCGGGAAAGTCCTTCACCGGTGCATTGGGCCATCGACTACAATAGCCCAATCCGGCGGCCGGTGTCCTTGACCTGCATCAAGTCTGCCCGCCAAGACCACTCAGAGTTCCACGTAAGCGCGCAGGCCGGCGCTGTTGACGATCTGCACGCGTGAACCCTCGACGACAATGAGCCCTTCGGCGCGAAAGCGTGCAAATGTACGGGAGAGGGTCTCACTCGTTACGCCCAACTGGCCGGCGAGCACCTTCTTCGTTATCGGCAGTTCGAACGCGACTGGACACCCCACGGCACCCCCGGGCGCCTGGTGCATCAGCCAGTCGGCGAGGCGGTGTTCGATCTGGCGCCCCTTGATATCCTGCAGCGATTGCACGAGGTGCTTCAGATGGATGCTCATGGAGCCCAGCATGTGCAGCGATAGCTCAGGTTGGCGGCGGATCAGGTCCCTGAAACGGTTCTTGTTAACCACAATTACCTGCGAAGTTTCGAGCGCCACCGCGTTGGCTGGGTATGACTCCACCGTGGCAAGCGTCACTTCGGCGAAGCTTTCCGGAGGTCGAAAAATACAGATGATTTGCTCACGTCCGTCGGCCGTCAGGCGAAAGATACTCACCGAGCCGGTCTGCATGACGTAGAATCCCTCCGCCTTCTCGCCCTCGCGGAACAAGATCTCGCCCTTCTGCAGCGAACGCAGCGAACAACCCTCGGCGACTGCGGCGAGGTCGCTCGGCGAAAGGCTCGCAAACATCCGGCTCTGTCGCAGCGAGCCGCTGATGGCGATCTGACGGGAGGAATTCAAGCCGCTGACTGCTGACTGCATCTTGCCATCGTAGGGTCAGGAGTTGATCTTGATCAAGGCAATCGCGCCCGGATTCGCGTAGCGTTGTCTCCATGGATTCTTCCGACCCTCTTCCGTCCGCACTCGAACTCGACGTTCGACCGCTCGTCGCGGCCCACCAGCCGCCGATGGCGGCCATCCTCGAGACGGTGGCCCGCCTTGCTCCAGGGCAGGCGTTTCGCCTCGTCGCCCCGTTCGAGCCTCTGCCGCTCTATCAGCTCCTCGCCCAGCACGGGCTAAAACCATCGGCGCGCGTTCGCGATGACGGCGCGTGGGAGATCACGTTCCGTTCGGTGTAGCATGCGCGGCGCGCCCGGATCCGGGAATCCGGGCGCCGCAGGATTACCGACTCAGGCGAGGGCGCGTGCAAAGAGAACATTGTTCTCCTTGTGGACATGCTGGTGCATGTCGCGTTCAAGCCGGGCAAGCCCGTCGTACATGGCGCGGAACGTATTGCAGGCCCACTCAGGAGGTGTGTAGCCGTCGGTCAACTCGCGGAATCGCAGAAGCGCCGATCCGGCGGACTCGTGTTCATGCTGAAGCTCGTCGATCGACTGCCGCAGCGTTACGCGCTCATCGCGGTTGTCACTGCGGACAACGGCGATGATGCGAGGGAAAACCGACTTTTCCTCCTCGATGATGTGGTTGGTGAGCTCGGCGGCGAAGGCAGCAAACACATCCCGGATCTCGACCAAGCGGGGATCGTCCGCGCCGTGCACCGCGGCGACCTTGCGGGTCATGAAGAGCAGGCGGGGTATTTCTTGGCGCAGGTAGTCGTGATGCACTTGGGCAATGTGGGCGCAAAGTGCGTCCACGCTCATCGCGTCGGCGTCGACCAGGGTGGGGTCCGGTGCGGTGTCGAGAGCACGGAGCATCGCCAGAACGGTCGGGGCGTCGAGGTCCTTGGCTTGGCAGACTTCGCTGAGCGGCTTCTTTCCGCCGCAGCAATAGTCCACGCCCAGCTTTTCGAAGATACGGGCGCGGATGGGAGCGGCGCGAACGAGTTCGCCCACGGTGGTATGGATGGTTTCCGGGTTCATGAGTAATTGCGGTTTGGCCGAAATGGCCGCAGACGCGTGACACGACCAAGCCCGAGCCGCGTCATCGGGAAAAGCGGCTTTCTCTGTTCCCTTGATTGAGATCAAGCTCACCGCAGAAATCGGGTTGTTGGGCCGGCCAGCTACGGATGGGATGGTTCCGTGTCCACCGTCACGCCTTTGCTCTCCAAGTCAGCGTCCTTGGCGTTTGCACGCCGGGCCTTTGGGGTCGCGCTCGTGTTCCTTGTGGTGGTGGCGGTCTTGGGCACCTTGTTGCGCTGGCAGGCCGTTTGGCCGCTGGCGGGCGTTAATTACGGCTACTTTCTCCATGCCCATTCGCACGCGGCGTTCCTCGGCTGGGTATTCAATGCCTTTATTGCACTCGCGTTCGTATTCTTCATTCCAACGGATCAACACCGAGCCCATCGACGGCTTTTCATCGTACTTCAGATCGCGGTGGTCGGCATGCTGGTCGCATTCCCGATTCAGGGCTACGCGGCGGTCAGCATCGCCTTCTCGACCCTGCACATGGGCGGCTCCTTTGTCTTCGCGTGGTGGCTTTGGCGGAGCAATCTGGCAGCGCCCATGGCTCGCGGGCCCCTGCGGGTTGCCCTCGTCTTCCTCGTTGCATCTGGGCTTGGCCCGCTATCGCTCGGTCCGCTGGCGGCCAACGGTCTGCGTGATACGCCTGCTTACCACCTGTCAGTTTATTTCTATCTTCACGCGCAGTACAATGGATGGTTTCTGTTCTTCCTGCAGGCGGTGTTGCTGCAGTCCGCGACTCGACGCGGCGTAGCGGTTGACGAGAACGATGCCCGGCGGGCGATGCACTGGCTCACCGTCGGGACGGTCCTGACCTTTGCGCAATCCACGCTCTGGTTGTCTCCACCCGGATGGGTCTACTCGATCGCGGGGATGGGCGGCGTCGCCCAGCTCGTAGGCTGTTTCTTCCTCTTGCGGAGTTTTCTTGGAGCGTGGGCCCGTCTGACAGGGACCATCCGAGTGCTTGCAGGGCTGGCGGTGGGCGCGTTTCTCCTCAAGCACGCTCTGCAGGCCGCAGCCGCGTGGCCGGTGCTCGGCGCATTGGGTAGTCACCGCTTCATCGTTATCGCGTTCCTCCATCTCGTCTTCCTCGGCGTCGTGGCCCCTGCGCTCTTCGCCTGGGCGATCGGTCTCGGTTGGCTGCCAGATCACAGGCTCACGCGATTTGGACTTGGACTTTTCCTGGCCGGGGCGAGTGTGACCGAGTTGCTTCTCGTTGCTGTGCCCTTCGGGCTACCGGCTGGCTTTCCGTTGCCAATCAGCCTGATCGGGACCGCGTTGGCGATGGTGGCGGGTGCAATCGGTCTACTGGCGGCGTTTGTTTTCCGACGGACGACGACATGAACTACTCAATGCGAAATCCCGTCGAGGGATCATAGGTGATCACTTGCACATGACGGGGGCGCGATTCGACCACGCCACTCCAGCGCAGGGGTTCGCCAGTTTCGCCGGTCAATAATTCGATTGTCACGGTGTGCGGGCCGGCGGCGAGTTCGTGGCGCCAGACGTCGATCGCGGGTCCGTCGTGAGATATGCCTTTGGCATCGTAGGAGCGTTCTTGGCTGATGCCGTCGATGGTCAGACGTACGCGCACCGCTATCCGACGCGGCTTTCCGGTGGGGGCGCCGCGCATGTGCACGGGGCGATCCGCGTCGTTGCTCGCAAGCACGCCGGCGGCGTCCCTTGCCCCGAAAGCCTTGAATGAAAATACGAGTTCGGGCTCTGGTGATTCAGGATTGGAAACGCGGAGATGACTCGGGCTGACCGCCGCCGCCAGAATGAGCGCAAGGCATGCAGCCAGCGCAACCGTGCGGCCGAGTGACCAGCGTGCGGCGGGTTGATCCGCAACGAGTTCATCCGCGGCAAAGCCCATCGCTTCGATGCGCAGGCGGTCCGGCGACGACGGGTTGAAGTCCACCACACGCCAATGCTCCGCATGGGGGCCAGCGCGGGTGGGACGGAAAGCGGGAGCGCGAGTGCCCTTGAGACGATCAAGAATCCATCGGTTGCCGTCGCGTGCAGCCGCTTCGGCGCGCGCGTCACGTACGATGAGCACACGCTCAACCCCGGAGGCGAGCAGCCGCTCGACAAATTTTGGCCGCACCCAGCTAGCGGTGGGTACTGCATGGACCAAATAGCCTGGTAGCCGTTCTCCCCAGACGGCGGGATCGAAATGGTCTTCGCCACCCACGCAATCCATGCCAACGAGTGCAACGCGCGCCTTGTCACCGCGGGCGATGACTCCTGCCGCGTTTGATTCAATGCGCGGCTCGACGTCAATCACATCGAACCAAGGAAGGTGCATGGCCTCGGAGTCACACGAGCCGACGCACACAGCGCACCCTACGCAACGGGTCGGGTCGACCCACGCTTGGTAGGTAAACCGCTTCCCGTCTGTCCTGGGCACCATGCGAATGGCGTCAAAGGGGCAGTCCTGCACGCACTGCGTGCACGCATGGCAGCGCGAGATTTCTACGACGGTCTGGAATGGGGCTGAGGGTCGGGTCCCAGCAGGGTCCATGCGCGGCAACGAGCGACGTCCGAGCAACCAGGGGACCGCTGCGCCGAGCAACGCGGTCCCACCGAGCGCCAGCCACAGGCCGGCCTCCTTGAATCGCAGTGCAAGGGCGAGTGGCGTAAGGTACCAGGCGTCTACCGTCAGGTGCGCCGACTTTTCGGCCATTCGTGCCGGTGCATCGAGCGGCGCCGGCACGAGCCAGGAAGCCGCGGCAAGCATGATTAGGAAGGCGGCCGCGAGGCGTCGGTCGGGCAGCAGGCGCACACGATTCAATCGGGTCAGGTGGACCGCCAAACCAATCGCGATCGCGAGTGGTAGGAGCATATGGAAAAAGAACACCACGAAGAACAGCAGGCTTGGCACAAGCCGGTCCGCGAGGAACAACCGGCTGAGCGGCTCGCCGAAAATCGGCAACGCGTCGAGAAAGCGCATCGAAGTGGTGGCGATGTCCTGGGCGGGCCGGTCCCATACCAACCAGAATCCCGTCCATCCGATGAACCAGATGACGCCAACCAAGCCGATGCCTGAGACCCACGGCAGCCAACGAGCCCCGGCAAATTTGCGGGCAAAGAACATCCGCATGGCGTGCACGCAGAGGAAGAGCATGACGAGATCCGAGCTGTAGCGGTGAACTGCACGCACCCAGCCCCCGAGCGTTCGGCCGCGCAGCGCCTCAAGGGAGGCATAGGCTTGGTGCAGGCTTGAGGAATACCAGACGAGCAGGGCTACGCCTGAGGCCACCGCGATGATCAGCGCGAGGTTCGCCATGCGCCCGGCTTGTGCGAGCGGATCTGCGCCGGCGGGCAGCACGCGCCCCAGCCACCCATCTACGCGGGCAAGCAGGTTGTCCACCGCCACGAGCAGTGCGCCCCAGCGCGTTGGCTCGCCGGGATCTGGAGGCTTTGTAGGGTCACTCATGGATGCGTTGCGGGCACCTCAGCCGCAAGGGCGAGGACAGCGTCGTGCAGCCAGTCACGATGACGACGGTCGAGGTTGAGGCGGTAGGCAATGCGTCCTTCCGCATCAATCAGGATGAAAAGGTTTGCATGGTCGATCGCACCGGTTTCGAGATTGCGTCGGGCTGCGAACTGGAAGTCCCGCAGCAGCCGATTCATCGTGGCGGGCGCGCCATTGAGGTAGCGAAACTGGGGGTACTCCAATCCATAGGCCCCGGCGAGCGCCGCCATTTGCTCAGCAGTGTCGTATTCAGGGTTGAGCGAAAGGGCGACCACGCTGAGCTGGGAACGCGCCGGCTCGGGCAGGCCCTTGAGGAGCTCGCTGGTACGGACCAGGATATCTGGGCAGGTGGTCGAGCAGAGTGCATAGACGCCGGTGACCAGCGTCACCTGACCTCGGAGATCACTCAGCGCAAGAGGCTGTCCGTGCTGATCGGACAAGGTAAAGTCTGGAGGCGTCAGATGCGTGCGTATGCGCTCACCGGGAAAGGGCGGCATATCCGCGTCCGTCTGCGCCACCGGCCGACCATATGCATACAGGCCGCTGGCAACCACCCCGCCAAGAGCGAGTCCGACAAGACCGGCTCGGAGATGGTGGCGCCAGGGGTCGTTGGGCCGCGTCTCCGTCCGTGCACCGAACCGCCAGATCATCGTGATTAGGCCGACGATAAAAAGCGGCTCCGCCATCATGATGACGACCGCCATCCATTCCATTCCACCGGTGCGCGGATCGTAGCTAAAGCACCAGATCTTGAACTCTTCCGCAAACGCGCTCCAGGCTCCGAGACCGGGCGGCGCGAAGACGACGAGGAGCAGGAACAGTTCGTAGACCGCCGTCGCTGCAGCGAGGAAGACGGGCAACCCGGCGCCGGTGATGAACGTGCACACGCCGCCCCGCAGCCGGCGTAGGCCCATGGACTTGATGGGAGAGGGCAGAGCGACGGTGCCGGACATGACAGGGAGTGTTGATTGGTGAATCAGACGGAACTCAGCGAACGTGCCAGACGTCTGCTAGGGCCTTCCAGTTGGCGAAGTAGTACACGGCGAAACAGGCGAGGAAGACACCGGTGAGCACGATCGTGCCCTTCATTGCCCAGTGATCGTTGTAGATCGCCTCTCCAGGTGCGCCGGGGAGAGTGCGGGCCACCCCCCAATCAGCCATGGGGCGCCCGTTGTTACGCTCTCCGAAGAGAAGCGTACCGACGCAAAGAATGCAGAATAGGAACAGGCCGATCACCGCAATAATCGCGCCGATACCCATGATGCCAAGGAAGAGGTGGGCAGCCGGTCCGTAGACCCCTGCATGTTCGATGTCGTAAACCCGTCGGGCAACGCCGAGCGAACCAGCGAAAGACATGCCCAGCGAGACGAGCAGGATCCCGCCGCCGAACAGCCAAGGCTGGGCGCGGGCTGCACTGCGCCAGATGAAGTCGCGACGGAAGATCAGCGGAATCACGTAGTAGGCGAGGCCCATGAACGCGAGGGTCGTGCCGCCCACAACGGTTGCGTGGAAGTGGCCGGTGATACGGAGCGTGTTGTGGGCGATGATGTTGATCTGCTGCGTTCCGAGGGTGACGCCAGTGATGCCACCCACAAAGCCGAAGATCAGGAGCGAAAGCGCCGCAGCAGAGAACCCTGGGTTGCGCCACGGGAGGCCGCCGACCCAGCCGAATAGGCCGCGTGCGTGGCCCTTGGCGCGCATCGCCATTTCGATCGATGCAGGAACCGTGAAGCCGTGGATCATCGAGGCGAGCACCGCGAGGTACATCGCATAGGAGGTGTTCCAGATCTTCCATGAGGCACCAACGCCGGGATCGACCAGCAGATGGTGAGCGGACGCGAGATTGATGAAGAGAATGTAGAGTACGAAGGCGCCGCGGCAGACGGTTTCGTTTACCGGCTTTGCTCCCGTGGCCAGCTGCCCGATCAGATACCAGACCGCGACCATCGCGCAGACATTCACCTGTTGCGATTGGTGGCCCAAACCCCACCAGATCATGCGGTACCACATGGGATCAGGTTCGGCGGTCCAACCCATCGAAAAACTGAAGGTTGGGATCATCACGATCGCACCATGGAGGAGTGTGACCACTGCGATAATGGCCGCGGCCGTGGCACCAAAGGTAACGAGCGGAACGGAGCCCTCGTACGTTCGATCGCGTCGTGCGATGTACAGCGTGGCGAAGAAGTTGAACACGCCAATGAGCGTGCCCACCGCCACGAGGATTATCCCGAGGTAGAAGAGCGGGTGAGCCAGAAGTGGCAGGTAGCTCGTCATGAGCACGTCTGCCTTGCCCTGCATGATCACCACATCGGTCATGACCGAACCGGCGATCATGAGCCCGAACGAAACCCAGGCCACCTTGCGTGAGAACAAGCGCGACTTCAGCGGGACGGTGCAGGCGAAGTAGAGGATCGCGACTTCAAAGAAGAGGATCCAAAAGATCAGCATGTTCAGACCGTGAAAGGTGAGTACCCGGTAAAACCAATCAGTGCGCAGTAGGTGAACGGCCTGCCAGCGAGTGAGGGCAAGAAGGATGGCGGCGATGCCGCCAAGCAGGAGGAAAACGATGGCGGAGACGGCGTTGAGTTTGATGAAACGTTGGGCTGTGAGGCATACGTCGAGTCCGGTAGTGTCGCACTTACGTGCGTTCGCACCGGGCGCGTCGAGAGCAGCGGATAGAGTGGAAGATGACATGGCGGTTCGTTTGTGACGGTGGAGCGAAGAAGCGGACTAGTTCACGATGATCTTCCCGATCATGTGTTCGTGGCCGATGCCGCAGAATTCATTGCACACGATAGTGAACTCGCCGCTCGAAGTGGGAGTGAGCGTGAGGACGTGGTCATAGCCTGGGAGTACCTGAAAGTTCATGTTCAGGGGCTGGAGCGAAAACCCGTGTTGGAGATCGGCCGACGAGAGATGGAGGCGATAGGTCTCGCCCTGACGCAATTTCAGCACGGGGTACCACGCCCACATCCGTGCGAGGAGGTAGGCGTCACCACCTGGTGCGGGCTCGACAATCGGCACGCCGTCGCGGTCGCCGACTTGGTTGGAGGCGACAAAAGCCTCGGTTCGCTCGGCGAACGCGGTCGGAGTGACAGCATAGGCCTCACCCCGGCTGTTTTGTTTACCACGGAAATGCCAATACGGCATCATCAGGCTGAGGACGAAGCACCAGACCAGCGCGAGGCCGATCCAGAGTTTTTCCGCACCCTCGGGGGGCTTAAACCAATTGCGGTCGGGAATCGTGAGGCTCATGGTGATGCGTCCTCAGGGAAGTTGTGCGGCCGGAACGAAAAGAAGTTCGATCCAGCCCCAGAGCGTGTAGGAGAGCATGGGAATGACGACGCCCAGCACCAATAGGAGCCAGGGGTTGTCCATCAGGCGTTTGAGCAGCGGCGGTTTGGTTTCGTGGTTCATGGTAGCGCAGGGGTGAGTGGGTTGCGGACCGAATTGGAGCGGCGGGCGCGCAGTGCCCGGCCGAGAAGGACGAGGAACCAAATACCGGCCGCAGCTGCCACGAGGCCGCCAAGGCCCATGACACCGAGGCCAACTTGCTCGCTGAGGGTCCTCACATGCTGCTCGCTACCGTACGTCTTGCGGCCGCTGCCATGAATTCCGGCGAAGCCAAAGCCCAGTGCGAATACCGCTTGGCCGATTCCGAAGCAGAGGATCTGGCGCCGAGCCGAAGTCCATCGGTGGGTATAAGCACCTTGGCTGCTGCGAGCGGCCTGGTCGAAATAGAGATGGGCAGCCGTCATGAACGCCGCAGTTACGCCGCCGAGCGACGCGTGGTAGTGCGCCGGTACGAGCGAAGTAGACCCACGAATCAGCGAGCCAAGCACGATGCCGAGCAGCGTCAGTGCGGCGCTGGACGCGAAACCGGCACGAGCGAGCCGGGCCACCGCATCAGTCTTTGAGACCGGGTGACGGAGCAGGTGGCGCAGGCAGAGGAAGAAAAATACCAGCACCACGGGAAAGATACCCCAACGCATCAGCAGCGTGGCGCCTTCAATGTACGTTCGGTGCATCACGCCTTGCCCGGAGAGAAGCGGCATTGCGAAATGTGGCGCGACGAGCACAGCAAAAAGCAACCCGGCGGAACGCACGGTCATCATGCTGCGTCCCGTAGCGCGCGCCATCAGCCAGATCCATACGGCGAGCATTGCGCATACATTCGCGACCTGAAGCACATGGCCCGCTCCCCAATGCGAGAACTCGAAGAACGTCAGGCGATTCAGTCCTTCCGGGAGGGCGGTTCGGGCGGAAATCCACGTCGCGGCTGCAAGCACGAGGACAATTCCGCAAACCTGCGCGCCCACCGCAGCTTCCACAGGTAGTCCGCCGATGGGCGGCTCACGCTCAGAACCGGTGCGCCTGATTATGAAGGTGAGGATGCCCGCGAAGAACAGGCCCAGACCCGCGATATAGAGCGGGTGGTCGATCACGGGGATGTAGTTGGCAAGGATCGGCGCCGCGCCGCGGACGAGGCCACCCGCGAGCATCAGGACAACACCGAAAACCGACATGGCATACGCTGCCATGTCGAGCGAACGGCTTCGTGCCGGTGCGCGGAGGGCTGAGAGCGATGCAACGAAGGCATAGAACCAAACCGACAGCGCGAGGTTGACGTGCACAACGAGGCAGCGCTTGAAGAAAAGGGGATCGCCAATCAGCTCGGAGATTCCGGGGAGCCGGCCCACGACCACCGAAAGAGAGAGCAGGCCGGCGAGCAGCAAGCTAATCACCGAAAGGCTCAGCCAGCGAAACGCGGTGGAGTTTGGTCCAGTTGCAACTAGCGGCGTCTGAGCGACGGTAGGCCCCCGAGGGGCCTCGACTCCGATGGTGAGTGCTCTGGGCGGAGCGAAGAAAGTGACCGGCGTGCGCATGGGCGAGGCGCGGACTATAGTCGGATGTCTGCCAGTGTTCCTTGACCTGAATCAAGGAAGTCGCGGTTGATCGCGCGCATACTGTTGCGAATGGCTACCCGGCAAATTGCCCCTGCGGCTGGGGTTCTCTCTCCTGTACTCCGCTCTCGCGACCGCCTCGGTCCTGTCTTGCTCGCCTTGACCAAGCCCCGGCTCGCCATGTTCTCGATCTTCTCGGGTATGGCTGGCTATGGTGTGGCCTATACGGATACAGGGGGCGACGCTTCGTTCGCACTGGCCGGGCTCGCCCTATCGGCGGGTGGCGCGCTTTCGCTTAACCAATGGTGGGAACGCGACACCGACCGAAGGATGCGGCGTACGGCAAAACGGCCGCTGCCGCGCGGGGCGATTTCATCGGGAGCCGCTTTAGCATGGAGCATCACATTGAGTGCCGGCGGGATCGGAATCTTTCTCGTGCACAACTCGCCAATGGCAGCGGTGATCGCCGCGTCGACCATCGGGATTTACGGGCTGGTCTACACACCGCTCAAACGGCGTACGCGCTGGGCGACGGAAATTGGTTCGATCTCCGGCGCGCTGCCTCCGCTGATTGGTGCAGCGGCGGCCGGGGATTCCGGTTCCAGGTCGGCCTGGCTGCTCGCGGGAATACTTCTGTTCTGGCAGATGCCTCATTTCTTCGCGATCGGCTGGATGCACCGCGAGGACTATCGCCAAGCTGGATTTCCGCTTCTGCCCGCGATCGATACGACGGGTCGTCGTACGGCCGGCTGGTCGTTGTTTTACACGCTGGGTCTGGTCGCGGTTTCACTCACTCCATGGGCGCTCGGTTGGGTCGGACCTGTCTATGGGATGTCGGCTGCGATCGGCGGTCTTGGGATGCTTGTGGCCAGCGTCCGCTTCCTAAGGCAGACGGAAAGCCGTGATCGCCGTGGGCGCGACGTGTTCTTGTCGAGTATCGTCTACCTCCCTCCGGTGATGGCAGCCCTAGTGATCGACCGCTGGGTATAAGACCATCGGGCAGACAAAAAAGAACCGCCTCCGTTTGCCGGGAGGCGGTTCGATCATGCTCAGCTAGCCAACTTTTATTTAACGATGAGTTTCCCCTTCATCATCGTAAAGTGTCCGGGAAAGGTGCAAAGGTATGGGTACTCGCCCGCGGCGGCAGGTACCGTGACCTCAATGGTGTCGCTCTCACCGCCGCCCAAAAGCTTGGTGTGGGCGAGCACCACGGACATATCCTTCGGAAGATAGAGGGGCGTATTCTTGGCGCAGGCGATTGCGGTGGCATTGAGTTCCGCAGGGGTCATCGCCTTGAGAAGCACCCAGTTGTGTCCCATCGCAGCTTTGGGCATCTTGCCGATATGGCTGAGTTTGAGGCGGATCACTTCGCCCGGCTGAGCGGTGATCTCCTTTAGGTTATACTGCATCGAGTCGTTCGCCGTGATCGCGATTTCGCGTGCGGCTCCAGCCGCCAACACTGGCTGCACGGTGGTACAGATCGTTAGAAGTGAAAAGAGAGCGAGGAAGGATCTTGAGTTCATACGAGGGTAACCTACCCGACCGGCGCTTCCTTCGCCTTGATGTGAATCAAGAAAGTCGGACGTATCTTGTTGATGCTTTTTGGACGAGAATCGCCTGTCGCAGGCCCGGAAGAGCACGCTCAAGCGGCTTCGTTCCGATCTTTGCAGAAGGGGCAGAGGCAGGGTCGTTCCGCATGAGGAACTTAAATGAGGCCCGCCTCTCGGAAGGAATAGTGCCCAATGCCGTGAGGATCGGCCTTCGCGTCGCCGATAATGACGTGGTCCGTAAATTCGATCTCTATCACTCTTGCCGCTTCACGGAGGACGTGGGTGATTCGGATGTCAGCAGCGCTGGGGGCCGGGTCGCCGGAGGGGTGGTTGTGAGCGACCACGAGGGCAGAGGCGCTGGCGAGGATGGCACCGCGGAACACCTCTCGGGGTGCGACCAGTGTGGAGGTTGCCGTGCCCAAGGTGACGAGATGCCGGCCGATCGGGTGATTCTTGCGGTCGAGATAGACGCAGTAAAACGCCTCCTGCATCGGGTTTTCCTCGAAAGCGGAGCGGAGGTAATCAGCAATTTTCTCCGGTCGGTCGAGACGGACCTCTTCGCCGAGGGAAACGAGGGAGTAAACAATCTTGGCTTCGTAAACGCGCATGGTGAGCGCTCGCGCGAGCCGCGTTTCCCTTTCTCGACCTGGTGTCGAGTGATCGCGGGTGCTGCCCGGTTGAGCGCCCGCTCGGGATGGGCGAAAGTCAAAGCGCTGGGTGGAGCGCCGAGGAAGCGTCCCGCGCAGCGGGACCAATCGAGGGGGAAGCGGAACGGTTGCGCGGGGTGGAGGCCGGAGGCACGACCTTGACCGCCCATAAAATGGGGCGCTACCGGACGGGGCAGAGCTAGAAGAATTCGAGCGCAGCGAGCATCGAGGATTGTCGATCCGATGGGAGAGTCGCATGTTAGCGGCGAAACGATCTCGGAATGAAATATTTCGCATACGGCTCCAATATGCTGCGCGAACGCCTGCTGAAGCGCGTGCCAGGTGCCACCGTGATCGGGCTCGCGAGCGTCCGTGGTCGAGAATTGCGTTTCCATAAAAGGAGCAGCGACGGGTCCGCCAAATGTGATCTGGCCACGACGCAGCGTGACAATGACGAAGCGTGGGGCGTGCTTTTCGAGATTCCCGAAGATCAAATCGCTGCGCTCGATGACGCCGAGGGGCTCGGTAAAGGCTATGCAAGGACAGCAATCCAAGTGCGCGCGGGAGACGACCAAGCGGTTGAATCAACCGTCTATCTCGCAACACCGGAGGCAGTCGCGCCCGTCCTCCAACCATACGATTGGTATCACAGTCTGGTGGTGATGGGCGCGCGGCAGAACAATTTGCCCGCTGGTTACATTGCGGCGATCGAGGCTGCTCACTCCATTCCTGACCCAATGCTCAGACGGAAGACGCGGCTTGAAGCCCTTGAGGTGTTGGCTGCAGCGGCGCGCCAACCCTAGCCGCGTAGCGCCGGGAGGTATTCCCCTAAGTCACGAATGCTGACTAAATGTCGGCGTGGGACATAGTAGTCCCGCACGGTCTTAATTTCTGGCGGTAGCTTGATCGCTGCTTCGCCAAGTTTTCGATTGTTCTTCGCGATCTGCGCGATGCCGCGACCTGAGTTGAAAAAACGTGTCGGGTGATCGAGGCCGGCGACGTAGAGTTCTTTTCGCTTGGTCGTGGGATGTTCGGCCAAAAAGTAGAAATCCTTAAACACCTTGTTCTGACGGATGGATTCGCTGCCTCCCTGCCATTGGATGAAGGTGAATTCGGCAATACGGCGATTGGTCTCCAGATCGAAACCTTTGCCGGTATTGCCTGCCGCCAACGACAGGCTTTCGACAATCTCGCCGGGCTCCAAGATTACCGGCAGGACAAGAAGAATTCCGACGGTATGAATGATTTCGGAAATCTGATTCGAGTGCTTCTTGATCAGAAGAGCCGCGAGCATCAACTCCGCGCTCACACCAAGCGCGCTGAGTTCGCGTCCTGCATCCGAGTGACCGACACCAACGAGCTTTGCCTCGATTTTGGAGACCGCCTTTTTCAGCGACCCAGAGCGGAAAAGGCTCAGAGCTTCGGACGCTTTTGAAAGGTCGGTCATGTTGGGATCAATCTTGTAGCGCGCTTAGCTATGAATTCCAAAAACAAAACACCCCACCTCTGTCGTCTAAGCATAGGCAAAGAGAAGCACCGGCGAACGAACCGCCTCCTCGAATCGATAAACCAGCCAGGCCTCGCGGTCCGGCGGCGGACCCAGGATTGCTTGAACGGCTT
>CAYZCV010000085.1:0-14916 GCA_964476965.1 uncultured Opitutus sp. | reverse complement strand
CATCGCTGCTCGGCCAAGCACCGGCCAATCCGACACGCGCCGCCGACATCATTGATCCGCAATTCCGACCTGGCCAGTACCGCCAGCCCTCGCCCCTGCCGTTCACCGGACAGATCGATGGCGCGGCCGTGATCTCCGCGGCTGCAGCGCGGCTCGCGGGTCTGCTCGCCGAAATCGTGGCGCATCGCGCGCCCGCCGCGGCGACGCCCCCCGTCGTCGGCCCGGTGACCGAACCCGCCGGCGAGTCTCATTGGCCGTCGTACCGGAAGCACTACCTCGGGGCCCTGACGCGGGACGAGCTGGAGGCCCTGCCCGACAAGGATTCCGCGCTCGTGATCCTGCCCACCGGTGCCATCGAGCAACACGGGCCGCATCTCCCGGTGGGCGTTGACGCGATCCTCGGTCAGGCGCGCGTGCACCACGTGCTGCCGCTCCTCCCCGCGGGTTCGCCGGTGTACGTCGCGCCTCCGCTCACCTACGGCGCCAGCCCCGAGCATGCGGCCTTCCCCGGGACGGTCTCGCTCCCGATCCGAACCCTTCGCCGCCTGGTCCTGGCCGCGGCCGCCCAGTTGCGCGCGCTCGGGTTCCGGCGATTGGCCCTCCTCAATACCCACGGCGGGAACAGCGCAGTCCTCGTCTACACCCTCCGTGAGCTGCAGGACGGACCCGCCTTCCGGGCGGGCTTGCTCGGAAACTATGCGAGCGCCGAGCAGGATCCGCAGGAGGCCGCCTACGGCTTTCATGCGGGCGAGATGGAAACCTCGCTGATGCTGGCCTGCGCTCCCGAATGGGTCCGGCTGGACCGCGTGGTCTGCGAATATCCCGCGCAGCTGACCGAGCCCGGCCTCCTCCGCCCCGAACAGGCTCCGGCCGTCTTCTCTTGGCTCACGCAGGACATTTCGCAAAGCGGGGTCATGGGTGACGCCACCCGGGCGACGGTGGCCAAGGGTGTCCGCTGGATGACCGAGGCCTCGCTGGCCCTGGCCGACCGGATTGAGCAGGTGCGGCAGGCACCCTAGATGCGATCGGTAAGCATTATTACTAGGGGATACTCCTTATATTGACAGGATTTTAACTGGCGTATCTGCTCGCCGTAAGCCCACGTTGGCGGTGCAACTTACACCAGCGGTCGGGCTCCCTCCCTCCCGACTCGTGTCCCGCAGCCCCCGTCTGATCCTCTCTTCCCCATGCCCCTGATTAGCCGTATGCCGCTTCGGTGGCGACTGACGCTCCTCATCACGGGCGTGTGCGCGGTGACCCTGAGCGCCGCCTTTGCCGGTTATCTGTCGGTCGAGTTGTGGCGGCTTCGCCAGCAGGTTGCCGAGCGCGTTGACCTGATTCAGGTTCCGCTCACCGAGCGGGCCCAGGCGATTCTGACCCGCGATCCTGCGGCCGTGGACTTCGGCCTGTCCGCCTTTGCCTCGGATCCGACCATCGTCGCGGCTGCCGTCTACTCGGCCGACGATCGTTTGCTTGAGAAGTATGTCCGTCCCGGCACCGACGAATTCATTCCCCTGCCCCGTGCGCTGGCCGTGAATTTTTCGGCGGACGAGTTTCGGGTTTTCCGTCCGGTGGTGGTCGATGGTCGCAAGATCGGCTCGATCTACCTCAAAGGCGTCTCCGACGACCTGTGGGACCGGATCACCGAGCCCCTGCGCGGCATGGCGATTCTTTTCCTCGGCTCGATGCTGCTCGCACTGGTCGTTTCCCGCTTCCTGCAGCGCGGCATTTCCGGCCCGATCTCCGAACTCGCCGGCGCCGCCCGCAAGGTGGCCGGCGACCGTGACTATTCGGTACGGGTGGAGCCGGCGGGCGGGTCCGAGACCGTCGTGCTGATCGAATCGTTCAACTCGATGCTCGCGACGATCCAGCAGCGTGACACCGAGGTTCGCGAGGCCCGCGACCATGCGGAGCGCGCCCGGGAGAACCTGGCCGAGATCAATACCATGCTCGAGGAGGTCAACCGGACGCTCGAAGCGAAGGTCAAGGCCCGCACGGCTGAGTTGGAGGGCGCGATGACCGCCGCCAAGGAGGCCAACCAGGCCAAGAGCGCGTTCCTCGCCAAGATGAGCCACGAGCTGCGCACGCCGATGAACGCCATCATCGGCTACTCCGAAATCCTGATGGAGGATGCCGACGACCGCGGCGACGCCGGGGCCAAGAGCGATCTCAAGAAGATCCTGAGCGCCGCCCGCCACCTGCTCGGATTGATCAATGATGTGCTCGACCTGTCCAAGATCGAGGCCGGCAAGATGGATCTTTACCTGGAGAGCTTCGACGTCTGGACCCTTGTCCACGAGGTTGGCTCCACCGTGCAGCCCCTCGTCGACAAGAACGAGAACCGCCTGCGCATCGACTGCCCGGAGAACATCGGCCCGATCCATGCCGATGCGACCAAGCTCCGTCAGATCCTGCTCAACCTCCTGAGCAATGCCTCGAAATTCACCGACCACGGCGAGGTTTCGATCCACGCGCGGCGCGAGGTCATCGACCAGGCCGAGACCATCCTCCTCGATGTGAAGGACAGCGGCATCGGCATGAACGCCGAGCAGATCGGCCGCCTGTTCGAGACATTCTCCCAGGCCGATTCCTCCACGTCCGCCAAGTATGGCGGCACGGGGCTCGGGCTCGCCATCTCCCGCCAGTTCGCCCGCATGATGGGCGGCGACATCACCGTGACGTCCGAACCCGGCAAGGGCTCGACGTTCTCCGTGGCGATTCCCGCCCGCGTGGTTTCAGCCAAGTCGCCCACCATCCCGGTCGACATGCCGCCGACGCTGCCCCCGACCAGCCTCACGATGCCGCCCATGCCCTTCCCGGCGGCACCCCAGAAGCGTGGCCGCGTGCTCGTGATCGACGATGACGAGACGGTGCACACCGCGATCAAGAGCCTGCTCACCAAGGAGGGCTACGACGTGACCGGCACCACCAGCGGACGTCAGGCGCTCGCCCTCGCCGGGGAGATTCGCCCGCACGTCGTGGTCCTCGACATTCTGCTGCCCGATGAGAACGGCAGCAGCGTCATCAGCCAGCTCAAGGCCTCGCCCGAGCTCGCGAACGTCCCGATCATCCTCCTCACGCTTTCCGAAAACGCGGATCTGGGCTTCGCCCTGGGCGCCGCTGACTTCGTCTCCGGTCCGATCAACGACGGCAGCACCCTGTTGCCGATCCTCGCCAAGCACAGCGAAACCCGGACCCATAATCCCGTGATGGTCGTCGAGGATGACAACCCCTCGCGCGAAGTCATCGTTCGCTTGCTCGAGCGCGAGGGCTGGGCGTCCCTGTCGGCCGAGAATGGACGCAAGGCCATCGAGCTGCTGAAGCACAATACGCCCTCGGTCGTGCTGCTTGATCTCCTCATGCCCGAGATGGACGGTTTCTCCGTCCTGCGCGAGATGCGGGCCAATCCCGCGTGGCGCGACATCCCGGTCGTGGTGCTCACGTCCCTTGACCTCAACGGCGAGGTCCGCCGTTTCCTCCAACAGCAGGCCGAACGCGTGCTGCAAAAGGGTCGCTACACCAAGGAAGAGCTATTGAAAGAAGTTCGCGATTCCGTGGAGACCTTCATGAACCGGCGGTCGCGCAGCTCGCCCCCGTTTCCGCTGCCTGAAAGTAACAACGCGATTGGCAAACGGCCGTAAGTCAGTTTTGTTCAGGACGTTCCCATGGCGAAAATTCTTCTGGTCGAGGACAACGAAATGAACCGCGACATGCTGTCGCGGCGCCTGGTGAAACGTGGTTTCGACGTCGTGATCGCGGTGGACGGGCTCCTCGGGCTCTCGATGGCGACCACCGAGAAACCCGACCTCATCCTGATGGACATGAGCCTGCCTGGGCTGAGCGGCTGGGAGGCGAGCCAGCGCATCAAGGCGGATCCGGCGACGGCGGGCATTCCGATCATCGCCCTGACCGCCCATGCCATGGCCGAGGACCGCGACCGCGCCCTCGCCGCCGGTTGCAATGAATTCGAGACCAAGCCCGTCGACCTCGCCAGCCTGCTGGTCAAGGTCGATGCCCTGCTGGGTCGCACGCCGACGGCATGAACGAATCGGAATCAGGCACGCCCGGCACGGATCCCAACGCCGTGCTCCTTGCTCGTCAGGAGACGCTCAAGCGGCTTCGGCATGACCTGCGCACCCCCCTCAACCAGATCATCGGCTACAGCGAGATGCTGATTGAATCGGTCACGGAGAGCGGCCCGGCCGTGCTACTCGATGATCTCCAACGGCTGCTCGGCCAGGGCAACGACATCCTCAGCCTCCTCAATGAGGCCCTCTCCCAGCGCAAGATTGAGACCGGGGCCGTCGATCTGCCTCCGTTGCGTCATCGCCTGGCCAGTCCCCTTAGCGGTCTGCTTGGCCTCCGTGACATCTGCGAGGAGACCGCGCGCAACCACGCGCTGGCCGAAGTCCTCGCCGACCTGTCGAAGATCGGTCTCGCCGCCCACAATCTCCGCAAGCTGCTCGAAAAGGAAACCTTTGCGCAGCGCTATGCCATCGATGCCGGGCCGAGTGCGCTCGGTCCCGCCGCCACCGTCGCCCCATTCGTCCTCGGCTCGCGCAACCCCGTCACCGAGGGCGCGGCCCAAGCCCTGTCCGGACGGATTCTGGTCGTGGATGACGAGCCGCTGAATCGCGAGATGCTCATGCGGCGCCTCGATCGTATCGGCTTCTCCGTCAGCGGTGCTGAGCATGGCGTCGCGGCCCTCGAATCCCTCAACCGGGAGCCGTTCGATCTGGTCCTGCTCGATATCCTCATGCCGGTGATGGACGGCTTCCAGACGCTCGAGCGCCTGAAGCGGGACCCCAAATTCCGCCACATCCCAGTCGTCATGCTCACTGCCCTCGACGAGGTCGAGAGCACCGTCCGCTGCATCGAGGCCGGCGCCGAGGACTACATCCCCAAGCCCTTCAACCCCGTCGTCCTGCAGGCCCGCATTGGCGCGTACATGGAACGCAAGCGCCTGCGCGACCAGGAACGCGCCTTCCTCGCCCAGCTCCAGGCCGAGCGCGCCAAGTCCGACCGCCTGTTGCTCAACATTCTGCCCAAGGCCATCGGCGAGCGCCTCAAGGCCGGCGAGCAGACGATCGTTGACGCGGTTCCCGAGGCCACCGTCCTGTTCGCGGACATCGTGGGCTTCACACGCATCGCCGCGACCCTGGCGCCCGCGCAGACCGTTGCGCTGCTCAACGAAATCTTTTCCGACTTCGACCAACTCGCCGAGCAAACCGGCGTGGAGAAGGTGAAGACGATCGGGGACTCCTACATGGTGGTCTGCGGCGTGCCAATCCCGGTGGCCGACCACGCCATCCGCTGCGCCGACATGGCGCTGCAGATGCTCGACGTCATCGATAAATTCAATCGACGCAACGGCCTGCGCTGGACGATCCGCATCGGCATGCACTCCGGTCCGCTCGTCGCCGGCATCATCGGCTACAAGAAGTTCGCTTACGATCTCTGGGGCGACACGGTCAACATTGCCAGCCGGCTCGAGTCGCATGGCGAACCGGGCGTCCCGCAAGTCTCGTCCGCCACCGCCGAGAAGCTCTCCCCGCTCTACCTCCTCGAACAGCGCGGCATGGTGGAGCTCAAGAACCGCGGCGAAATGATGGCCTACCGCCTTCTCGGTAAGGCGTAGGGCCAAGCCCTCAAACCAATCCGTGGTTGAATCGGATTGAGAGCGATTGCGGTAGCTTACGCTGATCCGCAACGATGCGGGATCACCCAGCCGTCAGAAAATTCGCAATGACCGGCACGACCTCGGCATCCGCGTCGTTGAGGACGTAGTGGCCGGCATCCTTGAGGTACAAGGTCTCCGCTTGCGGGAGGCGTCGGCGCCATTCGTCGTAGAAGGAGTCGTTGAAACAGAAGTCCTGCCCGCCCCAGACAATCAGGGCCGGATTCGTCGTGAAGTGGGCCAGCCCGGCCGCGGTCGTACCCAGCACGGGCCAGGTCGGATGCGCGTCGCTCATCGGAATGTCCTTCACAAACGCATCCACCGCGACGCGGTCGGCCCAGGAGCCGTACGGCAGCAGAAAGCCGCGCTGCTCCAGCGGTGAAAGCCGCCGCCGCGCCATCGACATCCACGTCGCCGGCCAGGCGAAGCCATTGAGGCCGCGCACCAGAGCCGTGCCCAGCCCCCGCAGCTTGCACAGCGCGATCCGCGCCGGGATCCGCTTCGAGGGAAAAGCCCCGGTGTTGAGCACCACCAAGCGGCCGATCAGCGCCGGATGCCGCGCGGCAAAACCAAAGCCAATCGCCCCGCCCCAGTCGTGCACCACGAGGTGAACCTTGCGCAGTCCGAGTGTTCCAACCAAAGCCGCAATGTCATCAATACGGGTCGACAGCGTGTACGGGTACGTCGCAGGCTTCTCCGACAGCCCCATGCCGATATGATCCGGCACCACACAGCGCATCGCGGGCGCAACCGCCCGGATGAGATCCCGGTAGTAGAACGACCACGTGGGATTGCCATGCAACATGAGCACCGCCTCGTCCCCCTCGCCCTCGTCCACATAGCTCATCCGCGCGCCGAGCGGCGTGGTGAACGCCTTGGGCGTAAAAGGATAGATCGGCTTAAGCCAGTCAGGGACAGTCATGAAAAATCAGTCGGTGCTAACCACGGATGACACGGATATCACGGATCCGATCCGGTGGCTCGCATTCGGGCCGGAGATGTCTCCATCCGTGTACATCCGTGTCATCCGTGGTTAAATGGTTTTTGGCAGGGACTGCTTCACCACTCCAGCGCCAGCATCAGGCAATTCAGGCCGCTGCCGATGCCGAGCAGGCTGACCTTGTCGCCCGGTTTGACGGCCCCGGCGTCGATCGCCGCGGCGAGTGTGGCGGGCAGCGCGACCGAGCCGGTGTTGCCTAGCGTTTCGAAGGTCGAAAAATCCTTGGCGAGATCCAGCCCGAGCGCCTCATAGAGCTTGCGACGGTGCGTGCTGCCCACCTGGTGACAAATGAAACGGTCGGTCGACGCCGCGTCCCAACCCGACACCTGCGTGAACCCGGCCCAAGTCTCCCGGGCCAACGCCAGCCCTGCGACCAGCAGGCTCTCCGAATCCGTCTGCATCGCCAACGCGTCCGCCCCGTGGGTGTCGCCCTGGCAGAGCTCACTGTGCTCCGTGGCCGCGCGGGCCAAGCCGGCCAACAGCCGGTGGGGCCGCGCGCCGGCCGGGAGCAGGTCGCGGTGGCAGACCACTGCACCGACAGCGCCTGAGCCGATCGTGAGATTGGCGAAGTACGGCTTGATGCCATTCCGGTCCAGCGGCTGCTCAAGCAGGGTCCGCAGGGTCTGCTCGACCAGCGGACGACCATTTTCACCCGCCACGACCAGCGCGCAGCGGATCTGACCCGACTCGATCATGCTCGCCGCCAGTGTGAGGGAATTCAGGAAGCCGAGGCAGGCATTGGAGACATCGAAAATCTGCGCCGATGCCGGGAGCCCGATCTTCCGGTGGGCGAAGGACGCCGTGGCCGGCTCAAGCATGTCGCGCGACACCGCCGCATGGATGAAGAGCTCGATCTGTTCGGCCCGGAGGCCGGACTTGGCCAGCACCGCCCTGCCGGCCGCCGCGCTGGCATCAGACGGACGTGTACCCTCCGGCCAGACCCGGCGTTCGCGGATTCCCGTCATCAGCTCCAGCCGACCGAAGGGCAGCTTCAGCCGCTCGTACAAAGGCCGCAGCCGCGCCTCGATCGCGGTCGTCGTCAGAACCTCCGACGGCAAAGCGACAGCGAGGGACTCGATGCAGGTGTGCGCAAATTTCATCCGCGGAAGGAGTCAGGATTCAGAAGCCAGAATTCGGAATTTCGCCGCGCCTCTGAAAGTTTGGATGTCTTGTGACTCATGGTCAGAATGCTGACGACTGAATCCTGACTCCTGACTTCTCCGCCGCCGGCTTCGCTTCGACCCGCATCGCGAGGCGGATGATTTCCTTGTCGTAGAAATTGCTGCCCAGTCCCGCGTCGACCACGAGGGTCGTGCCATTGAGTCCGCTGCTGCGCTCGCTCAGGAGGAAGAGGGTCGCGTCGGCGACTTCCTGCGTCGAGAGATTGCGGCGTCGGAAGGTCAGCTTCTCCGTGTAGAGATAACTCTCGGCGTAGCCAGGGATGCCCGCGGACGCACTGGTCTTGAGCGGGCCGGCGCCAACGACATTGAAGCGGACCTCCGAGTCGGCGCTGAAGGACTTGGCCAGAAAGCGGGTGGCCGAATCGAGGGCGGCCTTGATCGGACCCATGTAGCCGTAGTTATCCGGCGTGACCGTGAGGGAGGAGATGCCGATGGTGACGACCGAGGCGTTCTTCGCGAGGTACGGCTTGAAGGCGCGGGCAACTTCGACGAGCGAGAACGCGGAGATCGCAGTCGCCTGAAGGAAATCCTTTCGCTTGGTCTCGTGGAAGGGCTTGAAGCCCTCGCTGTAGTTGGCGAAGGCGATGGAGTGGACAATCCCGTGCAGCGGCGCGAGACCGGCCGCCGCGACCTCCGCCGCGAGCTGCTCGGCCGCGCCCTCGTGCTCAACGTCACAAAGAAACACCGGCTTGCCCGCGAGGAGGGCCTCGAGCGACTTCTTGCGCGCCTCGGAGCGGACGCTGTAGATGACGCGCGCTCCCTGCTCCTCGAGCGATTTGGCGACAAACCACGCGACGCTCTTCTTGTTGGCGACGCCCAGCACCAGAAAGGTCTTGCCGGTCAGTTGAAGAAAATCAGGCATGGGGGCGGGAAAGGAGACAGGAATCAGGATTCAGAAGTCAGGATGAACCGAGCTTGGTTTTACAGGAGGAAAACCGAGGGAGCCGAGGTTCAAAACCGCTTCGGCTCCGTTCCCTCCGTTAGTTCCTGTTCAAACAAATCGGTGTCAGGTGGTCTGCTGGCCCTCGGGGGTCTTCCAGGCGACGGCGAAGTCGACCGTGAGGACGCGGGTACCGTCGGCTTTCTTGATCGCGCCTCCCATCATGGTGAAACCGCCCAGGGCTTCCTTCTTCTTCACCTCGATGAGGATCTCATCGCCCGGGTAGACCGGGTTCCGGAAGCGGACTTCGGCGATCTTGGCGAGCAGCGGAACGCCCTCCCCCGGCTTGGCCCCGGAAGCGAGGGCCTGCTTGGCCATGAACAGGGCGCCGGTCTGGAACACGGCCTCGCAGAGCAGCACCCCGGGGGTGATGGGGGCGCCCGGATAGTGCCCCTTGTAGAAGTCCTCCTCGGCCCGCCACATCCGCCGGGCCACCAGGCTCTCGGGCGTCTCGGAGACAATCGCGTCAACAAAGAGAAACGGCGGCCGGTGCGGGATAAGATCGGTGACGTCGGACATGGTTGGGTGGAAGGTCAACGACACCGGGCGAAAGCCCTCCCCGCAAGGTCAGAAATTGCCGGAAGTAGCGAGTAGCGGGTAGTGAGTAGCGAGTAGGTTCCAGGCTAGCACACACAGGCCAGGTCCGAGGCCGTCTCCACGCGCTCTCGTGATGCTTATCGTAGTCCGGGCCATCACCGACGCGCACGTTGGATCAATCCGCACTCCACATTCCGAAATCCGCGATCGAGCGGGCCGGCAACCCGCTCGCTATCGTCCCTTGCGCGTGCGCCAGTGGGCACCGGGCTTGCCCTTGGAGTGCCAGGTCGGGTTGCCGCCACCGAAGGGGCGGCTGCTGGATTTCTTGCTCTGGTTGCGTCCGGCATCGCCCTTCTGCTGGCCGCCGGCGCCCAGGGTCTGCTGATGCCCCGCGCGCTTCGGCGCATTGGCCAGAGGGTTGGCCGGATCGATTCGCGGAGGTTGGCCGCCTTCGTAGGCGAAGCCGTCAAGGACCAGGACGGGGATGGAAATCCCGATCAGGCGCTCAATTGCGGCCAGTTCGTTCGCTTCCTGCGGGGTCACCAGCGTGAGCGCGTCACCGGTCTCGGCGGCCCGGCCCGTCCGACCGATGCGGTGGACGTAGTCCTCGGCATGGAGCGGCACATCGTAGTTGATGACATGGGACACCCCGGCGATGTCGATGCCGCGGGCGGCGATATCCGTCGCCACCAGGATTCCACGCTGGCCGGTGCGGAAGGCCTCGAGCGCCTTTACGCGCTCGGACTGGCTGCGTTCGCCGTGGATGACGCTTACCGGATGGTTTTCGATGCGCAGGTGATGCGCGATGCGGTCGGCACCCTTGCGGGTGCGGGTGAACACAATGACGCTCGTGAATTCGTCGCGCTTCAGCAGGGCGAGGAGCAGGTCGAACTTCTGCTGATCCAGCACCGCGTGAACGGCATGGTTGACCGACTCGGTGACCGGCTTGGCGCGGGCGATTTCGATCCGGACGGGATGCTTGAGGGCGAAGCGCGCGACCTCCTCCAGCTTGGGCGGGATCGTAGCGGAAAAGAGCAAGGTCTGCCGCGTGGGCGGGCAGAGTTTGGTGATGGCCTTCACATCCTCGATGAAACCCATGTCGAGCATGCGATCGACTTCGTCGAGGACGAGGACCTCGATCGAGTCCATACGGACCAGCGTGCCTTCGAGGAAATCGCGCAAGCGTCCCGTCGTCGCGATGATGACATCCACGCCGGAGCGCAGCGCATTCCGCTGGGGCCCGAGGGTCACGCCCCCATGCAGCGTCACCGACTTGAAGTCGCAGAACTGCCCCAGCGCCTTGAAGGAGGCCTCGACCTGCATCGCGAGCTCGCGCGTCGGTTCGAGGACGAGGACGCGCGGCCCGGTCGAACGGTGCGGCCCCAGCCGGTTTAGGATGGGCAGGACAAAGGCCGCGGTTTTGCCTGTGCCCGTTTGGGCCGATGCCACCAGGTCCCGTCCGGACAGCACCACCGGAATCGCCTGCGCCTGGATGGGCGTGGGCTCCTGATATCCCAGCGCCTGCACCCCGCGAACGAGGCTGGAGTAGAGACCGAGTTTGGAAAACGACATGCCGACAAGGGAGCAGATCAACCCGCGAAGGCGAGGTCGCGTTGAATGACCCGCGGGCGACGGGTCCCGCGATTGGCGCGGGGACGAGGGCGGGTTCGCCATTTCCTTTGCGCAGGAGCCGCCCGCCCAGCTCGCGAGCGATAGCGCAAGCCATTGACAGATGGCGGGCATTGTCGATGCTTCGAGCTCCGAGGAGTCCCCTCCCGCTCTGCGGGCACCCGCCTCTCCGGCGAATCGTCATTCTCGCACCCAACCCCTTCGGACATGAACGTGAACTTGCCCTCGAACCTGCTCGGAGCCGTTGTTGGGATCGCGTACGTTTGGTTTCTGGTGGCTGCGATCATGGATTGCTTCACCTCGCGCCGCAGCGACCTGAGCAAAATCAACTGGATCACGTTCATCCTCGTCGTTCCGGTGATCGGCCTGCTGGGCTTCTTCGTCTTCGGCGGCACGCGAGGAAAGAGAAAAGGCAGCGACACTCCGGTGTCCCTGGAGGGAGACGCACCCTCGCCACGGCCGTGATGGTGCGAAGGAAAGATGGACGGACCGTCCCATGCCCACCCCACACCGGATCTTCACAGTCAGCTTTGCGAGCGTCTACCCTTACTATGTGGCCAAGGCCGAGAGGAAGGGCCGCGCGAAGTCCGAAGTGGATGCCATTATTTGCTGGCTGACCGGGTACAGCACCAAGGCGCTGGGCGCCCAGTTGAAGAAGCAGACGGACTTCCAAACCTTTTTCCAGGAGGCCCCTCAGATGAATCCCTTGAGGTCGCTCATCAAAGGCGCGATCTGCGGCGTGCGAGTCGAAGACCTCGAAGACGGCACGATGCGCGAGATCCGATATCTCGATAAACTCGTCGATGAGTTGGCCAAGGGGAGACCGATGGAAAAAATCCTGAGGACCTAGCGAGATCCGAACTGCAGTCTCTACGCCCGCGGCCGCTGGTCGTGAGAAATGCGGGTCCCCAATGCAGATTCCTCCATGCACGAATCCTACCTCCAACTCGCCATTCGAGAATTCCGACGCCTGCAAGGACTGGCGGACGCCGCCATGGGGCAGCTGACTGAAACGCAGTTTCTTGCAGCGCCGGCGCCCGGCGACAACAGCGTGGCGGTGATCGTGAAACATGTCGGCGGCAATCTCGTCTCGCGGTGGACTGGCTTTCTCACCACGGATGGCGAGAAGCCTGGACGTGATCGCGATACCGAATTCAGCCTCGGACCGGAGGATACCCGCGATCGCCTCATGGGTGTCTGGTCGCTCGGATGGACCACCCTCTTTGAGGCATTAACCCCTCTGGAAGATGCGGATCTCGACCGGACTGTAATGATCCGTGGTGAACCGTTGACCGTCCTCCAAGCGGTGAATCGGCAACTTACCCACTATGCCTACCACGTGGGCCAGATCGTCTACGTCGCCAAGCACCACCGCGGACCGGACTGGCACAGTCTGAGCATCCCCGTCGGTCGGTCGGCAGAGTTCAACCAAAACCCCACTCGGTACGTGGAGCCCCCTTGAGGGAACGCGGCGCAACGTGATTTTCGCCCCATCATCTGCCAACTCGATCACTCCTGATGAAACCTTGCCTCAGCTTCCCACGCCTCGCAGTTGCCGCCGGCTTTCTCGCCCTCTTCTCGGGCTGCCAATCCATCGAGGAAACGCCCGAGCAGCGGAGCCGCTACGAGGCGTCCCTTCGGAAGAAGCCGGATAACTTTTCCCTGCTCGAGAACAACGAGCGGATGGAGCAGAGTTCGATTCCGGCCACCAATCCCTGAGCGCCGCCGCGGGCTACCCCGCGGGCCGTCCCCTTCCCGGCCGCTATTCGGTTGCCCGGGATCCCTCACCCGGCTTGGCTCGCCCCGATGAACTACCCCGCGAACGTCGTTACCCTCCACCCCTATTTCAAGGTCAACGCCGGGCAGCTTGAGGCCTTCAAGGCGGGCTTTGCCGGCTTCGTTGCCCGGACTTCATCCGAGAAGGCCGTCCTTTTCTACGAATTTACGGTCAATGGCGACGTGGTCTTCTGCCGCGAGGGCTACGCCGGCGGCGAGGCCGCCCTCGCTCATCTTGCGAATGTTGGCGATCTGCTGGGCGAGGCCCTCAAGCTCGCCACGCTCCTGCGCCTCGAGATCCACGGTCCGGCGGCCGAGCTCGACAAGATGCGCGCTCCCCTCGCCCACCTGAATCCGGCGTGGTTCGTTCGCGAAGCCGGGCTGTGAACGGCACGAGCGGCCTGGACCCGGTCGCCCCAAAGAGCGGCTAGGCGGAGACGCGCTCGTTCCAAGTTCTCCGCAGGAGGGCGATCACGCCGACGATGGCCAGCGGATAGATGGCAAACTGAATGGCCGACGGCTCCACGCCGGTCGCAACACTGAGGAAGAGCGCGCTGTCCCACAGTCCATGCAGAACCATGGGCAGGAGCAGGGTTCCGGACAACCTTCGGATCGCGTAAAAGCCGCTGCCCATGACAAAGGTCAGCAGCACTTGAACCGGCATGAACTCGAGGGGAAATCCGAAGAGTACATTGGGAACATGCAGCGCGGAGAAAGCCAGGGAGCTGACCAGCCAGACGCGCCCTTCGGTCCAGCGGCTGCGCAGGCCCACGACAAGACTTCCTCGCGTGATCATCTCCTCGCCAAACCCAACCCCCACGGCGCCCAACGCGGACCAGAGCAGCAGGTCCGAGGTGAGCTTCTCCAGCGGGATTCCGAGAAAATTATGAACAATCACGCCCGCCATCGCGACCGGCAGAAGCCAGAGCCAGCGGGGACCGGCGGTGGATGGATCAAACAGCGCCCGCCGCCACCAGCCCAGCCAAGTCAGCGCCACCACCAGGAAAGCGCATCCACCGAGGGTGGGAAACGCGTACCACAACCGTGTGGTTTCCGCATTCTCCCCGATCCGGTTATAGTCGACCCCGTTGATCGTCCAGGTGGCGAAAAAGACCGCGAGATACCCCGCGTACAACAAAAACCCCAGCCCCACAGAGGGGCCGCGTTTCGCAGGACTCGGGTCGCTCGCACGTGAGGTCATGGGGGAAGCAGACTAACACGGAGCCTACGGACAATATCGGCTGGGGAAAGCACCAAGGGGACATCAGGTTATGGTCCAAAGGGACCAGCCCGACGCCTGTCCTGGCGGCGGCGACTCACCTTGGCCTCGTCGACACGCGGATCACCAGCCGGTTGACCAGCGCAGCCCTCACCGGCGATCGGCCGCCGCTTTCCTTGGCCTAGACTGGAGCGACCGCGGCCGCAGCCTGCTGCTTGAGCGCGAAGAGGTGCTTGTCGATCTTGTTGGCCGTGATGACCCCGTAATTGATCGTTCCAAGCCAGCCCGACATGATAATGCCCACGCTCCCGGCATGAAACAGACCGGGGAGTTTCTCCGACAGGTTCATCGAGACCGGCAGGCCCTCGAACTTGGTGCCGAAGGAGGTGCCGCCCGTGTGGGTCGTGTAGCGCTCGATCGTGCGAGGCGTTGCCGCCTCCTTCCAATCGATCTTGGCCGCCACGCCTGGGATGTACTTCTCCAAGGACGCGATCGCCTCATCAATCAGGCGCTGCTTGTTCTTTTCATAGTCCTCGGGCGAGAGCGCATTCCAGTCCGGGTAGCGGCCGTTGAGCGAAGCCACCACGGTGTAGCGATCCGAGCCGGGCCGCGTGTCGGGATAATAGACGGAGAACGTCCGGCTGGTGGTGTGCAGATCAGTCAACTCCTGCGGACTGTACTTCGCTGCCTCCGACGTGAACACGAGGTCACCGATGTGCGGGATGCTCTCCCCCTTGCGGATGCCGAGGTAAACCTGGCACGAGCTCGTGTTGATGCGCACCGCCTTGGCCTGCTCCACGAAGTCGGCCGGGAAGTTCTCCTCACCCGCCAGCTTGAAGATCGTATTCTTGATATTCGCGTTGGAGAGCACGGCCTTGGCGCGGATGATGCGCCCGCTCTTGGCCACGATCCCGGCCGCAACCTTGCGTCCGTCGCGCTCTTCCACGTGGATGCGAT
>CAYZCV010000084.1:11410-15002 GCA_964476965.1 uncultured Opitutus sp. | reverse complement strand
CGGCGGCAATGATGCGCAGAACACCATCGTCCTCGCGATCATCACCAGCTTTCAGGCGCCGCTCCCGGTCATCAATCACTTCATCCTGGCGCTGCGCGAGGCGGCCGCCGAGGAGGCCAACAACCCGCGCCGGGCTTCCTTTTCGCTCGTGATTGAGATGTTCAATGCCGGCAAGCTCCACGAGCTGCCCGGGCTGCTCACGGGCACCCATTTCAACGCGGCGATCATCACGAACACCACGGCGGACGACGACCGTTTCCTCCTCGACCACGTGCTTCCGTACCCGGTGGTGCTCGTCAACCGCGCGGTGCAGGACTACCCCAGCGTGATCGAGGATCCCGAATCCGGCGCCAAGGCGGCGGCCATCCTCATGCAGACGGAGCGGCGCAAGCTGGGGGTGCTGTACGGACAGCCGCTCACCCAGACCACCCAGCGGCGGGTGGAATCGTTTTTACGCGCCGCGCGGGCAGCCGGTTTGCCTCCTGCGGGTGAAATCGTCGCCAGCGGCCTCAATGAGGAAGCGGCGCACGAGGCCATGGCCCAGTTCCTCGCCCGCGGCACGCCGCTGGATGGGCTGTACACGGTGACGGACGGACTGGCCCTCGGCGCCTACCAGGCGATCAAGCAGGCCGGGAAGACGATCCCGGGGGACATCGCGGTCGTCGGGATTGGCGACTACGAGATCTCGCCCTTCTTCGATCCGCCCCTCTCATCGGTCGGCGTCTCCCACCGCGAGCTGGCCCACGCCGCCGCCCGCATGCTGCTGCGGCGGATCGGCCAGGCCAAGCGCGGCTCAGCCCGCGTGACCGTCCCGGTGGTTGAACGCCTCCGCGCGTCGACCGCACCGGAAGCTTAGGCCCGGTCGGCCTCAGATAACCGCCTGAAATTTCGTCGGGTCCAAATCGCTTGACAGACCCCGCCGCGACGTTAAAACGTTTTAGCAATTACCCTGTTACCCGCGTCGTTTCCCCCTCGGACGCACAGGTTACCCCCAGCAATCCGTAACGGTTAGATCTGTTAACCCATGAACATGTATAGAACCCTCGCCCGCATTGCGCTCGGCTGTGCCGCGCTCCTGCTTGGGCTCGCATCCGTTTCCAGTTCAGCACTCGCCCAGGGCGCTGAGGGAACCGTGGTCGGCAAAGTCCAGAACGCCAACACCCGCGCTTTCCTCGAAGGTGCGCAGGTCTCCGTCGCCGGAACTTCCGTTCGCGCGGTCACCGAGCGTGATGGCAGCTTCACCCTCCTGCGCGTGCCGGCCGGTCGGCAGATCCTCAACGTGACCTACACCGGCCTCGACGCCGGCAGTCAGGAAATCGAGGTCGTGGCCGGCGGGACCCAGCAGGCGCTCATCAACCTGAGCACCGAGGTCTACCAGCTTGAGGAGTTCACGGTCGCGGGTCTCCGCGAGGGCAATGCCGCTTCGATCACGAAGCAGCGCAACGCCGAGAACCTGGTGAATGTCGTTTCGATGGACACCTTCGGCAATGTCGCCGATGGCAACGTGGGTAATTTCCTGCAGAATCTTCCCGGCGTCTCCGTCAACAAGGAGGCCGGTGACATCGTCGGCATCAATCTGCGCGGCACGCCGCCCGATCTGAACGCCGTCACACTCGACGGTACCCGCACCGCCGCCGCCATCGCCGGCTTCTCGCCGCAGGGCGACCGCGCCTCCCTGATCGACCAGGTTCCCTCCGAGTTCATCAAGGAAATCGAGGTCACCAAGGCCAGCACGCCTGACATGTGGGCGGATTCGCTCGGCGGCTCGGTCAACCTCGTCACGAAGTCGGCCTTCGACTTCACCGACCGCGTCATCACCTACCGCGTCGGCGGTTCGATCAACACCTACCGCGAGGGCAAGTGGTCGCCGGGCTGGGGCCCGACGATGGCCTTCTCCTACATGGACACCTTCGGCCCGGAGCGGAAGCTCGCCGTCTCCCTGTCCCTCAGCGACACGAAGACGACCAACACCCGCGACCGCGTGCAGATGGAGTATAATTTTGCGACTGATGATCGCAACACCCGCGCCCGCGAACTGAATGACGTCGCCGAGCGCCAGCGCTCCGGTCTCGGCCTGAAGTTCGAGTACCGCCCTGACGATTCCCTCAAGGTTTCGCTGAACACGGTCATCAATCGCTACAATCAGGACATGGTCCGCCGCAATTTCCAGGGCTCCGCGTCCGGCGGCCGCAATGTGGCCGACTACAATGTGGTGAGCCGGGCCGCGATCGCAGCGGGCGCCACGCCGCGCACCACGGCCGGCGCCGCCGCCGGCGTCGCCCCTGACTTCCGCAAGGGCTACACCGAGCTGCTCAACGCGACCTGGCTCAACCAGACCGCCATGGAGACCAAGCGCTCCAAGCAGCTCAAGGTTGGCTTTGATGTCGAAAAGACCTGGCTCGACTCGAGCCTGTCCTTCTCGGCTTCCTTCAATCCCTCGAGCTTCGACAACAACTTCCAGGGCTTCAGCGCCACCGCGGCGAACCGCGGCATCGGCATCCAGATCGATACCACCGATCCCGAGCGCCCGACCTACACCCAGAGCATGGGCACGGCCCTGATCAGCAAGGGAACTGACTTCGGTCTCTACGTCGGCGAGCGCTTCGAGCAGCCTGACCGCACGGACGAGGACATCGTTTCGGTCGGCACCGAGTACACGAAGGAGCTGAATAACCTCCGCTATCCCGTCAAGGTCCAGGCTGGCCTCGGCTATCGCAGCCAGGACCGTATCTGGACCCGCTGGCGCCCGACCTGGGACTACGTGGGGGCTGATGGTGTCATCGGTCTCAATCCCGCCACCGGCCGCAACGACGACGAGATCGGCCGCTTCATCGATGCCGATGGCAGCTATGGCATGTTCAATGGCGACATGGCGGTCCGCGATGCGCTCGACTACAACATCGTCAAGGCGCTCAGCATCACGAACCCGTCCTATTTCCGGGCTCGTGGCACCACGGTCACGAACCGTGCCCCGGCCAGCAAGGCCCGCGAGGACGTTTATGCCGCCTACGTGCAAGGCACGATCGACATGAAGCCCCTCACCATCCTGACCGGCCTTCGCGTCGAGCAGACGGATGTCACCGCGACGGGCTCCTTCTCCGACCCGCTCAAGCCCCTGATCCCGCAGACGACCCAGACGGGTGACTACCAGAAGCTCTTCCCGAGCGTGCACCTGCGCTATGAGCCCCGCCAGAACCTGCTCTTCCGCGCCAGCTACTCGACGTCGAGCGCCCGTCCGGCCATCAGCGACATCACGCCGGCGACGACCGTTTCGCATAACGCGAACGGCGATTCCGGCTCCCTCGGCACGGTCGTGGTCAACAACACCGACCTCCTCCCGCAATACAGCCAGAACTGGGACTTCTCCGCGGAGTACTACCTGAATCCGGTCGGCCTCATCTCAGTCGGCCTGTTCCGCAAGGACATCTCGGACTACATCGCCTCGTTCACCGATGAGATCGGCACCGGCGCCAACAATGGCTTCGGTGGTCAGTATGTTGACTACAACCTGTCGACCAAGACGAACTTCGGCAAAGCGAAGATCCAGGGCTTTGAGATCAACTACAGCCAGCAGCTCACCATGCTGCCGGCG
>CAYZCV010000084.1:9991-11400 GCA_964476965.1 uncultured Opitutus sp. | reverse complement strand
CCAACTACACCACGCTGGAGACCTCCGGCACCTACTCCGGTGGCTCGACCCAGCTGGCCGGCTTCGTCCCTGAGGCCCGCAACGGTGGCGTTTCCTTCTCCTGGAAGGACATCTCCACGAGCGTCCGCTATAACTTCAAGAGCTCCTACTTGATCAATCTCAACTCGAACCCGCTGCTGTCGCGCTTCGTCACCGACGATCCCACCATGGACGTCAACGTGTCGTACCGCTTCAGCTCCGCGCTCTCGGTTTATGTCGACGTGATCAACGTCTTCAACAAGTCGCCCTCCTGGTACACGAAGGATGAGTACCGGATCGACATGTCCGAGCTGTACGGCTCCCGCCTGAGCGTGGGCATCAGCGGCCGGTTCTAGTTCGTTTCTGCCCCCGCCTCCGCGGGGGCGGTGTTCACAGGTCCTGACCAGGGTGTCGCCGATCCAACGGCGGCGGCACCCTGGTCTTGTTTTGCCCGCCGCTCTCTCCCTTTCCGTTTCTCATGTCGACGCGCCTCCTCTCGCTCCTCCTCACCGCCGGCCTGGCGGTTCTCACCTCCCGCCCGGTGCTGGCGGCGGCCGCGCATCCGGCCGTGGTGCGCGCCGGCTTCATCTACGACACCGGTCCCTATCCGCAGGTCCATGCCTCGACTCTCGTTGAGACCAGCGGCGGCGAGCTGCTGGCCGCGTGGTTTGGAGGCACCGCGGAGTCGAATCCCGATGTCTGCATCTGGCTCTCCCGGTTTGAACAGGGGGCCTGGACCCCCGGGGTCCGCGTGGCCGATGGCATTCAACATGCCGGCAAACGCTACCCGACGTGGAACCCCGTTCTCTTCCAGCCGGCGAACGGGCCCCTCATGCTTTTCTACAAGGTCGGCCCTTCACCGGAAACGTGGTGGGGCATGCTCACCACCTCCACCGATGGCGGCCGCACCTGGAGCGAGCCGCGCCGCCTGCCGGAGGATGTGCTGGGCCCCATCAAGAACAAGCCGGTCCAGCTGGCTGATGGCTCGATCATCGCGCCGTCCAGCACGGAAAACGCCCAGACCAAGGCCTGGCTCACGCACATCGAAATCACCCGCGATCTGGGTCGATCCTGGGAGATCATCGGCCCCATCCATACGGCCGCCGAATTCAATGCGATTCAGGGGAGCCTGCTGACCTACCCGGACGGACGCCTGCAGCTGCTCTGCCGCACCAAGGAAATGGTGCTCGCGACCAGCTGGTCCTCGGACGGTGGCCGGACGTGGAGTCCCATGGCTTCGTCCGGTCTCTTCAATCCCAACTCGGGCAGCGATGCCGTGACGCTCCGGGATGGCCGTCAGGTCCTGATCTACAATCTCCGCGACCGGGCCGGCGGCGCTCCGCGCAACCCGAAGTCCAACGCCCTCGGCGGGGCTTTCGTCGCCCTTGAGG
>CAYZCV010000084.1:0-9981 GCA_964476965.1 uncultured Opitutus sp. | reverse complement strand
GGACTGGGGCGTGCGCTGGCCGCTGAACCTGTCGGTCTCGCGGGATGGCGTCAGCTGGCAGATGCTGGTCACGCTGGAGGATGAGCCCCGGCAACATGGCTACGCGTATCCAGCGGTGATCCAGACCCGCGACGGCTTGGTCCACATTTCGTACACGTGGAACCGCGAGAAAATCAAACATGTCATCGTTGACCCGAGCCGCCTCTAGTCGGCGGATGCTCGCGGGGGCCGCCGGGACGCGTTGTCCGGCTGGCGCTTGCGCTCCCTCCTCTCCCTCTCATTTTTCCCCATCGTGAAAACCCTCTCCTGGATCGATCTGGCCGTTCTCCTTGTCTACCTCGTCGGCGTGGTGGGCTACGGCATCTGGTTTTATTGGCGCAACCGTGAGAGCGAGCAGTTCATGTCCGCCGGCCGTTCCCTCCCGGGATGGGCGATCGGGCTCTCCATCTTTGGCTCCTACGTGAGCAGCATCAGTTTCCTCGCGAATCCCGGAAAATCCTATGCGGGGGACTGGAGTGCGTTTGTCTTTGCCCTGACGCTCCCGATCGCCGCGTGGATCGCGGTCCGGTGGTTCGTTCCGTTCTACCGCAAGAGCGGGGAGGTCTCGGCCTATCACCACCTGGAGAAGCGCTTCGGTCCCTGGGCGCGGACGTATGCGGTCGCCTGTTACATGATGACCCAGGTGGCCCGCCTCGGCACCATTCTCTACCTGCTCGGCCTGGCGCTCGTTCCGCTGACCGGCTGGGATATCCGGACGATCATCATCTGCACCGGGCTGGTGATCATGGTCTACCCGCTCCTGGGTGGCACCGAAGCCGTGATCTGGGCCGGCGTGATGCAGGCCATCGTGCTGGTCGGGGGCGCCCTCGCGGTGGTGGTCACGCTGCTCACCGGCATGCCGGAGGGACCGGGCCAGATCTTCACCGTCGCGATGGCGGAGAGCAAATTCAGCCTGGGCAGCTTTGGCGCGAGTCTGGCCCAACCAACGTTCTGGGTGGTGCTGATCTACGGCCTGGTGATCAACCTGCAGAACTTCGGCGTCGATCAGAGCTATGTGCAACGCTACATCACCGCGAGTTCGGACCAGGGCGCCGGCCGCAGCGTGTGGCTGGGGGCCTTGCTCTATCTGCCGATCGGCGCGGCCTTCTTCTTCATCGGGACGGCGCTGTTCGTCTTCTACCGCGTCCAGCCCGAACTCCTGCCGGCCGGCACGGTCGCGGATGCGGTGTTCCCTCACTACATCAGCACGCAGCTGCCCGCCGGGCTTGCCGGTCTCGTGATCGCCGGCCTCTGTGCGGCGGCGATGGACTCGAATCTCAACTGCATGGCGACCCTGTTCCTCAAGGACATCTATGGTCGCTATTTCCGTCCGCAGGTCACCGAAAAGGAGTCCATGCGCGTGCTCTACGGCTCCACGCTCCTTTTCGGCAGCTGCAGCATCGTGGCGGCGCTGGCCATGATCAGCATCAAGAGCGCCCTCGACATCTGGTGGGAGATGGCGGGCATCTTCGGCGGCGGCATGCTCGGCCTCTTCCTGCTCGGCCGGCTGACCAACGCCAGCAACCGGGCCGCCCTCAGCGGCGTGATTGCCGGCATCGCCGTGATCGTGTGGATGACCTTTTCGCCGCGCATGGCCTCGCTGCCTGATGCGTTGCGGAGCCCCTTCAATGGGCTGCTCACGATCGTTTTCGGCACCGCTGTGCTGATGGTCACGGGCTTCCTTGCGATGACCCTTTTCAAGGCCCGTCGTCACGACGGAGCCAATGGTTGATCTCCTGCCCATGATACCTCCCGCCCCGTCCCAAGGCATTCTCGCCGCGCTCTGGCTTCCGACCGATTCGGGTCGGAACCTCCTCACGCGCGAGTTGGCGCAAAACATCGCCTTCCTCAAGACGCACGGCGTCCACGGCATCCTCGCGCTGGGCAGCACCGGCGAGTTTCCCCATCTCGATGTGGAGCAGCGCAAGGCCGCGCTGGAGCAGGTCGCCAGCCTGGCGGCGCCGCTGCCCGTCATCGCCAACATCAGCGATCTCCGCCCCCATGTGGTCGCGGAACTCGGGCAGTTTGCCCGCCGCCTCGGTCTGCCGGCCGTGGCCATCATGGCTCCGGGATTCTTTCCGAGTTCGCAGGCGGACCTGCTCGAACACTTCCTGCATGCGGCTGAGTCGTCGGGCCTGCCGGTGTTCCTCTATAACTTCCCTGAGCTGACCGGCACCCGCATCAGCCTCGAGACGGTCGCCGCGTTCGCCGAACGCGCGCCCATGGCCGGCATCAAGCAGAGCGGGGGCGAGTTTGCCTATCATCGCGACCTCATCGCGCTGGGCCGCGAGAAGAAGTTCGTGGTCTTCTCCGGCTCGGATACTCGTCTTCCCGAGGTCTTCGGCCTGGGCGCCGCGGGCTGCATCGGTGGCCTGGTTAACATCGCGCCGGATCTCATGGTGCACCTTTACCGGGTCTGCCGCGAAGGCGCGCCAGGTGCCCCACAGGTCGCGTTCGAGCGTCTGCAGCAGATCGGTCGGATCGTCGACCGCCTGACCTTTCCGCTCAACGTGGCGGCCGGAATGGAGGCGCGGGGCCTCGCCGTCGGATCGCCCAAGGCGCTCGTGTCCCCGCAGTCGCAGGAAATCTACCGGGGTATCGTCAACGAGCTTCGCCCGTTGTTGGCCTCGTGGGGCCTCGCGTCCGCCAAGGCCTAGCCCGGCGCCCCCGCGCGATCACTCTTGGCCGGTTTTAGCTGGTCTGACCCGGCCGTTGACCGGTCAGGGCAGAACGCCAGCGGGACCGCGCCTCATCCCGCAGCCGGATCGCATCGGTCCAGACATCGGGAAAACACGAGAGGCCATAGCCGCCGGGAGCCTTCGGGCCGTTCTCCGGGCAGGCATAGAAGACGTCGCCGGGTTGGGCGGTCTTCGTCATGAGCGCGAACAGCGCATCGACGAATTCCAGATACGGCCCGGCCTCCGGCGAGAGGCCGCCCTGGCCGTCGGTCAACGGCACCTGCGCATGATGGCCGTTGAAGGGACGCAGATGGATCTGCCGCGCCGGACCGACCAGATCCGGCCGCTCGAGTAGCCGGGGCGCGAACGGCGGGGCCAGATGCTTGGTCACGGCGAAGTGGGAGTAGTCCAGACAGAGTGACACGACCCGTCCGGTGGCTTGCAGGACCCGGTCGGCAATCTCGTACGCCTTCTCCGGGGTTTCGGTCGCGGTGTCGCGATGCAGCTCGAGGTCGATCGCGAGGCCGAGTTCGTCCGCCCGCTTCACCAGGGCAATCCAGGCCCGGGCGGCGTCCGCCGGTGGGGTGTCGTGTTCGCAGAGCTGCACATTGATCCGCCGGGGCTTCCAGCGCACAGCCTCCGCGAACTGCGCCGCGTAGTCGGACTCGTCCGCGTCGATGTAGAGCAGGTAGTCGAGTCCGAGGTCGGCACACAGGGAAGGTGCCTCCGGCACGAACCGCCCGCCGATCCCATCAAAGCCGGCCGCTTTAACCGCGGCGAATTTCTCCGCGACAGTCCACTCCCGCTCCGCCGTCGGATAACCCCGTAAGGTCCAGAGTCCGGCGAAGAACCGCAGCTCGGGCGCGGGTGGAGCAGGGGGCAGGGAAGGAGTTGCCATGGCCGGGTTTGGGTGGGGCGGGTGGCCAGGCCACCCGATACAGGGCTCCACTGAGCAGGCCAACTCGAGCCGCTCGCGTCCATGCTAAAACGTTTTTTCTTGCTCGAGTCCGGCTCCGAACGCACGGTCTGAGAGGCTCCTTAACCCCGTTGTCCATGATCTCGAGTCCTGCCCCCGCGTCCGTGCAGCTCCCCGCCCAGCTTTGCGCCCAGGGCGTGCCGCTTGATCTGAGTCCGGAAAAATTTGGCTTCCTGCGCGAGTCCTCGGCCGACGAGCCGGTGGACCGGCTGCACCAGCTGATGGACGAGGAGGGCTACCTGTATCTGCGGGAGTTCTGGAGTCGCGACAAGGTCCAGGCCGTGCGCGATTCCCTGACCGGTCAGCTCGCCAAGCTCGGCTTTCTCAAGCCGGGCACGCCGCCCAACGAGGCGCGTTTCGATGGCCGGGAGGTCGGTCGGGCCATGGGCAATCCGCTCAACCAGCGCGACCCGCTGCTGCGCGACCTGGTCTTTGGCTCCCGCATCACCGACTTCTTTCAATCCTTTCTCGGCGGCCCCGTTCGTCATTTTGATTTCATCTGGTTCCGCACGAAGGGTCATGGTCTCGGCAGCGCGATCCACTGTGACCTCGTTTACATGGGGCGGGGGACGCACAATCTCTACACGACGTGGGTCCCGCTCGGCGATGTCAGCCTGCAGATGGGCGGACTCCTCGTGCTCGAGGGCTCCCATCACAAGGGTGAGCAGCTGAAGCCCTACCTGTCGCGCGACGTCGACGAGTACTGCACGAATCGCGAAGACGCGGCCGACTACGCCTCGGGCAAGAAGTGGTGGGACGGCACGCTCTCCAAGAATGCCATCGCCCTTCAGCAGAGCCTGGGCGGACGCTGGCTGACCTCACCGGAATTCCGCATGGGGGACGCCATGATGTTCAACATGACGCTCGTGCACGGGAGTCTCGACAACCAGACCGACCGCTTCCGCATTTCGACCGACACCCGCTACCAGCTTGCCGCCGAGCCCATCGACGCGCGCTGGGTTGGAGAGAATCCCCCGGGGCACGTCGCTTCCCAGCGTCAGGGCCGCGTCTGCTGACGTCTGCCCCGCCGTTCCCGTTCCGACGGCCGCGCTGGCGTGGTTGCTCGGCGCCTGCCGATTCCCTGATCTCGCCGGACTCCCGGCCGTTTGTCCCTCTCGTCTCCCGGAACACCCCGCTCCGGTTTCGTCCCCCGGCCCGCCCCAGGCCGTCCTCCTCCGTCGGTTCCCGCTCCAACCCCTCCCGCCCATGCTTTCGTCGTTACCCCGTCTGCCGCTCGTCCGCTGCCTCCTCGTCGCCCTGACCGCTCTGCCCGTCCTGCGGTCGCAGCCGATCATGGAAGCCGCGCACAAGACCTTTGCCGATAACCGCAACGCCGGCCTGCCGGCACTGGTCATTGATCTCACCCGCGCCACCGTCGTCGCCCCGGCCGCCAGCACCGGGCCCGAGAAAAAGGCGGTCGCCATGCTGATCGAGGATGTCGAGTCCCGCACGCTGCAGCGCTGGCCGTCTGCCTCGGCTCCGACGGCCGGAGGCGCCACGATCGTGGTGGGCCGGTTCGCCGAGGTCGGCGCCCTGCTCGGTGCGCGCGCCTCCGAGGTCAAGCTCGACGAGAGCGGAGTGACCGCCGAGGGCTACCAGATTGTCACGCTGCCGGGCAGCGGCACGGCAGCTCCCCTCGTGGTGATCGCCGGCAAGGATGCCCGGGGTGTCCTCTTTGGGGTGGGGCACCTGCTGCGCAAGCTGCACCTCGGCCCGTCACGGGCCGGTCTCATGGCCGCGATCAATGTGAGCACCAGCCCGCACTATCGCCTGCGCGGACATCAGATGGCCTATCGCCCTAAGCCCAATTCCTATTCGGGTTGGGACCTGCCGCAGTGGGAGCGCTACATGCGCGACATGATCATCTTCGGCGCGAACGCGGTGGAGATTTTTCCGCCCCGCACCGACGACGATGCCGATAGTCCGCACTTCCCGCGGCCGCAGATCGAGATGATGGCGGGTATCTCCAAGATGGCCGATGAGTACGGACTCGATGTCTGGATCTGGTACCCGGCCCTCGATCAGGACTACGGCAATCCCGAGACCGTTGAGTTTGCGCTCAACGAGTGGGCTGGGGTGGTCAGCGCCCTCCCGCGGGTGGACGCGATTCTGGTGCCCGGCGGCGATCCCGGCCACACGCCGGCGCGACTGATGTTTCCGTTTCTCGAGAAGCAGACCGCGAGCCTCCGTCGCTTCCACCCGAAGCTGACGATGTGGCTGTCCCCGCAGGGGTTCAGCAAGGCCGACATGGAGTACTTCTTCAGCTACCTCGAAAACAACCAGCCCGCCTGGCTGGCCGGCGCCGTCTTCGCCCCGTGGGTGCACATGGACATCGCGGAGTTCCGGAAGCGCGTACCCGCGCGCTACGACGTGCGCTACTATCCCGACATCACCCACACGCGGAACTGCCAGTACCCGATCGCCAACTGGGACCGCGCCTTCGCCCTCACCTCGACCCGCGAGCCCGTCACGACCCGCCCGCATGACATGGCGAATCTGGTCCGCCGCCTGCAACCCAACACCATCGGCGCGATCGTCTACTCCGAGGGCTGCACTGACGATATCAACAAGGCGATCTGGTTTGGCACGAGCTGGGACCCCAATGCCTCGATCACCGAGATCCTGCGCGACTACGGTCGCTACTTTATCAGCGAGCGCCTCGCCGATGACTACGCTCAGGGCATCCTCGCCCTCGAGCGCAACTGGACAGGGCCGCTGCTCACCAACGACGGCGTGTACACCACGCTGGCCCAGTTCCAGGCGATGGAAAAGGCGGCCACCCCGGCCGACCAGAAGAACTGGCGCTTCCAGATGGCCCTCTACCGCGCCTACTTTGACGCGACTGTTCGCGCCCGCCTGCTGCACGAGACCGTGATCGAGAACCAAGCCCTGGATGTCCTCCGCGCGGCGTCCAGCCTCGGCTCGGAAATGGCTATGGCCGAGGCTTCCGAGATTCTCGAGCGGGCGGTCACCAATCCGGTCGCCCTCGGCTGGCGCACGCGGACCTTCCAGCTGGCCGAGGGCCTGTTCCAGAGCATCCACATGAAGCTCAGCGTCCCGCTCTACCGCGCCATCGGGCAGAACCGCGGGGCCAATCTCGACACGCTCGACTATCCGCTGAACAACCGATTCTGGATGAATGAGCAGTTCACCGCGGTGCGCCAGCTGCCCGACGAGTCCGCGCGGCTCGAGCGCCTGCAGCAGATCGCGAATTGGACCAATCCCGGCGCGGGCGGGTTTTACGACGATCTGGGCAACATCAGCGCTTCCCCGCGGCTTGATCGCGGACTCGGCGCGGAGCTGGATCCGGCCTTCCTGCAGACACCGCTCGACGCCCACATCCAGGCTGCGGTTCGCCCGCTGCCCCTTCGCTCGTCGTGGATCGACTACGCTTGGGGCCTGAATGACAACACGGTGACCCTCCGCTACACCGGCCTCGATCCCGACGCCGAGTATCAGGTCCGCGTCGTCTACCCGGACGTCAACTCGCAGGCGAAGATCCGTCTCGTGGCCAACGACACCACGGAGATTCATCCCTACATCACCCGCGTGCGGCCGATGGCGCCCGTCGCCTTCGACATCCCGCGCGCCGCCACCCAGGGCGGCACCCTGAAGCTGAGCTGGAATCGCGAGCTGGGGCTCGGGGGCAATGGCAGCGGCAACGGCATCAGCGAGGTCTGGCTCGAGAAGAAGCGGACGCCATTGCCTTTCCCGCGCCGGAACTGAGACGATGAAACCTGCCTTGATCCGCGCCCTAGCACGAGGGCGCGGCGCCTTCCTTCTCCCGTGAACGCTCTCGCTTCGCTTCTGGCCATGGCCTCCGCCTCCGCAACCCTCGCCGCCGTCCCCGTCGAACGTCAGCTGACGTCCGCCGCGCAGGGGCATGTCCTCACCAACATCAACTGCTGGTCGCCCGATGGCCAGTGGCTGGTGTACGATGTGCGCACCGGCGACGCCTTCAACGGCCGCTTCATCGAGCAGGTGCACGCGCGGACGGGCGAGGTGCAACGACTCTACGAGGCCACCCAGGGCGCCTTTTGCGGGGTCGTCACGTACAGCCCGGCCGATTCGCGCGTCGTCTTTATTCACGGACCCGAGAATCCGACCGCCGACTGGACCTATCACTTCACCCGCCGCCGCGGGGCGGTGGTTGATGCCGCGCGGCCCGGAACGGCCCGACCGCTCGACGCCATGACGTATGCGCCGCCCTTCGTCCCCGGGGCCCTGCGCGGCGGTTCGCACGTTCACGTCTTCAGCCCGGACGGCCGCTGGGTCAGCTACACCTACGAGGATGAGGTGCTCGCCCGGCTCGATGCCGATCCCCACGCCGCCGCGCATGAGCCCAATCAGCGCAACATCGGCGTCTCCGTGCCCGCCGGTCCGGTCCGCGTGCCGTCGTCGCATCCGCGCAATCACGACGGCGATGCGTTCTCCGTTCTGGTCAGTCGTACCGTCGCCCGGCCCAAGCCTGGATCCGACGAGATCAGCCGGGCCTTTGAGGAGGGCTGGGTCGGCACCCAGGGTTACCTTCGCTCGGACGGAACCCGCCAGACCCGTGCGCTGGCCTTTCAGGGCCTGGTCACTTCCGCGTCCGGCGCGACGCATGCCGAGGTCTTTATCGTCGACCTGCCGGACGACCTGACGCGTGCCGGAGAGTCGCCGCTGGAGGGCACCGCCACCACGCGTCCCGCCCCTCCGGCCGGAACACGCCAGCGCCGCCTCACGTTCACGGATCACCGCGCAGCCCCGGGCGTGGCCGCGGTGCCGCGGCATTGGTTGCGGACGTCACCCGATGGGGCCCACATCGCCTTCCTCATGAAGGACGAGGCGGGCGTTGTTCAGATCTGGACCATCTCGCCGAATGGCGGCGAGCCGCGGCAGGTCACGCGTAACCGCGAGGACATCGCTTCCGCCATCTCCTGGAGCGCGGACGGCAGGCGGATCGCGCATGTGATGGCCGGCCGCGTGTGTGTGACTGACGTCGCCACCGGCCGCACGCAGCCGTTGACCGCGCCGCGCAACGACGTGGGTGGGCCGGCGCCGCTGGCTTGCGTCTTTTCGCCTGACGGGCGTTCTATCGCCTACCAGCGAGATGTGGTCGGCGCGGCCGGGACGTTCTCGCAGATCTTTGTGGTCGATGTCCCCGCGTCTGACAGTCTTTTCCAACCCTGACCCTTTCCTGTTTCCACCATGAGCTACTTCCTTGGCATTGATGTCGGCACCGGCAGCGCCCGCGCTGGAATTTTTAACGCCCGCGGCCGCCGCCTCGGTTCGGCCAGCGAGCCGATCAAGATGTGGAAGCCGGCACCGGATCACGTCGAGCAGTCCTCCGAGGACATCTGGCGCGCCTGCTGCCGCGCAACGCGCGCAGCTCTGCGCGAGTCCGGCCTGAAGGCATCCGCGATCAAGGGCATCGGCTTTGACGCCACCTGCTCACTCGTCGCACTCGACCGTGAGGACGAGCCGGTCACCGTCAGCATCACCGGAAAAGCGGAGCAGAACGTGATTGTCTGGATGGACCATCGCGCCATCCCGCAGGCTGAGCGGATCAATCAGGGCGGCCATGCCGTCCTGAAGTATGTCGGCGGCGTGATCTCGCCGGAGATGCAGACGCCCAAGCTGCTCTGGTTGAAGGAAAACCTCCCGACCACCTGGAAGCAGACCGCGCGCTTCCTCGATCTGCCTGATTTTCTCGTTTATCGCGCGACAGGCAATGACACGCGCTCGCTCTGCACGACGGTGTGCAAGTGGACCTACCTCGGGCAGCGTGGCCCCGATGGGGCGGGGTGGGATGCCGGATACTTCGCCTCGATCGGCCTCGGCGATCTCGCCGCGGATGGCTTCCGCCGGATCGGCACGACGATCCGTCCCATGGGAGAGCCCGTGGGCTTCGGCCTCACGCCCGAAGCGGCCCAAGATCTCGGCCTGGAGACCGGCGTAGCGGTGGGCGTCTCCATCATTGACGCTCACGCCGGTGGCTTGGGCCTGCTCGGCGCGACGATCAAGGGCGAGGCCCCCACGCCCAAGGCGCTCAATCAGCGCCTCGCGTTGATCGGCGGCACGTCCTCCTGTCACATGGCGGTTTCGCCCAAGCCGCGGTTCATCGCCGGGATCTGGGGCCCTTACTTTTCCGCGATGATCCCGGACCTCTGGCTCACTGAGGGCGGGCAGTCCGCCACCGGCGCGCTCATTGACCACGTGATTTTCTCGCACGCCGCCGCTTCGCCCCTGCAGGCCGAGGCCCGCCGGGCCGGTCGGACCATCTACGAACTGCTCAACGACCGGCTT
>CAYZCV010000083.1:0-15023 GCA_964476965.1 uncultured Opitutus sp. | reverse complement strand
GGGTGATCGACGGTCACGCGTATTTCGTCGGCAACCATCGGTTCACCCACGAACTGGGGGTATGCTCTGAGAGTGTCGAAACCCGGCTGGCTGCAATCGAGACCCATGGACAGTCCGTCGTGGTGGTCGGCCATCGTCCGCACGATGGCTGCAAGGGTGAAGTATTAGGAATCATCGCCATCGGCGATACGATCAGACCCAACGCCAAAGCCGCAATTGCCGCCTTGCACGCGGCCGGGGTCGAACAGGTGGTGATGCTGAGCGGCGACAACCAGCGCACGGCGGATTTCATCGCCCGGCAGGTCGGCATCGATGAGGCCCGGGGCGACCTTTTGCCGGAAGACAAAGTCGAGGCCGTGAAGGTCCTGCGGGCGAAACACGGTGTTGTCGGCATGGTGGGCGACGGCGTAAACGATGCCCCTGCGATGGCCACGGCCAGCATTGGCATCGCGATGGGAGCGGCCGGCACGGACGCCGCCATCGAGACGGCCGACATCGCCCTCATGCAGGACGAACTCGCGAAGATCGCTGAGACCATTCGCCTCGGCCGCCGAACGCTCGGGATCATCCATTTTAACATCAGTTTCGCCCTCGGCCTAAAGGCGATTTTCCTCCTGCTCACCTTATTTGGCTACGCGAGCCTGTGGTTCGCGATTCTCGCGGATACCGGAGCCACCCTGCTGGTGATAGCCAACGCTCTGCGCCTGCTCGCGGCCCCCAAACCTTCAGCACCCTGATGCCATGCGTGCTGAACGACCGGCCAAGTCATCGGTCAAATCTCAGTGCCGAGTGCGCTGGGAGCCCGAGATCGTGCCTTGGGGTATCGCGGTCGGGTTGCTGCTCAGCTTTGCCGCCGAGATCTACTGGCATGGGAACATGCTGTGGATGACCGGGGGCGGAATCGGCGGCGGGCTGGCGGGTGCACTATGCGACACCGCGCTTTATTTCTACCGTCGTCTCCCGCACAACTCGAACCAAATGCACCGATGAAGCAGTTTCTTCTCGCTCTTGCCATGACCCGCTTAGCCCCAAACCGTTCGGCTAGATCACTATCGCGGCTTCGAACAGAGCTGGCTCCAATTCGAACCGGCATTTCCTACGCGACTAGGGCGCCTGAAGACCGAGAAACCCCGCTCCCCGATCGAACCTGACATTCATGCAAATTGGTCGGTATGAGTAGTTACAGTCCGTGGTAAATCCGTCGGGATGAATAGATAAAGAATTCGGGTCGAGTTCGACCCAATCATCGCAAAATCGGGCACTTTGGTCCGGATGAGTTCTGTTTTCTTACACTGAGGAGCAGGTCGCCCCGCCCTCGCTTGCGATCCCCCACGGCCCATTTTTGCTGTTCATTTGCCTTTTGGGGCACTGCCTCGAACGCAATTGCTGGGCATCTGTGGCCCGCGCCACGGTGCAGACCCGCCACAATCCGTGGACCCGGCGGAAACGGATCTCCTCGCCGTGGATCGGCCGCTCGTCGGGGCGGCCTGCCCACCTGCGCCTGCCGGCGCGGTCGCCCATGCGGCACGGGAACCCCCACGAGCGAGGTCCAACCAACGGCGTTGGCGAAGCAGCCACCGCAATTTGTCCCCGCCGCCGCCGCGGGTATCCGCGCCGGCCACACGGGCCCGGGCGCCCCTGCGTGGTTCGCAAGTGCTTCGCGCTCGACCCCGCGGCAACGCTTGCGTCCCTGTGCGCGCGGTCTTGGCTCCAGCCTCCTTTTCCCTCAACTTCCCTCCCGGCGTTCACCCCCACGCCGATCCGCTCTCTGATGCCGTCTCCGGAAACCACCCCTTCCCTCCCCGCCCGCGTCCTCCGCGCCCCCGCCTCCGCGCGACGTCGGCGGCCGGGGTCCAGCGCACCGTCCGGGACCTGACCGCTCGCGCCGCCCATGCTGCTTTCCACCCTGCTGGCCCAGTTTTCCGGGGGCGAGCTCGCCCTCCTGGCGAGCAGCGACGAATGGATTCTCGCGTTCCGTGGGCTGACCGGAGAATCCGGGGGACGTCTGCAAACATGGACCTCAGGAATCCTCTCCGCCTCGATCGTGCAGGCGGCCACCGCCCGCCCGGCCGGCGGGCCGGCGCTTTCGCTGGATAACCAAAATTTGGATACGGGAGCCTGGGTCGGCCAGGCGAGCGCCGGCTACACCGGCGCAGAGACCCGGACGTGGTTTCAGCAGATCAGCCGGCATGTCGAGGCCGCCAACGCCGTGCTGATCTACCGGGTGCGAAACCGCATTTTTCACCTCGCCTCCCCGGTCAGCGGCGAGCGCGATGGCTGGTGCGTGAAGGCCTTCACCCGCCCTTCGCTGCTCCGCAGCCTGGGCTACCTGTTCAGCGCGCAGGGCAGCAAGGCCGCCCGGTCCTTCCACTACTCGCGTCACCTCGAGGCCCATGGGGTCGGGGTGGCCAACCCGGTCGCCTACCTCGAGCGCTGGAACGGCCGGCGACAGGAGGAAAGCTACTTCATCACCGCCTTCCTTCCGGGCATGACCTCGTTCACGGCGGAGACGATTCGCCTGTTTCGCGAGGAACCGGACTCCGGCCGCTACATCGAACTGATCCGCGTCGTGGCCCGGGCAGTCCGCGCCATGCACGATTCGGGGTTCATCCACCACGATCTCGGCGGACAGAACATCCTGATCCGTCGGCGGCCCGACGGCGGCTGGGAGCAGCCGACCTTCATCGATCTGAATCGCGGACGCATCCGCACCCAACTTTCCCACCGCGATCGCGCCCGCGACCTCGCGACCCTCGAGATCCCCTCCTACTTCAAGACGATCTTCTTCCACATCTACTTCGGGGACGAGCGCCTGCCCCGGGACTTCACGCGGTGGGAGCGGGTGTTCCGGACGTGGAGGACCTGGCACAACCGCAGCCGCAAGTACCGGCACCCGATCCGGCACCTGCGCGACCGGAAGCGCGTGATCGCGGCCTCCACCGACCTGCCGCCGGAGCGCGACATGTGGCTCTGGGACGCCAAGTCCGGCCAGCCCGCCGTCGTGCTCGAACGCCGCGACCGGATGCGGCACTACGCCCGCACCGACCTGCTTTCGGTCGCCTGGCACACGCTGCGCGATTTGCCGGGCGTACGAAAGCGCTACCAGGCCTTGCGCGCCGCCGCATTCACCCGCCCCGTTGTCATGCAGCGACGCATCGGTGTCAGCGTCGACCTGCTGGAGGGCAGCCTCGAGGACAATCTGCGGCCGCTCGAGGGCCTCCGCGGCATTCCCGTGCTGATCCGCTGCTACTTCCACAAGGGGCGAGCCGGCCTGGATCTCTGCCGCCTCCTCGCCCGCCGGCTGGGGGACGCCGGCCACGAAATCACGCTCGCGCTGGTCCAGTCACGCCAGGCCGTGCTCGACCCCAAGGCCTGGGCGGACTTCTGCGCGGAGGCGGTCGACAGCGCCCGCCCGCACGTCAAGTTCGTCGAGGTGGGCCACGCGCTCAACCGGGCCAAATGGGGCACCTGGACGTTCGCGGAAACCGCCTCCCTCTACGCCAGTTTGCCCGCCCTGCGGGCGCGTCATCCCGAGGTCACCTTCCTCGGCGCGCCGGTGAATGATTTCGAGTTCCACTACTACCCGCCGCTGCTGGCCCGAATTGGGCCGCGGATCGACGGACTTTCCGGCCACCTCTACGTGGATCGCCGCGGCGCGCCGGAGAACCGTCAGGGTCGCTTTGCCCTGCTGGAGAAGGCGGCGCTGGCCCGCGCGATCGCCGAGCAGCGCGGCGTGAAGGGCGGTTTCTACGTCACCGAGGTCAACTGGCCGCTGCAGAACACCGGCATTCATTCCCCGGTGCAGAGCATGTATCGCCTGCCCGACCAGCCGGACAGCCAGGTTTCGGTCAGTGAGGAGACCTACGCGGCCTACCTTGTTCGCTACTACCTCATCGCGCTGTGCTCGGGGCTGTGCGAGCGCGTCTGGTGGTGGAGCCTCTCCTCCCGCGGCTTCGGCCTGGTCGACGACGTCGGCGGATTCCGCCGGCGCCCCGCCTGGCACGCGCTGGCGTGGCTGCACCGGACGCTGGCCGGCGCGACCTTCCGGCAACGCGAGGAACGGGACGGCGTCATCTGGTTCTCCTTCGACCACTGCCAGCTGGCCTACGCCCTGCAGCCGACCCGGATTCGCTGGCCGGAAGACGCGGTGGCCGCCCACGACATGCTGGGGGCTCCCCTGCCCGCGACGCGCGAGCTGGTTCTCGGCGGGGAGCCGGTCACGTTTTTTCGCGGAAACCCTCCGCCTGAACGGCCCGGCGGAGCCACCACCCCGCTCCGAACCTAGGGGCGGGGCGCAGTCGACGCAGGAGCCGCTGCCCGCCCGCGCGCCTTGCGCAGCCACGGCTGAATGAACAGGACGATCCCGGTCACCCACAGCAGCAGCAGGATCACCGCGGAGGGGAGGAAGATCCAGAGCTTGGCCGAGGAGTGAAACCAGGAACCGTCGTGGATCGATTCGATCAGGTCGGACCGCCGATAGGCGACGCTCAGCACCCGGCCGTTTGTCACGTCGATCTGCATCTCCCAGCGGCTCAGCGCGTCGATCTTCACCACCCCGTCCTTGGGTCGGAAGTCCACGCGGTTCACGTCCGCCCACGATTCGACCTGCATCCGCGGTTCAGCACGGACCGTCGCGAGCAACTCCGCGAAGGTGACGCCCGGAATCGTCCCGGAGGCCTCCGCCGTCGGCGGCTGGACCCAGGGCAGGTTCTTCTTGAGCTGAAGCAGAATCCCCGTGGTCAGAACAATCAGGAACGTCACCGCGATAAACGGCGTGGCCCAGCGGTGGAGACGGCGGAACCATTGGGACAGCAGCATGGGCGCAGGTTTGGCGACGCGAGCGAACGCGACAATCCGTTTATGCGGTGAACGCGAAGGGCAGGCCGCGGCCCTGCGCCAACGCACGTTCGTAAACAGCCGCCGCCGCCGCCACATCCTGCAACGCGGTGCCGGTCGAGTCGAACACGATGATCTCCTCCGGCGACCGCCGCCCTATCACGCGACCCGCGATGACTGCTCCCAATTCGCCGCGCACCTGCGCGGCGGTCATGAGGCCCGCCGCGATGGCATGGTGCAGGTCACCCACATGGGCACACTGGTCGGTGAGGTCGCACACCACGGCGGTGCCGGCGAGCAACTCCGGATCAATCTCCTGCTTGTCCGGGCTGTCCGCTCCGACCGCGGCGATGAACGTGCCCGGCGCGACCATGTCCCGTTCGAGAAAAAACTTACGAGCCGGGGTGCATGTCACGATGATATCGCTGACCGCTGCGGCCGCCGGCAACGAAGGGGCCGGCTCCACCGCCAGGCCCAGTTCGGCCGACATCTGTGCGGCGAACGCGGAGGCCTTCGCCAGATCACGGCTCCAGACATGGATCGTCGTGAGCGGGCGCACCTTGACCAGGGCCTGCAGTTGCACCCGCGCCTGCGCGCCGCAGCCAGCGACCGTGGCCACCCGCGCATCCGGACGCGCCAGATGGTTCGCCGCGACCGCGGTCGCCGCCGCCGTGCGCAGCCAGGTGATGTCACGCGAATCCATCACCGCGAGCGGACACCCGTTGCGGCCGTCCGCGAGAATGATCAACCCCTGGATGTTCGGCAGGCCATGCCGCGCCCGGTTCTGAAAAAAGCCGCCGTTGGCCTTGATGGCCGTGTAGACCCGATCCCCCAGACGCAGTCCGCCCGCCTTGTAGTGAAACTCGCCGCCGTCCGCATCCACATGCATGAGCGCCGGAGGAAAGGCCGCGCCGGTCGCATGGGCGGCGAAGGCCGACTCCACCGCCGGGATGCAATCCGCGAGGGTGAGCAGGGCACCGACTTCGCTGCGGTTGAGCAGCAGGGGCACGGGAGCCGTGCGCGGGGAGGCATTGGGTGTACTCATGACAGGGAGCGGCGGCAGGCGGTCCGGTTGGCTATTTCTTCATCCACGGCAACGCATCCAGGTCGACGTTACCGCCGGTCAGGATAATGCCCACGCGCCGACCCGCCGCGGCCGGCAGCCTGTTCTCGAGCAGCGCGGCCAGCGGGACGGCACACGAGGGCTCGATGATGATCTTCATCGACTCCCACACGAGGCGCATCGCGGTGATGATTCCCTCCTCGGTCACCGTGACAATGTCATCCACATTGGCCCGGATATAAGCGAAATTGCGGGCACCCAGCGTGACGCGGAGCCCGTCGGCAATCGTGGTGGTCGACTGGAGCAGAACGCGCTCCCCGCTCTTGAACGAACGCCAGGCATCATCCGCGAGCGCCGGCTCCGTGCCGATCACCTTGATGCGGGCATCCAGCGCGCGCGCCGCGATCGACGAGCCGCTCAGCAAACCGCCCCCGCCGACCGGCGTGAGGAGGTAATCGAGGTCCGGCACCTGCTCGATCAGCTCCACCGCGGCCGTGCCCTGACCCGCGATGATGCGATCATCGTCGTAGGGATGGATCAAGACGGCCCCCGTCTGGGCGATAAATGCGGCCGTCGTCGACTCGCGCGCCGGTACGGTGGGCTCACATTCAATGATCTGGCCGCCGTATTCCGCCACCGCCGCCTTCTTGATGCGCGGCGCATTGGAGGGCATGATGATCGTCGCCCGCGTTCCCCGCACCCGCGCGGCGAGCGCAACCGCGGCAGCGTGGTTGCCGGACGAGTGCGTGACCACCCCGCGTTCGGCTTCCGCATCACTCAGGCCGAGAATGGCGTTGTGCGCGCCGCGGGCCTTGAACGCCCCGACCTTCTGGAAGTTCTCGCATTTGAAGAACAGGCGGGCCGCCGCGATGCCATCGACGCGCCCACTGGTCAGCACCGGCGTGCGGTGAATGAAGGGCCGGATGCGCTCGTGGGCCGCGCGGATCTGTTCAATGGTGACAGGACTCGGGTTATTCATGGTAAAGGGAAAAGGGATCGGTCGCGGACTCACCACCGCAGGCGGAACGAGGCGGAGTACACGCGACCGCGCGCATCCGACAAGCTCGAGACATAGCCCTGCACGTTGTTGGCGAAAGGCGGGGCGCGATCGGCGATATTCAGGACGGCCAACTGCACCGAAACGGCGGGGTCCTGCCACTGGCGGGCGACCAAGGCGCCCACGCGGACATCCTCACCCACTTCACGGCCCGGGGTCGCGTCTGCGTAACCGGCGATGTAGTCGAGATCGGCCCCCACGGTCCACTGCCGCCACCGAGCGAGGGTTTCGAACTGGCCCCGCCAGTCCGGCCGGGTATAGGCGCCCTTCAGATCAAGCGGTAGCTGGCCCGGTTGCGCGGTCTCCTCATAGCGAGTGGTCCAGGCTGCCTCCGCGCGAACGACCCAGCGTATATCCGCTAGGGTCCATTCGTAAGTGAGTTGGGCATCGACGCCCTCGATGACCGTGCGCGCCAGGTTTTGATAGGTCGAATTGACCACCGTCACTCGTCCCGGCACGCCCAACGCTTGTTCGTCGGCGCTGGGCGCCAGCCGCGCCACCTGTCCGGCAAACAGGGCCTCATTATCCAACAGGTACTGCGGATCGACTTCGGCGATCCCTTCGCTCCGATCGATGCGATAGGCATCGACCGCCAGGCGCAGTCCGTTGGGTTTGAGCGCCGTCAGAACCCCGCCAAGGGTGGCGTGCTCGGACGTTTCCGCGGCGAGGCCGGCATTGCCTCCGCTGCGGACAAGCAGGGCGGAGCGATCATCGTCGGCCGCACCCGTCAGCGCAAACCGGCGGGTGTCGCGAAGGTCCCGGGTCTGACGCGTCTCGGCCGAATAAAGCTGCGCCAGGCTGGGTGCGCGGAAGGATCGTCCATAGGCGGCCCGCAGGGCGAAGGTCTCATGCGGGATCCAGCGCAGGCTGGCGTAGGGTACCACCGAATCGCCGAAATCGTTGGCCTGATCCGCACGCAGCGCGACCTGCCCTTCCCACTGGCGGGCCAGAGGCAGACGCGCCTCCACGTAGGCCGAGCCCGTTTCGCGCGCGCCGCGCGCCGCCGTGGACTTGACGTCGATCACGTCGCCCCGCACCGCCCGCGGATCAGGACGATCACCCAGATCCTCCCAGCGGTACTCCGCGCCCATGGCCAGCAGGACCTCACCCGAGCGCCACTGACCAACCGGGCCAAAAGCCTGGGCATCCACCCCGCGCAGCCGACTGTGTCCGCGGCGATCAAGCGTGATGGTCAGCTCGTCCACCACAGAAGCCGCGTTCACGCCCTCCCCGGATCCGAACACGTTAAGGGCGCGTGCGGGATCGGTTTGCGCCAGCGCGGCAACGACGGCGGGGCGGAACAGCTGGTTGGCCTCCTGCTGACGCACGGCAACCGTGTGGGCGACCAGCGCGGCCTCGCCGTACCAGCGATCGCCAAAGGCGCCGCGCAGGCCAGCAACGATCCGCGCCGAGTCGGCGCGAATGTCCTGAGTTCGCGCGCCCGCGTCGGTCAGGCGGTAGCGAAAGTCCACCTCGGCCCCGAATGGATTGAAGGGATTCTGCGCCGGCACGCGGATGCCCTGCTCATCTCCCTGGATAGGTGCCGGCGAGAGTTGGAAATGCGTCTCCGTACGCCGACCATAGGCCTCAACAAATCCATCCCAGCGGGGACTCACCGAAATCCGTCCCAGTAGCACCACGCCCCGGCGCTCCGCCGCCGGCAGCAGGACTTGGTAGGGGCCGCGATCGAAACGGGCGGTGCCGGGAACCAGCTCGGCCACCGTCACCCTTCCGTCGCTGGTCGCCGGGACGAGCAAACGACGGCCGGACACCGGGTGATTGACCGTGCCGGGATTGGAAACGGAGCTGCGAAAATCACTGCCGCCCAGCGCGCGCTTGTCGTCACTCGCGGCATAGGCGCGGTCCCGCTGGTGCAGCGCGGACTGCGACTGGAAATCGAGGGCAACGACCACCCCGGTTCGGCTGGCCTGACGTCCCATGACGCCGGAAAAGCGCCGATCTGCGGCATCGGTGTCCACTGTGTTGGCGTAGCGCACATCGATCTGCTCACCGGAGAAGCGCGCATCCCAGCGGACGTTCACAACCCCGGCCACCGCGTCCGAACCGTAAATGGCGGCCGCCTGGGTCGGGAGCACCTCGATGGCGCGCACGGCGCCACCCGGAAGGCCGTGGAGGTCGACGAAGGCAGACGCGCCACCCTCCGCAAAGGGATAGACCGGCGCGCGCCTTCCCTCGAGCAGCACCAGGGTCGAGTCGGCCGGCAGGCCGCGGAGCGCCACGGCGGCGGTGCCCGCGGCCAGCGAACCGAAGCGGCCGGCGTTGAGCGAGCCCCCACCGACCTGCGGGAGGGACTGCAAGCGGTCGACCCAGGTCGCTTGGGCATCCACCGAGTCAGCCGCAAGCACCCGGGTGCCCCACTCGTGCGCGCCCACGTCCGGTGGGAGGCGCGAACCGGTCACGACAACGGGGGTGAGGGCCACCGCCCCGGGAGCGGACGGCGCCGCGGCGTTTTCCGCTCCGCTGGCCGATCGCGCTCCGACCGTCGCGGCCAGGCTGAACGCCAGCAGCCCGCGAAGAGCGCGGGACACCGGGATCCCCGCGGGGAGTGGCCTGGAGGCTGAGGACGTCACACCCTGAGCTTCAAAGAGTCTTGAGGAGCGCGTCGAGCTTCGCGAGGTGTCCGTCGAGCTCGGCAATCAGCTCGGTTGCCACCGCCTGCTGCGGTCCGCCCGGGGCGCCGTCACCCCGGTCCACCATGGCCATGAGCGCCGCCAGCCGGTCATTCACCTTGATCGCGTTGGCGATCTTGTCCTTGGGACTCTGGTTCTTGATCTGGTAGATGTCGCCCTCGATGGCGGTGAGGCGTGCGGCCAGATCCGATCCGGCCGGCAGGGTCCGCTTGATTTCCCGAATCCGGATCACCGCCTCGTTGGCGCGGCTTGCGGCGTCGCGCACCCGGACGGCCAGCGCGTATTGCGCGGCATACTCCGCCGGGGTCGTCGAGCGACGCGGATCAGGCTGCACGGTGAAGCGGACCGTTTGGGTCACGCCGGCGACCGTCAGGCGCGCCTGGTACTCGCCCGGCGGAACCCGCACGCCGCGGGCCGGGCTGGCGGCCTCCAGGATCATCCCGGGAAACACGGTGGCGCCGGCGCCGCGCAGATTCCACTCCGTCCGGTGATGGCCCGCGGGGATCACCTCCGGGAGGGCGAGCTGGCGCAGCACCCCACCGGTGGGATCGAGGATTTCCAGACGCGCGTCACGGGTCTCCTGCGCCAGGAGGAAATCGATCTGGGCCGGGTACTCCTCGCGATAGACACCCTCGGGCGTGAAGAGATGGAAACGGCCCGCCGCCTGCGCCGGGTCGTGCTGCCGCAGGGGCGCGATGTTCTCAAGCACGTAGAAGCCGCGCCCATGCGTCGCGATGACCAGGTCGTGCTTCTCCACCTTGAGGTCCGGCACCTGCACGGCGGGCAGCTTGAGCTGGAGCGAACTCCAGTTCGCGCCGCTGTCCCAGGAGGCCCACACTCCGTATTCGGTCCCGCAGTACAGCAGACCGGCGCGCACCGGATCCTCGCGGATCACATGGGTGAACTCATGGCGGGGCAGACGGGCGTCGAGTCGGGTCCAGGTGGCACCGTAATCGTCGGTGCGGAACAGATAGGGCTGGCGGTCGCCCAGCTGGTTCCGCTTGGCGGCGACCCAGGCACGACCGGGGGCGTGCGGGGACGCCTCGATCACGCTGATCCGCGTATGGGCCGGGATCTCCTTCGGCGTGACATTGGTCCAGCTGCGTCCGCCGTCCCGGGTCACATGGATCAGACCATCGTCCGAACCGGCCCAGACCGTGTCCCGCTCGATGCGCGAGGGCGCCAGCGCGAAGATCGTTGCGTAAACCTCGGGCCCATCCTGGTCGAGGATGATGGCGCCACCCGTATCGCCGAGGGTGGCCGGATCGGCCCGGGTGAGGTCGGGGGAAATCTTTTCCCACGTGGCCCCTTCATCCCGGGAGCGCCAGACGTGCTGGGATCCGGTGTACAGGTCGTGGGGCGCGAGCGGGGAGAAGATAACCGGGTAGGTCCAGTTCCAGCGCTCGGGCATCACGCTCGCGGATTCGCCCATGACAATGCGCGGCCAGGGCTGGACATCGCGGACCTCACCGGTTCGGCGATCAAAGCGGGTGAGGACATTGGTCGAGCCCGCGAAGAAGATGTCGGGCTTGGCCGGATGCGGCGCGACCCATCCGCTCTCCCCGCCGCCGACCTGGTAATAGAAGTACCCACGGCTGTCATTGCGGATCCGGCCGGCCGCGGCTCCGGTCAGCGGAAAGGACGGCAGCAGGCCGGCGCCACCATCGCGAACCGGGATCGCGAACGATGAATTGTCCTGCTGGCACGCGACGACGTGGTAGGGAAAATCCGCCGTGGTCTCCACCCGGTAGGGCTGGGCGGTGGAGTAGAGCTGGTGCGACCAGGTGGCCCCGCCGTTGAAGGAAACCTCGCCGCCTCCGTCGTCGGCCACGATCATGCGCTGGGGATCCTCCGGCGCGATCCACAGGTCGTGGTGGTCGGCATGGTGAGTGTTCAGAATGGTGTAGCTCGCTCCGGCGTCGGTCGACTTGGCCAGCATGAAGTTCAGGATGTAGACCGTGTCCCGATCCTTCGGGTCGGCCTGCACGCGATTGAAGTAAAAGGCACGCTGCCAGAGGTCGCGGTGATTGTTGGCCAGCGACCACGTCGCCCCCGCGTCGTCCGACCGATAGAGGCCTCCCGCCTGCGCCTCGACGACGGCGAACAGGCGCTGGGGATCCGCCGGCGAGACGGTCACGCCGATCTTGCCCAGCACGCCGGCGGGAAACCCCGGCCGGCTCGAGAGCTCAGTCCAGGTGGTGCCGCCATCAGTCGACTTGAAGAGGCCCGAACCCGGGCCACCGCTCCAGAGCTTCCACGGAATGCGGTAGGTCTGCCAAAGCGCGGCGTAAAGGGTGTCCGGGTTGTTGGGATCCAGCGCCAGGTCGACCGCCCCGGTGCGCTCATCCCTGAACAGAACCTGTTCCCACGATGCGCCGCCATTGCGCGAGCGGTAGACGCCGCGTTCAGGATTCGGCTGCGTGGTGTCGCCCAGCACGGCGGCGTAAACGAGGTCGGGGTTGGTCGGGTGGACGCGAAGCCGGGCAATCACCTGCGAACGCTCGAGACCGATGCGCTGCCACGTCGCGCCGCCGTCGACACTCTTGTAGGCGCCGTCACCCTGCATGACATTTCCGCGCAGCTGGCTCTCGCCCATCCCCAGGTAAACGGTGTCGGGCCGCGAAGGCGCGACGGCCACGGCGCCCACGGATGAGCTGCCGATCTGCCCGTCGGTGACGGGCGCCCAATGCATGCCGCCGTCGGTCGTCTTCCACAGACCGCCGCCAGTCGCGCCGAAGTAATACTCCAGCGGGCGGGCGGAGGAGCCCGCGACGGCGATGGAGCGGCCGCCCCGCATCGGACCGAGGTTGCGCCACGCCAAACCGGTGAGGTTCGGGGCGGTCGCGGTGGGCGGGGGTGAGGTGTGCATGTCACCTTGGGCGCGCAGGGAGGTGGCGGTGACCAAAGCGGAACCGAGCAGGGTGGCGACGGCGAGCAGCAGGGGCGATTTCATCGAGGGAAGAGGGTGGACGGGAGAAACAACCAGAATGACCGGCCGGGCCGGGCGATGCGCCTAGCGCGCCGCGGCGGGATCGCGCCAGGCGGGACGGCCCACCGGGTCAAGCACGCGACCGGGCAGCGCCTGCGTGCGGTTGCCCTGGTCGACCACGGCGACGCCGTTGACGTAGACGTGGACGATGCCGCTGGGGTAAACGCTGGGTTCGGCCACCGTCGTGTTGTCGCGCAGATTGGCGAGATCGAAGACAACGAGATCGGCCTTCGCCCCGGCCGCGATCCGGCCGCGGTCGGGGATATTGAGAATCTCCGCGGCGAGCGTGGTGCACTTGCGGATCGCCTCCTCGAGGGAGTCCACCTTGCGTTCCTGACTGTAGAAGGCGATGCGCTGCGGATAGGTGCCGAAGTGACGGCGGTTGGTCCCGATGTACTTGCGCGGTCCCACCGCCTCTTCGGGGAGCACGATGGAACCATCGGTGCCGGTCGAGGCCCAGGGCTGGGCGTAGTACACCTCGAGATCCGCCTGATCGAGGCTGAGCGCCCGCATCTTGGCGCCACCAGGCAGCAGGGGGTTGCCCTCGAGTTGGAGCGCGATGGCCATCTCGATCAGCGACAGTTTGCGGCGCTCCATCACGGCGGCGAGGGTCTGGCCGACGTAGGAGGCATCCGGATACTCCAGGATCACGACATTCTCGGCCCCGCCCTTCAGGGCGACCTGGTGCGCCACATCTCGCTCGAGATCACCGGCCTTGCCGGTGTCCTCCATGATGGAGCGGAAGGCCGCCCGGTAGTCGAAGCTGGCCGGTGTCGGGCCCGACGCGGGTTCGCCCAGGGCCCAGGGAGGAATCATGATGAAATTGCCGTCGGAGCCGGTGCTGTTGAACGCGTAGAGATCCATGTAGAGCTTCGCCCCGCGGTCGCGGGCGGCCTGAAGGTACGCGACCCATTTCGCCGCCTCGCCGCGGTAGCCGGGTCCCCAGCCTTTCATGTGGGTGACCACCGTGGTGACGCCGGTCTCCTCGGCGACCCGCACGGTCTCGGCCAGGGCTTCCTCCAAGGTGGGTGGCTTGATGTCGCGGTGCACGCTCGGCTTGTACCACATGGGCGAGATGCCCTGGCTGCGCAGGTGCGAGGTGTACACGCCGCCGTAGGGCGCGAGAGTCTTGGCCAGGTCAACCAGCTCATCGGAGGTGGAGTATTGCCCGCTGAAATACTCCACGCCGAGCGTGAGGCCAAACGAACCCTCAATCTCCAGTCCGCGCCGCAGGATGTCCTGCATCTTTGCGATCTCCTCCCGCGTCGCCGGACGCTCCTGATCCGCACCCATGACCATCGCGCGCAGGGTGTTGTGCCCGTTGAAGAGGGCGACATTGAGGCCGATGCCGTTTTGTTCGTAGAACTTGCGCTGGTCCACGAGCGAGTTGGGTTGGCGCCCGTCGGGATTGATGGCTGAGGACGTGATGCCCTGCCCCACCATGTTCTGCGCAGCACGGCGGCGCGGATCAGGGGAGTTCAGGCCCGACGGGCCGTCGAGATGTCCGTGCAGATCAATGAAGCCCGGCGCAACGATCAGGCCGCGGACATCGATCTCGCGCTTGCCCCGCGAGCCGGTGAGATTGCCAACCGCGGCGATGGCGTCACCGTTGATGCCGACATCGGCCACCCGGCGAGTCGCGCCGGTGCCATCGACCACGATGCCCTGCCGAAGAATGAGATCAAAATCGCGCGCCTGGACCGGCGGAATCAGGGCGAGGGTGAGCAACAAGACCGGGATCAGTTTCATAGGGATGAAGGTCAGCCTGATTGAGGGGCGTCCGCCCGCAGAGCAGGCCCCATGCCCACCCTGAATATTGTATACAATGCGAATGATTTGAGGCTATCTTGCAAGCTTTCAAATTCCCATCCGCCGCAAATCCCCTTACCACTCACCGTGCTGTGACCGATATTCCCTCCCTCGTCGAACTCGATCCATCCCAGGCGTCAACCGTGCCGCAGGCGATGCCGACTCGGCTCTACGGTCTGATCAAGCACCGGGTTCTGACGGGCCAGTTGAAGCCGGGGGTCCGCATCATAGAGACCGAGCTGAGTGCCGAGTTCAGCGTTTCCCGCACTCCCCTCCGCGAGGCGCTCAACCGGCTGGCGCACGAGGGCCTGCTGGTGCTCAACCCGTACAAGGGCTACTCCGTCACGCCCCTGTCGATCGCCCATTTCCGCGAACTCTGCGAGCTGCGCCGCATTCTTGAGCCCGAGGCGGCGGCGCTCGCCGCCGCCCGCGCCACCGCCGATGACATTGCCAGCCTTCGCGCCCACGCCGTGCTGTCCTACACGCCCAAGAATCCGACCAGTTACGGCGACTACCTCCGGGCCAACGGCAACTTCCATCTCGCGCTGGTCCGCAGCACCCGCAACCGCATGCTCGAAGGCATGGCGTGCATCCACCACGCGCCATGCCATCGCAGGC
>CAYZCV010000082.1:9380-15127 GCA_964476965.1 uncultured Opitutus sp. | reverse complement strand
TGGCCCGTCGATTACTTCGCCGATCCCAGGAATGCCATGGGGCAAGCCGGCGGGTGTGCCCTGCGTGCAGTTATTGGACGATTATCGCTGCGCGTTGTTTGGACGACCGGAGCGTCCGGCCGTTTGCCAAGGGCTCCAGCCGCAGGCCGAGATGTGCGGGAGCAACCGTGAGGAGGCGCTGGCCTTCCTCGCCGGTTTGGAACGCGCGACGGCGCCCTGACGCCGGGAAACGCCGGGCTTGCGGCGACTGCGGTGGCGGCGTGTGCTGCCACCCATGGCCAAGCCTGAAGAACCCAAGGTGATTTTCTCGATGATGGGCGTCTCGAAGAAAATCGAGCGCAAGGAAATCCTCCGAGATATCTCCCTGTCCTTTTACTATGGCGCCAAGATCGGGGTCCTCGGGCTGAACGGCTCGGGCAAGTCCTCGCTCATGCGCATCCTGGCGGGCCGCGACAAGGAGTTCGATGGCCACGTGGCGTTCGAACCCGGCTACAGTGTCGGTCTGCTCGAGCAGGAGCCCGCACTGACCGCGGGCGCCACGGTCCGGGCCTGCGTCGAGGAAGGCGTTCGGCACCTGACGGAACTCACGGCGGCCTACGATGCCTCGTGGGATGAACTGGCGGCCGCGGAGGATGACGCGGCGCGGGATGCCATTGCCGATCATCAGGCGAAGTTGCAGGCGAAGATCGAAGCCCTCGGCGCGTGGGATGTCGCCCCGCTGGTGGAACAGGCCATGGATGCCCTGCGCTGCCCGCCGGCAGACGCCGTGGTCGACCACCTGTCCGGTGGCGAGCGCCGCCGCGTGGCGTTGGCGCGGTTGCTCCTGCAAAAGCCGGCCATCCTCCTGCTGGATGAGCCGACCAACCACCTCGATGCCGACAGCGTCAACTGGCTCGAGCAGCACCTCGCCCGCTACGAGGGCACGGTCATCGCGGTCACTCACGATCGCTACTTCCTCGACAACGTGGCCGGCTGGATTCTCGAACTTGACCGGGGTCACGGCATTCCGTGGAAGGGCAATTATTCCGACTGGCTGGAACAGAAGCAGCGCCGCCTGGCGGTCGAGCAGCGCACGGAGGACCGCCGTCAGAAGGCGATGGCGCGCGAACTGGAGTGGATCCGCTCGGGCGCCAAGGCCCGTCAGGCCAAGGGCCAGGCCCGCATCAGCGCTTACGAGTCCATGCTCAAGCAGGACGTCGCCGAGCAGGAAAGGAAGTTCGAGATCATCATTCCGCCGGGGCCGCGGCTTGGCACGCTGGTGGTCGAGGCCCAGGGCGTGACGAAGGCGTACGGCGACAAGCTGCTCTACGAAAACCTCTCCTTCTCCCTGCCGCCGGGCGGCATCGTCGGCATCATCGGTCCGAATGGCGCGGGGAAGACGACCTTGTTCCGCCTCATCACGGGGCTGGAGCAGCCCGATGCCGGAAGTTTCCGGGTCGGGGACACGGTCAAGTCCGCGTACGTCGAGCAGTCCCGCGACTCGCTCCAGAATGAAAAGACGATCTGGGAGGTGATCAGCGACGGCCAGGAAATGATGCCGCTGGGAGCGCGCACCGTGAACAGCCGGGCCTATTGCGCCCAGTTTGGCTTCGTCGGCGCGGATCAGCAAAAGAAAGTCGGCGTGCTTTCCGGCGGTGAGCGCAATCGGGTCCTCCTCGCGCGCGTGCTCAAGAGCGGGGCGAACCTCATCCTGCTGGACGAGCCCACGAACGATCTCGACGTGAACTCCATCCGTGCGCTGGAGGAGGGCCTCGAGAATTTCGCCGGCTGCGCCGTGATCATCTCGCACGATCGCTGGTTCCTCGACCGCATCGCCACGCACATCATGGCCTTCGAGGGTGACAGCTACGTGCATTGGTTTGCCGGCAATTACACGTCGTACCTCGAGGATTATCGGCGCCGCAAAGGCAAGGAGGCGGACCAGCCTCATCGCATCAAGTATCGGAAGCTCAGCCGCGGTTGACCCGGCCGGGTTGCGAAATGGCCCGAATGCCCTAGGCTTTCCCTGTCGCCGCTCCATGAAAACCGCCTTCCTTGCCGCCACGCTCGGCCTCCTGATGACCCTCGAAACCTCTGCCGCTGATCGCAAAAACGAAACCCTTGTCGTGGGCGGTGGCTGCTTCTGGTGCACGGAGGCGGCCTATGAGCTCGTCCCCGGCGTCAAGTCTGTGGTCAGCGGCTACGCGGGCGGCACGCGCCCCAATCCCACCTATGAGGAGGTGTGTGAGGGCACAACGGGCCACGCCGAGGTCATCCGCATCACGTTTGATCCAGACGAAGTCTCGCTGGAGGCGCTGCTCGATTTTTTCTGGGAAATCCACGATCCGACGACGCTCAACCGCCAGGGCGCCGATTCCGGCACGCAGTACCGGTCGGTCATCCTCTACGCCAATGAGAGCCAGAAGCTGGCGGCCGAAGCCTCGCTCGCCCGGGCCAATCCTGCGTGGGGTGGACGCATCGTCACGGAACTTGCGCCTCTCGCCCGCTTCTATCGGGCGGAGGATGATCATCAGGACTACTACCGCAAAAATCCCTCGGCCGGTTACTGCCGGGTAGTGATCAAGCCGAAGATCGAGAAGCTGAAGAAGCTTCCGCTGGTCGACGGGAAGTAAGTCGGCCGGCGTCCGCCGCCGGGTTCGACAACCGGGGATTCCCGGTTCTCATTGCGGGGATGCCTGACTCCACGCCCGTCAACCCTTCCGACAGCGGACTCGAGGTGCGCACCTATTTCGTGCGCAGCCGCAATGTGCTGCTGTCGACGGCGGACTTCGGCGATCTCTACGTCGACTACTACCTTCACCTGGCCGGTCAGCAACTGAAGCCGGCTCCGGTGCACGATGCCCTGTTCAAGCGGGCGCTGGCCGCCTTTGTGCTCCACACCGCGACCCGGCCGTGGAACGAGCTGACGGCGTGGACCCTCAATTTTCAGGATCCCCTGCTGAACGTGTTTCTGGCCGGCGACAACGAGACCGGCGCGGTGACCGGCCGCATTTTTGACGAGAACGTCCGCGTCTTTCCGGAGAACCTGTTCTATTCCGACGTTGTGCGGGGCAACCAGCCCAAGCGGCGCAGCACGGTGGCCTTCACCGGGGCGGATCCCTTTGCCGCCTTGGAGGCCTTCTACCACCAGAGCGAGCAGCGCATGGCCCGGGCGTTTGCCGTGGCGGACGAGTCCTTCGTTCTGGCGGTTGAACATCCTGATTGCGACCTCGCCTGGCTCCGCGGTCTCAGCGACGCGCGCCTCGCGACGCTCGAGGCAAGCGAGACCGTGGTCCTGATGGAGCGCCGGATCCAGCGCTGGCACTGCGGCTGCAATCAGCCGCGCATGCTCCAGGTGTTGGCCCCGGCGTTTCGCAGCGACCCCGAGGATCTGTTCGGGGGCGGAGAAACGCTCGAGATCCGCTGCCCGCGCTGCGGCGCGCGCCACGCCGTCACGCGCGAGGCGCTCGAGGCCTACGTGGACGGCCAGAAACCCGAGGCATGAGCGCGCTGGAGATCGCGGGAACCGTGCTGGGCGTGCTCGGCGTCTGGCTGATGATCCGGCAGAACATCTGGGGCTGGCCGGTCGGGCTCGTGCAGGTGGCGCTGTATGCCTGGATTTTCCTCGGGGTAGGCCTGTACTCCGACGCGATCCTGCAGGTCATTTTTTTCGGCCTGCAGGCCTATGGCTGGTGGCACTGGCATCGCGCCCTCCGGGAGCCGGCGCGGGTCGCTCCGGAGCTTCCCGTCACCCAGTTGTCGGCTTCCGTGCGGGTGATGATCGTGATCGCGGGAGCTGCGGCCACGCTGGCCTGGGGTGAGTTCATGCACCGCACGACGGACGCGGCGCTGCCCCATTGGGATGCCTTCATTCTGGTCTTCAGTGTCGTGGCGCAGTGGCTGCAGGCCCGCAAGGTCCTCGAGTGCTGGCTGGGCTGGATGCTCGTCAATGCGGTGGCAATAGGCGTTTACTGGGTGAAGGACCTGCGGCTGACCGCCGGCCTGTACCTGCTTTTCCTCGGCCTGGCGGTTTGGGGCTGGGTTGCCTGGCGGGCATCGCTGGCGGAACGCAAGGTGGGCCATGCCTGAGACCCCGCTTCGCATCGCCCTGTTCGGACCTGAATCGACGGGGAAGAGCACCCTCGCCGAGCGGCTGGCGGCCCATTTTGGCGAACCGTGGGCTCCCGAGCACGTGCGCAGTTTTTGGGATGCGCACGGGGGCCGGATCGTCGCGGCCGACCTCGATGCGATTGCCCGGGGACAGATCGCCGGCGAGGAACACGCGGCGGCCTCGGCGCGCCGGCTGATGTTTTCGGATACCGAGCTTCTCACCAATGTGCTGTGGGCGGACCTGCTGTTCCCGGGCCATTGTCCGGGCTGGGTGCGCGACGAGGCCGATCGGCGGGCCCGGCGCATCGCCCTGTATCTCTTCTGTGATACCGACCTGGCCTTTGAGCCCGACCCCCAGCGGTGTTTCCCCGACGCCGCCGGCCGGGAGCGCTGCCGCCGGCTCTGGCTCGAAACCCTGCAGACGCGAGCGCTGCCCTTCGTGCGGATTCAGGGTGATTGGGCCCAGCGGGAGACCCTGGCGGTGCAGGCGGTGGGGAACCTGCTGGTTTCCGGCCACTGACCGGTTGCCGCGGGTCAACGTCGCCGGCCCCGGCGAGTGCGGTGTTGCCATGCGGGCCGGGATTGTTGCTCGCTTCCGTGCACATGGCACTGGATCCCGACTACCTTGAGCGTTTTGGCGGACTGGCCCGTCTGCTGGGTGCGGCCTCCCTGCCTCGCCTGCAGGCGGCCCACGTTGCGGTCGTTGGCCTGGGTGGGGTTGGGTCGTGGACCGTCGAGGGACTGGCGCGAAGTGGGGTCGGGGCGATCACGCTGATTGACCTCGACGACGTGTGCATCACGAACGTCAACCGGCAGCTGCCGGCGATCGACGGCAACATCGGCCGGCCGAAGGGCGTCGTGCTGGCGGAGCGAGTGCGCGCGATCAATCCGGCCTGCCGGGTCACCGTGGTTCCCGAGTTCTTCACGGCCGCGACAGCGGCCCGGCTGCTTGAGCCCCGGTTTGATGTGGTCATCGATGCTGTGGACTTGATGTCCCACAAGGCGCTGCTGATCGCCTCCGCCGTCCGCCACGCGACGCCGTGCGTGACGGTGGGCGGTGCCGGCGGCAAGCGCGACGCGACCCAGATCCGCGCCGCCGACCTCGGGGAGTCGACGCAGGACGATCTGCTGCGGATGGTGAGGAAAAAACTGCGCCGGGACCACGGCTTCGCGGGTGGCGAGGGCAACCGCTACGGGGTGCGCTGCGTCTGGTCCGCAGAGAAGCCGGTCTTCCCCTGGGCGGACGGCACCTGCGCGGATACGCCGGAGCCGGGTGGCAATCTGCGGCTCGATTGTTCGACGGGTTTTGGCACCGCCGTTTTTGTGACCGGTGCCTTCGGGCTGGTTGCGGCGCAGGAGGCCGTCAATCTGATCATTCGCCGAACAGGCGCGTGAAATTGGTGGCGACCCGGCCCGCCAGGTCCGGGACCGGCCATCCCAGCAGGGCCGCCAAACCGGCGTAAGCCGCCTCGATGTTACCCGGATGATTGAGGGCGGTTCCGTCCAGGCCCGGCGGGAGCCGGTGGGTTCGCCACTCGGTTGGCGGAATCATCGCGGGCGCATCGGTTTCGACCAGCAGCCGGTCTGGCGGCACTTCAAGGAAGGCCTCGCGAATCGCCTGTTTCCGGGGATCGAGAAAGCCCGCGTTGAACGAGAAG